>NZ_JAYGHH010000020.1:2971-54151 GCF_034931045.1 Nodularia sp. UHCC 0506
TATGGAATATTTCTCTCCAGTTGCGGGATTTTTTAATTTCGCAAATTGCAAATATATGGGGCTAACTGACTCTACACCATCAAAACCCAAGGTTTGGTATAAACGGCTGCGGGAAAAACTTTGAGTTGCGGTTAAAGATTTATATTGTGAACTAACTAAAAATAGATCACCTTGGAGATTTTGATGCAGTGCGGTAGCACTAGAATAAAGCGCATCTTGAAAGCCTAGTTGAATGAAGGTGAGTAGCACAATAAAAGCAATCCCAGCTACAGCCACGAGAAACCTAACTTTTTGTTGGGCTAGCTGTAGCCATGCTAAAGGAATTTTAAAATTCATGGTTTAATACCATTTGGGATTTTGTTTTGTGGGGACGCAATTTATATGAGGAAAGTACCGCATTGGCGTTAGCCTCTCCCTTTGGGAGAAGGACGCAAAGGAAAGAAGGAAATTTAGCGCAACTATGGTTACGCTAGGTATATTTAGAGTTGAATGGCTACGTCTACTTGTAAGTTTGTTAATCGGGCTACCCGTTGGCTATCTGCGGGGTCGCTGATACTGATTTTTACTTCAACTATTCTGCGGTCTGTATCTGCTGCGGGATTAAGGCTGAAGATGCTTTGTCTGTCAATTTGCCAACCTATTTTGCTGACAGTTCCCTCTATTTTTCCGGAAAAGGCGTTGCTAGTAATGGTTGCTTTTTGGCCTATTTTTACTTTTTGAATGTCAGTTTGATACACTTCGGCAATTACATACATTTGAGATATTTTACCTATCTCAGCAAATCCGTTACTGCTAATTACTTCGCCTGTTTTGGCGTGAATTTTTAAAATTTGACCGTTTATAGGAGATTTGAGGTATGTTAATTCTTGGTCTGCTTGTGCTTGTTTGATAGCAGTTACAGCACTTTTGACTTCAGTTTGTGCCAATTCTACATCAACGGTACGGACTTCGCTAATACTGTTAAGTCTGGCTTTGGCTTCTTTGAGTTGGTCTTGAAGTGTGTTTCGAGTTCGGTTGAGACTGGCTTTGGCTTCTGCCAGCTGCTGTTGTACAGTCTTGAGTTGTAACGCCCTAGTATCTGCGACGGAGGCGGAAACAGCACCGTCTTTGTATAACTGCTGATATCGATTGTTTTCGCTTTGGGCGTTATCTACTTCAGCCTGGATACGATTGATTGTCGCTTGTTGAGCCGCAATGTCTCCTTTTAATTGTGACTCTAAACGGGCGATCGCAGCTCTTTGGGCGGCAATATCTCCGGGTTTAGCTCCAGACTGGACTTGTGCTAGTCTAGCCTTGGCAATTTCTAGTTGATCTAAAGCCTGTTGCAAGGCGGCTGTGGAGCGAGCATAATTTTCTAAATATGCCAATACTTGTCCAGCTTTAACTTCTTCTCCTTCCTTCACCAAGGTTTTTTCAACCCGCACACCGTTGACTGAATTGGGTGCAGACAAATTTGTCACTTCACCGTCAGGTTGCAAACGTCCCAAAGCTGTCACCGCAAGTTTAGCAGGGGTAGCAGTAGGCTGGGGCAAATTCGCTGGAGTAGTCTGAACTTGAGTGCTAAATCGATTTTGTGAAAGGCTGTAAAAAGTTACTAATCCAGTCGCTAAAGTGATAGAAGCTGCCAAAATTATCCGCCACCGACCGAGGGGTTTTGTGAGGAACTGGCGTTCTTTGTTTGCTGCCATATTTTTATTCCAATTGTGCTATGCCAGGGGACAACCTAAATGGCTATATCATTTGAATGCAATAGACTCATCTACAAATTAACCAAGAGCATTTTTCTCTGTAGTTTTATTTCAGTAAATTGAGAGGTCTAATTAGTTCTATATAAATTGTTGTACGCCTGTACAGCCGTCGTTATCAGTTATCAGCAGTCAAGAGACATTATTGGGTTGAGTTATTCCACCACAAGCCTTGTTCACTGTTCACTGATTTCATGGTGGTGTGACTGCAAATCTTTCTTAGTTTTATCCTAGTTTGACACCGAATCAAGTAGTGTAAAATACAATCTGACTAGGATGAAAAGCTAAATTTTAAGATAGTCGAAGCGCTGAGAAAGTTAACTATGAAAAATTCGAGTTAGCTTGTCTTTGAGTATTGCAAATATTGCTGTTTTTGTCAATCTGGTGTTGCTTGGTGTCAAAAGAGGCAGGGGAGCAGGGAGCAGGGAGCAAGGGGGAGTTAGAAATTACTTTAAACTTCCTTACTTACATCAGTTTTCATGTATTTGAACTACATTTGTCGTAGGGGCGCAAGGCCTTGCGCCCCTACCACGTGATCTATTTACCTAAAAATACCTGTAATAACCTGTTTTTTTCTCCCCTGCACCCTGCCCCTTGCCCCCCTGCCTCTTCTTTGACTCGCCATTGAGCATAGTGATGCAATATATTGAGATATTCCTTGGACTGACTGCCCTTAAAAATAGTAATTATGCCTATAGTGTCCATAGACCAAATTCGGATTGGTCGCAACCGCCGTCCGGTTAAGGGCGAAAAGGTGAATGAGTTGAAGGAGTCAATTCGGGCTAATGGTTTATTAAACCCGATTACGGTGGATCAAAAGCTGAATCTGATTGCGGGGCTACATCGTTTGACAGCTTGCAAACTTTTAGGGCTGGAGGCTGTTGAGTGCAATATTGTTAACTATGAAAATTCTGACCAATCCCGTTTAGCGGAAATTGATGAGAATTTGATTCGTAATGAGTTGGAACCTTTGGAGCGTTCGGAACTGTGGTTTGAGCGAGACGAAATCTTAGCACGGATGGGTTTAAGGGCAAAGGTTGGCGATAATCAATATACAGCCAAAGGTGGCGAAACGGTTTCACCACCGTTAAAGCGCACTGTGGAGTTAGCGAAAGAGGTTGGGTATTCTGAACGCACCTTTCAGCACGGTAAGCAGATTGCTAAAAGTATTCATGTAGAGGTGAAAGAAATAATTAAGGGTTCGCCCATTGCTGATAGCCCTACTGCACTACTCAAGGTGGCTAGGGCTGGGAGTAAAGAGCGGATTTTGGCAGAAGAGTCTCAAAAGGCTTGGGAATTAGCCGAGGCGAGAGGAGATGCGGCAGAATCGGCAAAGCAAGCTCAATTGATGCTGGAAGCTAGAGCGCAGCAAAAAGATTTACAGATTTTGGCATACAAAAGTGCTATGGCGCAACGGGAAGCTAAGTTGGCGCAAAAGAAAAGTCAACGTCAACCGGAACCACTCGTTAGTGATGAAATTAAAGTTAAAATTGGTGAAGAATGGATGCTGGGAAGGCATTTAGTGTATTGTGATCGTACTGCTAGTTCAGAATTTAGAAACCTGTTACCATCAAATGCAGCTTTAGCGATCGCTACCCTTTCTCAGACTTGGGAGCATAATTACTTAATAGATGAGGCGCGAGTTGTGGCGGTGTTGCGTTCTGAAGGTCATATTTATAATTTTTATCGCCATAACCAAATGCCTTTTCAATATGAATTAGTTCTAGGTAATCTGTATGTAGGAATTTTTTCTCATCAATCAATATCTCAGCCACAGACATCAATTAATGTTGACGGAGTAGAAGGTATTGTCAACTACTTAATTAATTTGTATACCCATCAGAATAATTTTGTAATTGCTCCCTTTATGGGAAATGGTGAAATTCTCATTGCTTGCGAAAGAATGGGGCGAATTTGTTTTATTGGCGATGAAAATCCCCAATTGGTGAACCGGGGAATCATGCGGTGGCAGAAATGGACTAGTAAACTACCCCATAAAATTGGCTTGGGGTCTTAGAGACTTCCAAATAAAAAAATATCCCGTCGTTTTGAGAGCAGGGGCAGGGAGCGGGGAGCAGGGGGAGTGAGAAATTACTTTAAACTTCCTTACTTAACTACCTTTCGTCTTCTTTGATTCACAAAGTTATTTCTAAATCTGTAACTGCTTTGTCAGACATTACTAGATGCGGTCAAAGTTTAGGCAATTCATCACAAATAGGATTTGTTTATTATGCACTATCTTCCAAATTAATATTTGCTTTATAAATTACCATTGGTTTATATAGGTAGTTTTATTTTAAAAGGGAATCATTTTTTTGGCTTTAATTATGATGTTCTTCTGAAAAATAAGTTTAAATGGCTTGGTATTTTGCAAAAGTGTTAATTAAACTATAACTGGTGACATAAGAGATACGTACTGAGATAAAAAAATGAGATTATGAAGGCAATTTAGCTAAATCATGAAAATAAAATCAAGTTAATTAAAATACTTGTATATCGTGTCTTTTACAAAATTGCTACCAGCAAGAATCTAGTTTATTTATAAAATTACCTTAAACAAATGATTTAGTTTCTGTGAATCATGCTATTGTTTTTATTAATTCAACCCTTTCAAAGCGGCAAGGAAAATTAGTTATTTTGTTCAAATTTGAAAAAGAAAAACTAAACCTGACTGCATTTGCATCACCCTATAAGTGTGTGAGTATTTCTTCAGAAAAATGCATGAATTCAGAATATCGAGGAATGTTTTTTCTGTAACGAAGTTGTCAACTTTTCTGGGTCAAATTGCTTAAAATAAATTATCTTGGAAGCTGAAACTGGCTATGGCATTTATCAAGATTCAGAACGTTGTCATTAACACCAGCTACGTTGCTGCGGTTAGGCTAGATACTCAAACTAGTTTGGGAGAAAAAGGCGTTTCTGTCCTAGTAGCTACTCCTCAGTTTTCCTTGATCCAGTGGGATACGCTCACTGAAAATCTCTATCATTACGAATGGATGGAATTCACTGGTCAAGCAGCTAACGTACTCCAAGACTATTTTTCCAGCTTCAACAACGTGATTGACCTATTGCCTCAATATCAAGAATCGAGTCCTGTATAAGATTATTTCACGAATGCTGGATTCCGAAATTGCCTGGAATTGCTCAAAGCAGCCATTAATTAGGGCGGAAAAACAGTATGTATCGTGTGTGGTTGATTTAGAAACAAGCAGTTTCAGTATATTTCCTCCAACTGAGGTACACAATGGCGGGCTTTCCTGCTGACTCCACAAGATTAATAAAATTAAAATGTGTACTTCGTTTCTTTGTCAGGTGCTATAAACTATACCAGTTCTGCCAAATCAGACTAAATCTGAGTTCTTAATTACGTTCGCGTAGCGTTCCGCAGGAAAGGGAGCATTACGAATTACGAATTAGGAATTACCGTAGCGATCGCCACACAAGCTATCACAATCCACAGAACTTAAGAACAGTATATGCCTTATGTCTGCTTATTCAATTGATACGGCTTTGGCAGAGTTAGAGAGCCTTATCAAAAGTGTTGAGAAAACTTTGATTAGGTCAATAGAGGACAAGAAGTTGAGCAAGGAAACACCAATGTCAGTTAACAAAATTAATAGGAAATTAGCACAAAATCCCATAGCTATTGTCGGGATGGCTTCTCTATTACCTCAAGCTAGAAATTTACGGGAATACTGGCAAAATATCGTTAACAAAATTGATTGTATTACTGATGTCCCGTCCACACATTGGAGCGTCGAAGATTATTACGACCCCAACCCCAGAACCCCTGAAGACAAAACCTACTGTAAAAGAGGTGGGTTTATTCCAGAGGTTGATTTTAACCCAATGGAATTTGGTATTCCTCCCAGCATCTTGGAAGTTACAGATATTTCCCAGCTATTAGGTTTGGTAATTGCTAAAGAAGCAATGGAAGATGCTGGTTATGGTGACTCCCGTGAATTTAGCCGTGAGAAGATTGGAGTCATCTTGGGGGTGGCTATGGCCAAGCAATTGGGAATGCCACTTTCAGCTCGGCTAGAGTATCCTGTTTGGGAAAAAGCACTCAAAAGCAGTGGTATTTCTGATGAAGATACTCAAAAAATTATCGAAAAAATTAAAAGCGCCTATATCAAATGGGATGAAAATGCTTTTCCTGGAATGTTGGCGAATGTGGTGGCGGGAAGAATTGCGAACCGCTTGAATTTTGGTGGGACAAATTGTGTCGTGGATGCGGCTTGCGCTAGTTCCTTTGGTGCTTTGAAAATGGCTATCAGCGAACTGGTGGAACATCGGGCTGATATGATGCTCACAGGTGGTGTTGATACTGACAACACTATCATGGCTTACATTTCTTTCAGCAAAACACCAGCCGTTTCTCCTAGCGAAAACACTAAACCTTTCGATGCTAAATCTGATGGGATGTTGCTGGGTGAAGGTGTTTGTATGTATGTCCTCAAGCGTCTGGAAGATGCGGAACGGGACAATGATAAAATTTATGCCGTAATTAAAGGTATTGGTACTTCTAGTGATGGTCGCTACAAGAGTATTTATGCTCCCCGCAAGGAAGGTCAAGTTAGAGCCTTGGAACGTGCTTATGATGATGCTGACTTTTCTCCGGCGACTGTAGGGTTAATGGAAGCCCACGGGACTGGAACAATGGCTGGCGACCCCACCGAGTTCAGTTCTTTAAGAGACTACTTTAGTCAGCATGATTCCCAAAAACAGCATATCGCTTTGGGGAGTGTAAAATCTCAAATTGGACATACCAAAGCGGCGGCTGGTGCTGCAAGTTTGATTAAAACAGCTTTGGCACTGCATCACAAAGTTTTACCCGCAACCATCAATATTACTGAACCAAATCCTAAGCTGGATATCAAAAATTCATCATTTTATTTGAATACCCAAACTAGACCTTGGATTCGGGCGGAAGGTGAAGCACCAAGACGGGCTGGGGTAAGTTCTTTCGGTTTTGGTGGAACAAATTATCACGTGGTTTTAGAAGAATACGAAACTGAAAAAAATCTTCCCTACCGTTTACACAGTACAGCTCGTGAGGTGTTGCTATTTGCGAATAGTCCCGCACAACTGTTGAGTAAATGTGAAGAAACTTTCAATCAGTTACAGTCAGCCGATGGTGAAGGACACTTTGCTGCATTAGTGAAAGAATGTCAATCAGTGGAGATTCCCCAGGTTGCAGCTAGAGTTGGGTTTGTGGCTGAGAATCTCCAAGAAGCTTGTAAGTTGATGCAGGTTAGTATTGACTGGCTGAAACACAAGGCTTCTGCAACATCTTGGGAACATCCTCAAGGTATTTATTATCGTTCCTCTGGGATGGAGTTGGGCGGAAAGGTTGTTTCTCTATTTTCTGGACAGGGTTCGCAATACCTGGAAATGGGGCGAGAATTGGTAATGAACTTTCCTACCATGCGCCGTTTGCATGGCTGTATGGATAGTTTGCTACTCAAAGATAATTTGCAACCAGTTTCAGAAATTGTCTTTCCCCATCCGGTGTTTGATGAGGCAGAAAAAAATGCCCAAATTGCTGCACTGCAACGCACAGAATACGCTCAACCTGCCATTGGGGTATTTAGCGCTGGTTTGTATTCTATATTGCAACAAGCGGGATTTAAATCTGATTTTGTGGCGGGACACAGCTTTGGCGAACTAACAGCTTTATGGGCTGCGGGGGTTTTGAGTGAAGCAGATTATTTGTTTCTAGTGAAGTCTAGAGGTCAAGCGATGGCTGCGCCAGAAGACCCAGACCATGATGCTGGGAGTATGTTGGCGGTGAAGGAAGAAATTAGTAAGGTTGCGGTGGTGTTGCGGAATTATCCCCAAGTTACCATTGCTAACTTTAATTCTCCCACACAAATTGTTTTGGCAGGGCCGACGGCAGAAATCGCTAAGGTGAGACAAGCTTTACAGGAACAAGGTTGTACTGCGGTGGTGTTACCTGTGTCTGCTGCTTTCCACACGCCGTTAATTGCTTTTGCTCAAAAATCCTTTGCGATCGCCACTAAATCTGTTAAATTCAATCAGCCTCAAATTCCTGTCTTCACCAACGTTACAGGTAAACCCTATCCCCAAGAAGCCCAAGCAATTCAGAAAATTCTGGAAACTCACCTGTCTAATTCGGTGATGTTTAAACAGGAAATTGAAAATATCTATGCTGCGGGTGGCTATTGCTTTGTGGAATTTGGTCCCCGGCGGATTTTGACCAACTTGGTAAAAGATATTTTAGGCGATCGCCCACATCTTACCATCTCATTGAACCCCAGCACTCAAAAGAACAGCGATCGTTCCTTGCGAGAAGCGGCTGTACAGTTGCGTGTAGTGGGCTTATCTTTGAAAAACCTCGATCCGTATCAAGTAGAACCTGCACTACCACCAGTGGAGAAGAAGAAGGCGATAAATGTGCGTTTAAACGGCATGAACTATGTGTCCGAAAAAACCAAGAATGCCTTTCCTGAAGCTTTGCGGAACGGACATCAAGTAAGTTTACCAATGACTTCCACACCGGACTTTTCGGAAGTTGTAGCCAGCACACCACCAGTTAAAGAACATACCACTAATGGACGTGTTGCCCATCCTATCGATAGTCTGCCCGAATTTTCACATAAATCTACTAATACTGCACCGCAGCCTCAAATGAATCCTGTGATTCTTCCGACTGCAATAGCCCAGGAGACAAAGATGCAACCAACACCAGAAAAACCTGTAAATTACCAACGGGCGTTAGAAAGTTTAGAATATCTGCTGACACAGTTCCAGCAAAATCAAACCGAAAATCTGCAAGTCCACGGGACTTATCTGCAACATCAGATGGAATACACCAAAGCGTTTTTCCAATTGATGCAGCAACAGAACGCTGTGTTTGCCAACAGCAAATCTAACGATGAATCAGCACAACTTCAGCTAGTTGTCAAAGAAAGTGTAGAACGGGGAATGATGCAGTTTCACAGCCAACAAGGTGAAACCCTACGCATCCATGAGCAATATCTTGTAGAACAGTTAGAATACGCCAAGAAGTTTTTCCAACTTATCCAACAAGAATATTCTCAAATCATTTCCACTCAGGTAACAACTCAGCCCACAGAGACACTAGCACCAGCGCCTGTAGCAGTAACACCAGCCCCTGTAGTTGAAACAGTACCTGAACCTGTAGCAGTAACACCAGCCCCTGTAGTTGAAACAGCACCTGAACCTGTAGCAGTAACACCAGCCCCTGTAGTTGAAACAGCACCAGCACCTGTAGCAGTAACACCAGCCCCTGTAGTTGAAACAGCACCTGAACCTATATCTGCACCTAAAATTGACTTAGCCGACTTAGGTAATAACTTATTAGCCATCACCAGTGATAAAACTGGCTATCCAGTTGAGATGCTGGAAATGGAAATGGATATGGAGGCTGATTTAGGAATTGACTCCATCAAACGGGTAGAAATATTGGGCGCGATGCAAGATAAGTACCCTAATTTACCCCAACCCAATATTGAAGAACTGGGAGACCTCCGCACCATTGGTCAAAT
The DNA here is from genome assembly GCF_034931045.1 of Nodularia sp. UHCC 0506. Classification (NCBI taxonomy): domain Bacteria; kingdom Bacillati; phylum Cyanobacteriota; class Cyanophyceae; order Nostocales; family Nodulariaceae; genus Nodularia; species Nodularia sp. UHCC 0506. The sequence goes on from NZ_JAYGHH010000020.1 coordinate 12,249, forward strand.
AGTTGATTATCTCCAAAAGCTGGCTGCTGGAGGTGAAAAAAAAAAGTCTCAGCGGTCGTTTAGTTACCAGCCAGTCCAGGTAATAGAGGGTGTGACACGGCGACCAGCTAAACTGCAATTCCTCCCACCACCGGATAGTTTAGATTTTGCTTTACCAGAGGGACACGTGAGTGTAATTACTGACGATGGTTCCCTCACCACCTCCAAATTAGCTCAAACTTTAAGCGAACGAGGCGGGAAAGTGGTAATTTTAAGTTTCCCCCCATCTATCGTTCCTCAACAATCGTCTTTACCAGTCGGAGTGAATCGCGTAGTTCTCGCAGATATGACCGAAGAATTACTCCAACATAAATTATCTGCGATCGCGACTCACTTCGGCAACATTGGTGCATTCATTCATATTCATCCAGTATTTCAGAGAAATCAGACACCTGCTTACTTAGAACAAGAAAAAGCCATTGTCAAGCACGTGTTCTTCATAGCCAAACATCTCAAGCAAACTCTCAATGAAGTGGCGGGTTATGAACGCAGTTGTTTCTTAACTGTCAACCGTTTAGATGGTGCTTTTGGCTTAGAACATAACATCAACTTCGGAGTGATTGGTGCTGGATTATTTGGATTAACCAAATCTCTAAAGTGGGAATGGCCAAAAGTCTTTACTCGCGCCATTGACTTAAGTCCAGCTATCAATCCCCAACAGTCAGCAGAACATATTATCGCTGAACTGCACGACCCCAATAATTATATCAGCGAAGTTGCTTACGGTTCCCAAGGACGCGTAACCTTAGTTGCTTCTTTCGAGAAGTAACGTTAATGAGGGAGGTATAACCATATCTCCCTCTGCGTTTCAGGATTATTTTTTGTCTCACGCAAAGGCGCAAAGACGCAAAGAAGAAAGAACACTAAGTCTCATCTCTCTGTGTACTCTGCGTCTCTGTGGTTAGTTCCTCTTTAATCATAAAAAATATGACTACACAAACTCAAGTTCGCCCTTCATCAGTTTTTGTTGTCAGTGGTGGTGCAAAAGGGATTACAGCCCAATGTGCAATTAAAATGGCGCAGCACCAACCTTGTAAATTTATTCTCCTTGGTCGTTCCGAGCTTTTAGAAATTGAACCAGCATTTGCTCAAGATTGTATCGAAGAACCAGCCTTAAAGAAACGCATCATGGAAAATCTTCTGTCTCAAGGAGAAAAACCAACTCCTATGAGTGTACTGAAGATATATAACAAAATCGTTTCCAGTCGAGAAATTAAAAAAACCTTAGCAAGTATCCAAGAAACAGGCGCTCAAGCCGAATATATTAGTGTAGATGTCACAAATGTTGCAGATTTACAGCAAAAATTAGCGGCTGTAGGTGCAATCACTGGGATTATCCACGGGGCGGGAAATTTAGCTGATAAGCTGATTGAAAAGAAGACAGACCAGGATTTTGAAAAGGTTTACACAGCTAAGGTGCAGGGATTAGAAAATCTCTTGACTTGTGTGAACCTTGAGCAACTCCAGCATTTAGTATTGTTCTCCTCCGTAACTGGATTTTACGGCAATATTGGACAATCTGATTATGCGATCGCTAACGAAATTCTCAATAAATCTGCCCATTTAATTAAGCAAAATCATCCTCAGTGTCATGTAGTCGCCATTAACTGGGGTGCTTGGGATAGTGGGATGGTGTCACCAGAACTAAAAAAAGCGCTTGCAGAAAGGGGATTTGATATTATTCCTGTGGATGCGGGTACACAAATGTTAGTTAACGAATTGCACCCAGCCCATAATGACACTGCACAAGTTGTCATTGGTAGTCCATTGGTTCCCCCAACTATAGAATTAGATTCCCAACTCCGGACTCATCGCATCCGTCGCCAGATGAAACTGGAAGCGAATCCCTTTTTATATGACCATGCAATAGCAGGTTCTCCCGTATTACCTGCTACCTGTGCAATGACATGGATAATTAATTGCTGTGAGGAAATGTATCCCGGTTATCGATTATTCAATTACACAGATTTCAAAGTTTTAAAGGGAATTACCTTTAACCATAACTTAGCCAAAGAACATATTCTCGATATAGAAGAAGTTGAAAAAATCAACGCCGAAAAAATTGTCATTAAAGCTAAAATCTGGAGTAAAAACCCAGCCGGAAAAACCCATTATCATTTTAGCGCTCAACTCAACCTGCATAGAGTAATTCCTAACTCTCCTACTTATGCAGCTATCAATCTAAATTCAGATAACATCATTAGCACCACAGGCAAAGATTTCTATCAAAATGGTGGGGCGACATTATTTCACGGCCCTTCATTTCAAGAAGTGCAAAGAGTTTTAAATATTACCCCTGAAAAAATTACCACAGAATGTTTGTGGACAGAAATCAGTCCTCAAAAACAAGGACAATTCCCCGTTAAATGGGTGAATCCTTATACAACAGACTTAAGTATGCACGCCTTATGGATATGGACACAACACTTTCATCAAGAAGGTTGCTTACCAGGAAAAGTAGAGAAATTTGAACAATTTGCCCCTACTCCACACAATGAACCATTTTATGTTTCTTGTGAAATAAAAGCGAAGACTCCGAGTAGTGCGATCGCAGATTTTATTATACACGATAATCAGGGAAAAATATACTCTCAAATGCTAGGCGCTCATGCCATTATTTGGTCAATGAAACAACTGAGAAATTAATTGCACCAGACGCAGAGGCGCAGAGAGAGGAGGTTTATTCTCTTGGCGCTCTTGGCGTACTTGGCGGTTCGTATATTGCATTTCATTCACATTCTCAAATTTGGGGAACAGCGTAAATCCTGCCTTCTTTTAATACCCCAAAACTGTCGAGGATATAACAATGCAAAAAATAGCCATCATCGGATTATCCAGCCTATTTCCCGATGCTAAAAACCCTGACGAATTTTGGCAAAATCTTGTTTCCCAAAAAGATGCCACATCATCAGCAACCATCGCCGAAATTGGCGTAGATCCCACTATTTTTTACAACCCAGTTAAAGGCACACCAGATAAAACATATTCCCTCAAAGGTGGCTACATTCGAGACTTTGAATTTGATGCTTCTGAATACAACCTCCCCTCAGAATTAATTGCAGGTTTAGACGACAGCTTCAAATGGTCATTATATGCAGCCAAACAAGCCATTAAGAATAGTGGCTACTGGGGAAAGCAAAACCTCCTTGCTAAATGTGGTGTAATTCTGGGTAATCTTTCCTTCCCAACCAGACTTTCCCATCAATTATTCTCCCCTATTTATCAGCAAGCGATCGCACCTGCTGTTAAAGAACTTTTGCAGCATGAAAACTTTGATTTAGCTGGTTTACCCATAACAACCAAAGCATCTGTTTACAATGCGATGATTTCCGGCTTACCAGCATCAATAGTTGCTCAAGCCTTATCATTATCTAGAATTAACTTATGTCTAGATGCGGCTTGTTCATCTTCATTTTATGCGATCAAGTTAGCCTCTCATTACCTATCATCCCATAAAGCTGACATGATGTTAGCCGGAGCCATCAGTTGTGCAGACTCATTATTTGTGCGAATGCTCTTTTCTGGTGTCCAAGGCTTTGCAGAAGACGGTACAAGTCGCCCTCTAGATAAGACATCCAGAGGCTTGATTCCCGGTGATGGTGTAGGAATGGTAGTCCTAAAAAGATACACCGATGCTATCAGAGATAATGACAATATTCTCGCCACAATTTGCGGTAATGGACTCTCCAACGATGGTAAAGGTAAGCACTTACTTAGCCCCAATACCAAAGGACAAGTTCTCGCCTTTGAACGAGCTTATAACGAAGCTCAAATCAGTCCTCAAAGCATCGACTATTTAGAATGTCATGCTACCGGGACATTATTAGGCGATACCACCGAACTCAACTCCATAGCTACCTTTTTCGGACAACATCAAGCCTCACCTTTAGTCGGTTCTGCTAAAGCCAACGTCGGGCATTTATTAACTGCTGCTGGGATGGTAGGCTTGACAAAAGTAATTCTGAGTATGTCTCAGAACATCATTCCACCTACCATTAATGTTGATGTCCCCTTAGCCTCAGACAATAATGTTATTTCCAGTGATAATATTGTCAGAAAAGCTACGACTTGGCCTAACAACAATACACCCATTAAACGAGCAGCTATCAGTGCCTTTGGTTTTGGCGGTACTAATTCCCACTTAATTCTTGAACAAGGAAATACAGCCCCAGATATAAACTCAAATGCACCTGTAGAACAGGCTAAAGTCGCTATTGTCGGTATGGATGCCTTTTTCGGTGGTTGTAACGGATTAGATGCCTTTGAGCGCAGTATTTACGAAGGAAAACAGCATTTTATTCCTCTACCCCCTTCCAGATGGCAAGGTATAGACGAGCAAACAGACTTACTGCAAGAGTATGGTTTAGAGGATGGTAAACCACCAATTGGAGCATACATCCAAGACTTTGACATTGATACTTTAGCTTGTAAGGTTCCTCCCAATGAAGTTGAAAAACTCAATCCTCAACAACTATTACTATTAAAAGTTGCTAACCGTGCTGTTGAAGATGCAGGACTAAAAGAAGGTGGAAATGTCGCAGTAATTGTAGCGGCAGAAACCGAACTTTCTGTACATCAGCTACAACAACGATGGGATTTATCTTGGCAGGTAAAAGAAGGCTTATTAGAGGATAATATCTCTTTACCAGATGCAGAACTTTCCCAGCTAGAAAGCATAGTTAAAGATAGCATCCATCATCCTGTTGAAACCAGCGAGTATGTCAGTCACATCGCCAATATTATGGCAGGTAGAATTTCTGCTTTATGGAACTTCACAGGCCCCGCTTTCACAATGACGGCTGGTGAAAACTCTGCTCTTAAAGCCTTAGAAGTAGCACAAATGTTACTAGCATCTGGAGAAGTCGAGGCTGTAGTTTTAGGTGCAATTGATTTGGCTGGAGGTGTAGAAAATGTCTTATTACGCAGTCAATTAGCCAAAATCAATCAAGGCATCAATACCTTAAGTTTTGACGAAAATGCCGATGGTTGGATGGTCGGAGAAGGTGCTGGTGCAGTTGTCCTCAAGCGTCATGACACGGCTCAACAAGAAAACCACAAAATATATGCTGTACTGGATGCCGTCAGTTTTGCAGCAGCCACAAATAATGCTTGTCAGCAAGCTTTTGAAATCGCCAAAATTCAACCCCAAGAAGTTAACTATGTAGAGGTTTTTGGTAGTGGTATTCCTCAACAAGATGAAGCCGAAATCACCGGGTTATTACAGGCTTATCCTCAAACTGGAAATGGTCTGCAATGTGCCATTGGTAGCGTCAAGGCTAATATAGGTCATACATACACAGCATCAGGAATTGCCAGCTTAATCAAAACTGCTCTTTGTCTCTATTACAGATACATTCCCGCGACTCCTAAATGGTCTGGTGCAAAGACTCCACAAAAATGGTCAGGTAGTCCCTTCTATGTCGCTACAGAGTCTAGACCTTGGTTTGTCGATAAAGGTGGTACACGTCGTATAGCCGCTATCAATAGCATAGGTATAGACGAGACTTATGCTCACGTCATCTTATCCGAAGACCCAGACCAAGAAGAACGTGACAGTAGGTATTTACAGCAAATGCCTTTTCATCTGTTCCCCGTAGCAGCTGAAAGTCAAAACAATCTACAAGAGGTTTTAAATAATCTCGAAAAAACTATTGCAGATAGTTCTTGTTTATCAACTACAGCCAGTCAAACCTTTACAACTTTTCAAGAGCATTCTGAAAGTAAATATGCTCTCGCAATTACTGGACGTAACAAAAAAGAACTCCTCAAACAAATTGATGCTGCACGTAAAGGTGTAAATACAGCCTTTGAAAAAAGTACAGACTGGTTAACACCATTAGGTAGTTACTTTACAACCAAACCCCTGGGTAAAACCGCAAATGTTGCTTATGTTTATCCAGCCGCCGTTAATTCCTACATTGGTATTGGTCGGACAGTTTTCCGCTTATTTCCCAAAGTCTTTGAAGACTTAAAGAGTAATAACCTCTATAACCGTGCTGCTGATGTAGAGAAACTGGTTTATCCTCGCAGCTTCCCCAAACTCGCCACTAGACAACTAGAAACCCTCGAAAAAGAATTGTTAGATGATTCCTTGGGGATGTTTGAAAGTGAAATCGCCTTCGCCAGATACATGACAGCGATTTTCCGAGACGATTTTCAAGTTAAACCAAAATGCGTCTTTGGCTATAGCTTAGGTGAAACCAGCATGATGGTAGCCCAAGGAGTTTGGAGTGACTTTGAAGGCGGAAGTAATACCCTCAACTCATCACCTTTATTTGGCGATAAATTATCAGGCGCTAAAAATGCAGTGCGCCAGTATTGGGGCTTAACAAATAACACAGAATCACAAGATGATAACTTCTGGGCGACTTATGTCCTCATGGCGAAACCTTCCCAAGTAGAAGAATGTTTAAAACATGAGTCACAAGTTTATTTAACTCAAATCAACACACCAGAAGAAGTCTTAATTGCTGGAGAAAAAACAGCTTGTCAGAGAATTATTAAAACTTTAGGTTGTAATTCTTTTCCCGCACCCTTCGACCATGTAATTCATTGTGAAGCCATGCGGTCAGAATACGAAGAAATAGCCAAAGTTAATAGCTTACCTACTCAAGACTTACCAGACATCACATTTTACTCAGCCGCCGAGTACCAACCCATCAAACTTGATAGAGAGGTTATAGCTAACAGCATAGCCACCGGACTTTGCCAACAGCTAGATTTTCCCCAATTAGTCAACCGTGTCTATGACGATGGCGTAAAAATATTTGTTGAAGCTGGCGCGGGTGGAGTTTGTTCTCGATGGATTAGCAAAATTCTAGAAAACAAAGAACACATTACCGTATCTCTCAATCGTAGAGGTATGGATGACCACACATCAATGGTCAAAGCCTTAGCAAAACTTGTTAGTCATCGGGTGAAATTAGATTTATCACCTCTGTACAATCTCAGTACAGCCACAACCAAACAACACAAATTAACTCTCAGAACAATCACCTTGGGCGGTAAATCAATTGCAGGTGCAATTTTAAGCGAAGAAAATCGTGAATACTTCCAAAATATCGCCAGCAACCTCAACAATTATCGGGTAGAAAAACTGCATCAAAACATACCATTTACCAGCGAATTAGACAATATTAATTCTCCAATCCAGCCAGCCGAATACCCAACAAAAAATATCATGGGACACGGTTTTGAGTTTCCAGAAGAATTACAATCTTCTGAGTCAACAATTCTGGCATCTCCAGCTACAAATCATCAACTTGATAACACAATTAGAATGCTTGAATTGAACAAAACTCAGTACAAACAACTGAGCGATAACAATTACTTAATAACTCAAAATCACACTGCCTTCCTGCAAGCCAGAAAAGATTTTAGTAAACAGATGAGCGAAATCATTCAATTACAGCTAGTTTGTGCCGAAAACTTATTGAATGAAGAATCATAGATGGTCAGTATGAATTAGTTAAGTAGAGCAGCAGGAATAATTCAATGTTTGTAGTAAGGACTTTAGTCCTTATTTGAGGGCTGTAGCCCTCACTACGAAACAATCTCAATATTTTTACATTACTTAATGTACTTTGATTTATTCTCGCCTACTTACTTATCTCACGCAGAGGCGCAGAGGCGCAGAGAGTAAGAGATGAGAGTAACACTCTAATTCAGCAATGCCAAACATCACTAGCTAAATATACAAATCTCACTCATCACCTAAATTCTTCCTTTCTTCTTTCTTCCTTTGTGTCCTTTGCGTTCTTTGCGGTTCGTTAAAAAAAAAGACCTCTGACAACACAAACAGAATTACTACAACCCCCCATTAACAAACTGAGGTATAACCACCGTGATTCCTGTAGACACACTACCAGATCAACACAATAATAGCCTAAAATTCCCCATTAATTCCCACACTCAAAACCTCACTTGGAAAGGTGCATTAGATAGCATATCTTTCCAGGAATCAGTCATCAAAAACAAACTACTAACATTAGATAAACCCTGCTACATCCTTAAAATTGCCGGAAAAATCGGTGTTACAAACGAAGGCTATTTATGCCCTCCAGAAAATAACACCACAGTACAAACCGAACTTCTTACCTTTGTTCCTCCAATCAATCTACAACAATTAGGAGACTCAAACTTCCTAGCTGCACATGGCGTAAAATATGCCTATGTTACCGGTGCAATGGCTGGCGGAATAGCCTCCGAAGAAATGGTAATTGCATTAGGAAAAGCCAAAATTTTGAGTTCATTTGGTGCAGGTGGCTTACCTCCAGAACGTTTAGAAACAGCCATTAAAACCATTCAAGCAGCATTACCTCATGGCCCCTACGCCTTCAATTTAATTCACAGCCCTAACGACATGGCTATTGAACGCCGTGCTGTGAACTTATACCTCAAATATCAAGTAAGAACCGTAGAAGCTTCAGCATTTTTAGATTTAACCCCCAACATAGTTTATTACCGTGTTGCCGGACTAAGTTTAAATGATGCCAATCAAATTGAAATCAAAAACAAAGTCATTGCCAAAGTTTCGCGGCGAGAAGTAGCGAGTAAATTTCTCCAACCAGCACCAGCCAGAATCCTGAAAGAATTACTGGAACAAGGATTAATTACTGATTTACAAGCCAAACTTGCAACTAAAGTCCCGATGGCTGATGATATCACCGTCGAAGCTGATTCTGGCGGACATACAGATAATCGTCCTTTAGTCTGTTTATTGCCTTCTATTATTAGTTTGCGGAATGAAATTCAAGAACAATTTCGATATCAACAACCAATTAGAATTGGAGTAGCTGGCGGAATTGCTACGCCTCAATCAGCCTTAGCAGCTTTTATGATGGGTGCGGCTTACATCATGACTGGTTCAATTAATCAATCCTGCATTGAATCTGGAGCTTGTAATCATACTAAAAAATTATTAGCTCAAGCTGAAATGGCTGATATGATAATGGCTCCAGCCGCCGATATGTTTGAAATGGGCGTGAAACTGCAAGTCCTCAAACGCGGCACAATGTTTCCCATGCGGGCGCAAAAGTTGTATGAATTGTACCGTAACTATAACTCAATTGAAGAGATTCCCCAGGCAGAAAGAGAGAAATTAGAAAAGCAAATTTTTCGCAAAACTCTAGCCGAAGTCTGGGAAGGAACAGCCAGCTATTTATCCCAGAAAAATCCTGAGAAACTAGGCAAAGCAGTTAATAATCCGAAGCTGAAAATGGCGTTAATTTTTCGCTGGTATTTAGGATTATCTTCTCGTTGGTCTAGTTCGGGGGAAAAAGGTAGAGAAGTTGATTATCAAATTTGGTGTGGCCCCGCAATGGGTAGTTTTAATGATTGGGTGCGCGGTTCTTATTTAGCTGAACCAGATAATCGTCGAGTAGTTGATGTTGCTCATCACATCATGACTGGAGCAGCATTTTTATATCGCATTCAAAGCTTGACAATTCAAGGAATGCAAATACCCGATGATTACAGTCAGTATTGCCCAGATTATGCTCAATTATTGGAGATGTAAAAATGACTATTAAACAAGCTTATAGTGCCGCAGATATTCAAGCATGGTTGGTGAATAACCTAGCTGAGTTAATCGATGTAGAAATTGATGAAATAGACATCAACGAAAATTTAGAAACCTATGGTTTAGATTCCGCGCAAGCGATGACTTTAGTCAGCAAATTAGAAAACCTGTTAGGATTTCAACCAGCTCCGGTTCTATTATGGCACTACCCTAATATTGCATCTCTTTCTCAGCGTTTAGCTGAGGAATTACAAGAAGGTCTACAGGTTCAAGATGGTCAAATCAACTCTTCAGTTGTAAATTTGGCGGCTGAAGTTGTACTTGATGCTACTATTGATCCTAGTAATGCAGTTAGTATGTCTGTGGATGAACCTAAGCATATCTTTTTAACTGGAGGAACGGGTTTCTTAGGTGCTTTCATTATCAGAGAATTACTACAAGAAACCGATGCGGATATCTATTGCTTAGTCCGGGCTGCTAATGTAGAAGAAGGCAAAAGTAAACTACAAAAGAATTTAGAACAGTATGCAATTTGGGATGAGAAATTTAATTCTCGACTGATTGCTATCGTTGGTGATTTAGCCCAACCCCTTTTAGGTATTGATTCTGAACAATTCCAAATTTTAGCGAGCAATATTGATGTCATTTATCATAGTGCGGCTTTGCTAAATTATGTTTATCCCTATTCAGCCCTGAAAACAGCCAATGTTTTAGGAACTCAAGAGGTTTTAAGATTAGCTTGTCAGACCAAAGTTAAGCCTTTGCATTATGTTTCCAGTGTGGCTATTTTTGAATCAAGTGTTTATGCTGGTCATTTAGTGGAAGAACAGGATGATTTTAATCATTGGGAAGGGATTCATCTGGGTTATTCTCAGACTAAATGGGTGGCAGAAAAATTAGTTAAGGTTGCTCGTGATAGAGGCTTACCCGTAACTATTCACAGACCACCGTTAATTTCAGGAGATAGCAAAACAGGTATTTGTAATACCCATGATTTTATCAATTTGATGACTAAAGGCTGTTTACAAATGGGCAGCTTCCCTGATGTAGATTATATGTTGGATATGTCCCCTGTGGATTATGTCAGCAAATCTGTTGTTTACTTATCAAGACAGAAAGAATCCATTGGTAAGGCATTCCATTTACAACATCCGCAACCGATTTCTTTAAAAGATTTAGTTGAATGGGTGCGGTCTTTTGGTTATCCGGTAGAGATGATTCCCTACGAACAATGGCAATCAGAGTTAATCAATAATGTCTCTTCTGTAGAGAATCCTTTGTACACCCTGCGTCCTTTTTTACTAGAACGCTGGTCTGATGAACAAGTAACTATTCCTGATTTATATTTGCAAGCTAGAAGACCAACAATTAGCTGTCAGGCAACCCTGAAAGCCCTCTCAGGTAGTTCTATTGTTTGTCCACCAATTGATTCTAAATTATTGATGACTTACACTTCATACTTGGTTCAAACTGGTTTCTTGACTCTTGCTTAATTTGTTTTCTGGAAAAGAAACCTCAAATCTACCTGATACTATTTATTTCCTTCTTCATTCGTGTTCTGTGCGTATATTTACGTGATTTTGCATAAATAATGAACTAAAAGGAGGAAGTATATTTTGTAGAGACGTTTCATGAAACGTCTCTATTTTATTGTATCTATAAGGTAGTTGAATTGTTTAAATTTACTATACAATTATAGTAATTAGGTAAAATGGTGTTATTAATAAATACATCAATATAAATTAGTTATTAAAACTTAAATATAAACTTTTATTGATGTATAATAATAATTATTATGCATGAATATTTATTTTAAAAGCTACATAAATATAAAGTAGTTATTAAAATTTCAATATCAAGGAATCTCGGTGGTTGTCAATTTCTACAAATGCGTAAGACCTGGCTAAACCCTGTAATTTCTTGAAAAACTGATCATACAAGAATTTACAAGGGTAATAAACAACAAGAAGTTTAGTAGTTTCAACCGAAACTATCAAACGGTAAATTACGAAAAGCCACAATCAATGTCAGGCTGACCAAGTAAATTGATTTCACCAATCTTCTAAAATGAACACAACCAAACAAGTTCAGCACAAACAAACAGTTCTTATTACTGGGGCGGCGGGTGGTATTGGCTACGAACTAGCATCTATTTTCGCTGCTCATAATTACAATTTGGTGTTAGTAGACCGAATTGGGTTAAAATTAAAAGAAATTGCTATAAAATTTCAAGCAGAATTTGGCAATTCGGTGACAACTATTGTCAAGGATTTATCTATACCTTCATCTCCTCAAGAAATTTTTGCAGAGTTGCAAGCAGCAAATATTCATGTTGATGTATTGGTAAATAATGCCGGATTTGGAATTTATGGATTATTTAATGAAACAGACCTGACCTCTGAATTGGAAATGCTGCAACTAAATGTGGTGTGTCTTACCCATTTAACTAAGCTATTCCTCAAGGATATGGTCAAGGAAGGCTATGGCAAAATATTAAATGTTTCTTCAGCTGCGGCTTTTCAACCAGGCCCATTGATGGCGGTTTATTTTGCTACTAAGGCTTATATTTTATCATTTTCCGAGGCGATCGCTAACGAATTAGAAGGTACAGGTGTCACGGTGACGGTGCTTTGTCCAGGTTCAACTGAGTCGGCCTTTCATGAACGCACGGGAATGGCAGATTCTAAACTACTGAAGGGTAAAAGAATGATGGATGCTGCCACAGTCGCTAAAATCGGTTATGCTGCTTTAATGAAAGGCCAAACCATTGTGATTCCTGGTCTGATAAATCAAATCCTAGCAAAAAGCGTCAGCTTTACACCTAGAAAATTAGTAACAAAAATTGTCAGAAATATGCAAGAGGATAATTGACCTCATCAGTATTGCCAACACTGCAAATTATCAACAGCACCCGCCACAACTACGGCAGCAAGAGAATCTTGAGCAGGCCTTAGCTCGAAAAGACTCCAATTCTCAGATGTCTTTAACTGGGCGGGTTTTGTGGGATTGAGTAATATTTCAATTTGTTCTAACTGAGCTAGTCCTTCTCCAGTGGCCTTTAAATACGCTTCCTTGCAAGTCCAATAACGGAAAAATATTTCTTGCTGTTCGTGGCCAGATAGCGATCGCACTATCTCATATTCTCTGGGTAAAAAGAACCTTTTGGCCAGGGCTTCTACATCAGACATGGGGCGAATATACTCTAAATCTACGCCAATTTGACTGTGATAATTGACTGCACACAGCGCTAACCCTTGAGAATGAGACAAATTAAAACATAAACCACTCTTAGCTAAAGTATCCGCCAACACTGGTTTACCACGCTCTTCATAGTCAAATACTACTTGTTGTGACTCAATACCCAAGTAGTTACCCAATATATTTCGCAGGATACCGCGACCTGTGATAAAACGTTGCCGATGCTCCTGAAAATGGAATCGGTTCGCACGAGCGATCTCGTCATCCGAAAGGGTTGTGAGCAAATTTTGTCGCTGTACTTCTGAGACATCAAGGTGAATGCGCCAGAGATGAATATCATTTGATAACAAAGTCAAATTTTGCGGTACAGGTAGCCATAAATGATTAAGAGCCGTCATTGATTGCATAACTGACATTATTTTGGCATTTTGGCACACCTAATTTTAAAAGGATAGATACAATATTTACGTGGGATACATTTCATGTGCAAAGTACTAAAAATCGAAATCCCTCGACTAGTTACCGAGGGATTTTTTATTTTTTTAGAGTAATAAGTTTAAGGTTAAATTGAATAATGCAGGGGAAAAGACCTAGCGTCTTTTGGCTTGACATACACCCGATCTTGTGGTTCTAATTGTAACTCGTCAAAGCGATCGCGTGTTAAATGTGCAGCCACAACTTGCCCATCATCTAACGTTAATTCTATCTGAATTTCCCAACCTAAATTGATTAACCGGGTAACTGTAGCTGGTGCAGTCGTACCATTTGCCTGTCGTTCAATCTGGACATCTTGGGGACGTAAAAATACTTGGCTATTTGCAGCATCAAAGCCACTACTCTGGAAAATCTTGGAGGTATTGGATAAAACATTTACCGGGCCAATAAAGCTCATCACAAATGCCGTTGCGGGATTGTCGTAAATTTGGGCTGGTGTTCCCACCTGTTCTACCCTTCCTTTATTCATCACCACCACTTCGTCGGAAACTTCCATCGCTTCTTCTTGGTCGTGAGTGACGAAAACAGTGGTAACATGAACCTCATCATGGAGGCGGCGTAACCATGCCCGCAAATCTTTACGGACTTTAGCATCCAGTGCGCCAAATGGTTCATCTAGCAATAATACGTTAGGTTCTACAGCCAGCGCCCTAGCTAATGCTACCCTTTGTCTTTGACCACCAGACAGTTGAGATGGATAGCGATCGCCTAATCCACTTAATTGGACTAACTCTAGTAATTGCTCTACCCGGCCTTTAATTTTCTTCGCTGGTGCTTTGCGAATTTCTAAACCAAAACCAATATTCTGTCGAACATTCAGATGTTTAAACAGGGCATAGTGCTGAAACACAAATCCAATATTTCGCTCTTGGACACTTTGATATGTAGCATCCTTACCAGTCAGCAAAATTTTACCGCTATCTGGCATTTCCAAGCCCGCAATTAACCGTAGCAAAGTGGATTTACCAGATCCCGATGGTCCCAATAAAGCAACCAATGAACCACTTTTAATTTCGAGATTCACCTGCTCAACGGCTCGAAAATCCCCGAAATTCTTGGATACATTCTCAACTACTATGCCCACTGCTGCTGTACCTCTACAACTTAATCTACGGCTTATTGCTAGGATTACCGTGCTTTACATATACCATAGATAAGATCCTTTCGGTTAATTTGAATCAGACATTTTAGCTACAACTGCCACAATCGAGAAAGCTACAGTCAGCCCCACTGCAATCAAGCGCACTACAATCAGGACTAGTACAGTCAGCCCCACTACAATCAGGGCTAGTAATCAGAATTTCCACACAATGACCTCCACACTCAATACCAGTCAAATAGTCATTACAGTCACGATTGTTACTACCAGGTTTGTGCTGAGGTGATTGGGGTTTTTGTGGTTCTGGTTCTCGTTTCTCGGCTTGCGTGCGCAAAATGTAATTAGCTTGCTTACAGGCTTGAAATCGTTCACGAGACTGAGTTAATGCGGCGCGGAAACCGTCCTGAATAATCACCTGCTTAAAATACTGAGAGCAAGATTCACCCCCATATAACATTCGATGAGCGCAAGCAAAACCTTTATGGGGGGAAATGTGTTTTTGATATCCAGTAATGGCGATCACACCAACTTGTCTAGTCAGCGAGTTGAATGCAGAAATTTGCATAGAAGGAGGTAGATGCTAGGTAATAACTTATAGTTCCCATTGATAAGTCACGATTTCCGATTCCCCACCCCCTCTTTTTGTATCGAAATATTAAGGAATATTGCATTTCAGTCAAAATCTGAAGCAAGACAGGGAAATCCAGCAAAACTCCGTGATAGGATGCTTGGGTTAAACGTTTTTATCAACTATTGGGAGAAGACCTTTGACACTACGGGTTGCTGTTGTTGGGTCGGGTCCTGCTGGTTCATCTGCCGCTGAAACGCTGGCGAAAGCAGGAATTGAAACTTACTTATTTGAGCGTAAACTAGATAATGCCAAGCCCTGCGGGGGGGCAATTCCCCTGTGTATGGTTGGTGAATTTGACCTACCACCAGAGATTATTGACCGCCGTGTGCGGAAGATGAAAATGATTTCACCTTCCAATCGTGAGGTTAATATCAATATAGTAAAAGAAGACGAATATATAGGAATGTGCCGCCGGGAAGTACTGGATGGTTTCCTGCGTGACCGGGCGGCAAAACTAGGGGCAAATTTAATTAACGCCACTGTTCATAAACTTGATATACCCACAAATAACACCAGTCCTTATACAATTCACTACGTTGACCATACAGAAGGTGGTTCACAAGGTATTACTAAAACCCTAAAAGTAGACTTAGTGATTGGGGCGGATGGCGCTAATTCTCGCATTGCCAAAGAAATGGATGCTGGGGATTATAACTATGCGATCGCTTTCCAAGAGCGCATCCGCTTACCCCAGGATAAAATGGACTACTATAACGACTTAGCCGAAATGTATGTGGGCAATGACGTTTCCACAGACTTCTACGCCTGGGTTTTCCCCAAATACGACCACGTAGCCGTCGGTACCGGCACAATGCAAGTTAATAAAGCCAGCATCAAACAATTACAAGCAGGTATCCGCGCCCGTGCTTCCGAAAAATTAGCAGGCGGTAAAATCATTAAAGTCGAAGCTCACCCCATCCCAGAACATCCCCGTCCCCGTCGTGTAGTCGGTCGGATTGCGTTGGTAGGAGATGCGGCTGGTTATGTTACCAAATCCTCTGGTGAAGGTATTTACTTTGCAGCTAAGTCTGGGCGGATGTGTGCCGAAACCATTGTAGAAATGTCTAACAGTGGTGCCAGTATTCCCACAGAAAAAGACCTCAAGGTTTACTTGAAGCGCTGGGATAAGAAATACGGACTCACCTACAAAGTCCTAGACATTCTGCAAACAGTGTTCTACCGTTCCGACGCTACCCGCGAAGCCTTTGTAGAAATGTGCGATGATCTGGATGTGCAGAAGCTCACATTTGATAGCTATTTGTATAAAACAGTTGTCCCAGCTAACCCCTTCACCCAACTCAAAATTACTGCCAAAACTCTTGGTAGTCTGATTCGCGGTAATGCTTTGGCTCCTTAATCAAAAAATTAATTGAGCTAAATATTCCATCAAAGAATAAAATTTTTGTCCAGGATGTAATTTATCCGTATATTCTGGACAAAATAGACAAATACTTCATCCAATTCTCCGCAATTGGCACAGCATAACATTAAAACTTCAAAATAGAACCTAGCTACTGTATAATCAGGTGCGTATTTTTATAGCTATGTAAAAAGGAATGTCAACAATTAAAGGTATAGGGTGCGTTATCCTACGTCATAACACACCCTACAAATAATTTACATTTTTTCATGCTTTTGTCAGCCAAAAATCCCATAAAAAAATTAAACTTGCACATTTGGGATGCTCTCTAAATTTATGGGGCTTTGGATGAATTTTTCAAAAGCAAATGGATATATTAATTAATATTTAATTGAAAGATAGAGAAAACTCAATATTTGGTGAAGTCACCTTTATTTTGTATTTTCCCTCCCCTATCTCACATCAAGTTACTTCACTGTCCCTTGCTGTTTGCGTTTGCGAAAAGAAGTAACTCCAAAAGCACCTAAGCCTAAGATACCCATAAGAGAAGTAGGTTCAGGAACACTAGCTAAATCTTCTCCTCTGCTTCCATCAACAGGAACACTACCAAAGATTTCTTCTGCCGTTCCTTCAATCCCTACTGTGAACCCATTCCACAATTCACTGCTGAGGCTGCTCCAACTGATGGTACGAAATGCCCCAGCAAATCGGATAGTTCCATGTGGCTCATCTGTACCTAACAGTCGGTATTCAAAGTCTCCATTACCAAGGTCAATGACTTCTTTAAACGAAGTACCACAACCCCAGTAGCCACAGCTATTTCCGTCGCTAGAATTACCAAAACTCAATATTTCAAAATCTTGAGTGAATGAGTAACCGTTACCATTGAGACTTATATAAGAAAACACCAGATTGGCAACGTTTTCCGAAAATGTTAGTGTTTGCTCTCCAGCCCATCTTAAGGCAATTATGTCTGTTCCCGTGGGAATATTATCAACGGATTCACTTGTGTAGGGTGATGTTGCTTCATTTCTTCCACTCCTCTCATTTTGCCAGTAATCTATGCCGCCATTGGGTTGAAAGAAATCGATATTTTGTGGGTTATTGTAAGTAACATCGATTGTTGATGTTGGGGTTGTAATCGTCCCATTGCCAGTGAAACCATTGGTGTTAGTACCACTAATCCAATCAGTCCAGTATATTGTAGCTGCCGAGGCCATATTTCCTGTTCCCAGGGCAATTACTGCTGCTCCGGCTGTAGCTATTGATAACTTAGTCAATAGATTTACACTTGACATAGTGTTACTTTATTTTATATTTGTGATTTTTGTTTGCTCAATGTAGGTAATAATAACACCTGTTTTTCCGGATTGGTAAGCTTTTTTTAGTTTATTTACATAAAAATTATAGATAAATGAAGCTGCTAGTATTATTAACACTAAACATAAGGTATTTTTACTGAAATTAAAAATATATTAAATACATACATGAATATACATTTAACTTGTACTTAAACAAACAATGAAGTTAGTAAAAATACTATAGAGGTACATAAAAGCTGCCACATAAGGGCAGAGATATCTCATGTTTGAACAAACATTAATATAACGTGAGTTTGACGGAGAGGAAAGCCTGAAAAGCTTGCTAGGTAATAATTTAAAGAAGTAGGATGCCAAAGAATGAAGCAAATAGAAGGGGAATAGTTGAAAAAAAGACAAAAAATGCCGAGACTAAAAATATCTATGTTGCTTTTTACATACACGCACAGGAGAAATTACTGGGATTAGCTTTATCGATTCCACACCCATCAATGTTTGTCACCCTTTAAGGTCGAGCGCATAACTTTTTGGTGAATTTGATGGCTGGTTTAGCTGCTTATACCTATTTACCTAAAAAAACTTCCATTGACATTTACCCAAAAGATTTGCCTGCTCTACCTCCTGGCCTTTTTTAGTTCCGTCGAACTCAGGTTAAACTAAATTCTACAAACTCTGGTTCCCCAGCCAACATATTTTTGTCCACTGCGGACAAAGTTTTATTGTGGGAACGTTGAGAATTTAGACACTTACAAACCAATTGGGCGACATCTGGACGATGAATAGTACCAACAATCCGGGGATCTTCAGTTAAAATTCCATTACCTGTGGCTGGTTCTGATTTTAAACCACCAGGACGAATAATTGTATAAATTAATCCACTAGCAATTAAGTGTTGTTCAGCCTTATCCTTTTCCACCAACACAGGCCCCAGAGTTGCTAAAGCTTGCGGAGGTAAAGCACTGGCGCTATTACCAGTACCAATAGAAGAAACTAAAATAAACCTTTGGACACCAGCTTTTACTGCGGCATCAATGAGATTTTTGTTACCAAGAAAATCAGCCCTTTCACCTTCTGAGGGTAAGCCGCCAATGGTACTAATAACTGTGTGGATCGGTTCATTTGCCAGTATTGCACCTTCAATATCGCTGACATTTAAAGCATCTCCCATTACAGATTGAATTCCTATTGCTTCTAGTTCAGCAACAGCCGACTCATTTCTCAGGAGTGCTTTTACTTGAAGATTTTGGGCGGTTAAGCATTTGGCAATTTCTCGACCAACACCACGGCTTGCCCCTGCGAGAAAAATATAAGATGCACTTGTCATATTAATTATTTATGGAATGGCGATCGCAAAGTGATTAATCAGAAGCAGAAGAGCTGGGTCTGAGTCTTTCTCTCCAAGAAGGCTGTGGGGATGAAGAACCAGAACTACTATTAGGACGTTGAGGTTTAGTGGGTGGTGCAGCATCTGCTTCTACTCTTCTACGCTGTCTGGTAGGGGAAGCTACACTCGCAGATGGATTGGTAGTTTGTGGCTGTGAAGGTCTTCTGGTACTTCTAGATGATCTAGCAACGTTAGTATTGGGGGGACTGGGCTGATTTGCAACAGTGGACAGAGAACGATGCTGTATTGATTTCGGTTTGATGGGTTGCGCTTTTATGCTACCTACTCGACCTTGAAGCTTGGGTCTTTCAGGAAACTTTTCTATCGGCATTCCCTCTACTGCTTTTTCCATAAATTCCCTCCAAGTGTAAGCAGCACTACCACTGTCTCCCGAAGTCGGGCGGTTATTATCATTACCTAACCAAACGCCTGTGACTATTTGGGGAATGTATCCAATAAACCACAAATCACGGGCTTTATCAGAGGTTCCTGTTTTCCCCGCCACAGGCCTATTCTTTAACTGGGCAGGGCCGCCAGTACCAGCTTCAACGACGTTGCGTAACATCCAGGTCATAATCCCGGCAGTTGTGGGGTCAAGCACTCGCTGATGCTGGAAATTATGTGACCAAACTACCTCTCCTTGACGGTTAAGGATGCGGCGAATGCCATGAGCTTCTATATATAATCCTTGGGTGGCAAAGCTACCATAAGCGTTGGTTAATTCCAGTAAATTTACTTCATGGGAACCAAGAGCTAAAGAATAGGTTGGCTGAAGTTCTGATTTGATCCCTAAATTACGGGCAGTATTAATAATTGGCTCAAATCCTACATCTAGCAATACTTTTACCGCAATGGTATTAGTGGAACGGGTGAGAGCATCTCGGATAGTCATAGAGCCACGAAAGTTTTTGCCAAAGTTTTGTGGTTCGTAGTCATCAATGACAATAGGTGCATCTAGATAGCTGTCATTTGGGCTTTTACCGGTGGCTATGGCTGCTGCATAGACAAATCCCTTAAATGTCGATCCTGGCTGACGTTGTGCCTGAGTAGCTCGATTAAATTGATTTTTACTAAAGTCTTTACCGCCTACCATAGCCTTAATTTCGCCATTACGGGGGTCTATGGCTACCAAAGATCCTTGAGTAAAATTCTGCCAACGGCCTCGATTTTTTAAGGTTTTGCTAACTGCTGCTTCTGCGGCCTGCTGCCAAGTGGGATTTAGGGTTGTTTCCACTACTAAACCCCCTTGTGTTAAGACTTCGGGGGAAACATATTTAGGTAATTCTTGGAGGATGTG
Organism: Nodularia sp. UHCC 0506; assembly: GCF_034931045.1. Classification (NCBI taxonomy): domain Bacteria; kingdom Bacillati; phylum Cyanobacteriota; class Cyanophyceae; order Nostocales; family Nodulariaceae; genus Nodularia; species Nodularia sp. UHCC 0506. The sequence goes on from NZ_JAYGHH010000020.1 coordinate 32,591, forward strand.
ACTAGTAAAGTAGGGCGATTTTACTTGTAGCCGCTTGGGAAAACTGCTGTTGAGGTTGAGTGATTCCTGTGCAGATGCCTGTCTTTGGGCGGCTGTAATTAATTCATTTTCATACATCCGTTGCAATACTATATTTCGTCTTTGTATCGCAGCTGTAGGATTTTGCTTTGGGGAGTATAAACTGGGAGCGGGAGCTAATCCGGCAATCATGGCTGCTTCGCCCAGGGTGAGTTGATCTACTGTTTTACTGAAGTATACCCAGGCGGCATCTGCGACACCATAAGCTCCAGATCCTAAATATACCAAATTGAGGTAACGTTCTAAAATTTGGTTTTTGCTCAACTCTTGTTCCATTTTCTGAGCTAGGCGCACTTCTTTGAGTTTGCGCCAAATTGTTTGCTCTTGTTTGAGGAAAAGAATTCTTGCTAGTTGTTGGGTAATTGTGCTTGCACCTTCTACCACAGCTTGCGATCGCAAGTTCTTTAAAGCTGCTCTGACAATTCCTTGAGGGTCAATACCACGATGACTTTCAAATCTTCTATCTTCTGAAGCAATAAAAGCTTGTTGGAGTTGATCTGGTATTTGTTCTAGCCTGAGCCGTTCTCTGGTGGCTTCACCTTGTTGTTGGAGTATAGTGCCGTCAACAGCTTTAATGGTTAGGGTTTGCGCTCGGCTGCTAACTTTCAGTTCCGCTTGATCTGGCAAACTCTGATCAATTGTGCCAATTAAGTAGTGCAAGCCGATGATTGTACCACCTATGCTACTACCTATACCCAAACTTGCCCAAAACCAGAACCGCCGATAAAACGGTCTATCTTGGCTACTAAATATACCAGTGATCCCAGAGGAGACACTATTGATTTGATTCCAGAATTGCCTTGTCCTCATAAACCTTGTGGGTGGTAAGCTCTCTTTTGTAGCTTCCTCGTTCTCGTAATGATTACCAGGGGTCAATCGCGTTTCCTCCTTGTCAGAGTCGCTTAAATTGGTTGATCTTTGCTTGAACTAGGAGGTGAGCTTTCCCACATCAGTTCTTTCTTAAAGTACCTGAAACCTGCCAATTATGTAAAATTATTGGGGTTAGCGCACCACGTTTGTGTTAGTATAATAGCTCATAAATAATTAATTGAATTCAGTAATACATAAAAATAATTTTTCGGGGGATCGTTAATTTGTTTGTGAATATTCATACCCAGATTTAACTAATTGTTCAAACCAGCAAATTCATTCAAGGTATCTACCAAAGGTGCAATATGTCGGGCTAGTGCGATCGCTCTGGGTGGTAATATTGGCGATTCACATCAGATTTTAGCAGCAGCTATCGAGACATTAGCCCAAACCCCAGGCATAAAGCTGCAAGCTAAATCCAGTTGGTATAGAACTAAAGCCGTAGGCCCACCACAGCCAGATTATTTAAATGGCTGCGCCATTTTGCAAGTAGAAATGCCACCACATTTATTATTAGAGACTTTATTAGCCACGGAACAGCAGTTTGGGCGAGTGCGTCATGAGCGTTGGGGTGCGCGATCGCTGGATTTAGATTTGTTACTATATGATGACTTCATTCTAGATACCCTCAACCTCCAAATTCCTCACCCCCGAATGAGAGAACGGGCTTTTGTCTTAGTACCATTGGCAGAAATTGCCCCAGATTGGGTAGAACCAGTTTCTGGACGTGTAATTAAAGATTTAGTAAACGAGGTAGACTGTTCTGATGTACATTTGTTAAAGAGCAATTAAAGTTACCAACCATAAACGTCAAGAATACTGTTTTTACGGAAGAGTGTTTGTAGATGTATGTAGATATAACAGAAATTTACTATGCCATTAGGTAGAGAATTACCACAGTTACTGAAACAATGCCTGTTTTATAAAGGTCGGAAGTTTAATTTTGAAGTCAATCGCCTACGTTTACCGAATAAAGCCGAAGGGGATTGGGAATGTATCCGTCACCCTGGTGGAGCCTTAGCAGTGCCTGTGACGGCAGAAGGTAAACTTGTACTGGTGCGCCAGTATCGTTTCGCAATTCAGGGCAGGATATTAGAATTTCCCGCCGGGACTCTCGAACTCAATGAAGATCCCCTAGAGACAATACAGAGGGAAATTGAGGAGGAAACCGGTTATACTTCTCAAAAATGGGACAAATTAGGTGAGTTTTTCCTCGCCCCTGGCTATTCTGATGAAATTATTTATGCTTTTTTGGCCAGAGATTTGGAAAAGCTGGAAAACCCACCCCAGCAAGATGCAGATGAGGATATCGAAACTGTGTTGATGACTCCTGAAGAATTTGAGCAAGCGATTCTCCAAGGCGAAGCAGTAGACGCTAAATCGATTTCTAGTTTTATGCTGGCGCGTCCGTTTCTGGTTTAATTTTAGAGATATCCCAGACAAAAAATGTAGAGATGTTGAATGCAACGTCTCTACAAGGTTCATATAGCCCTACGCATACACGTTAGGACATTGTTGATTGCTGAAAGTCTGGATGTAGGGGCGGGTATGGCTACGCCACGCAAGCTATGACAGAACTCAGCACTTGGCACTCAGCACTCAGCACTCAGCACTTGGCTATATTTCAAGAATTTTGCTCTCGATTAATCCAAATACCCCTCAACCCCGCAGCTTTAGCACCTTGATAGTCCTCTACGATGCTGTCACCAATGTGCCATGCTGCTGACGGTGGACATTTATGTTTTGCTAAAGCGATCGCAAAAATTTGGGGATCAGGTTTCGCCGCACCAGCTTGAGTAGAAATTGTCACAGAGGTAAAATAACTATTCAGTCCTAAACTTTGCAATACTGAAAAAATGCGAGAATCAAAATTGGATAATATTCCTAATTCAATGTCCTGTTTTCGCCAGTCTTTCAAAGATGACAAGACATCAGGATAAACGAACCAAGGTTCAGCTGTCCCAAAGTGGATATAGAGTTCACTAAAAAAACCAGAAAAATCCTCAAATTGTGACAAAACACCTGCACTTTCAAAAGTATTGAGGGTGATCTTCCGCCACCATTCAAATTCGTGTTGGGGAAGATCATGTAATTCTGCATTGGGAAACACCGGTGCTGTTGCTGCTTTAAAGCTTTGCAGAAAGGTTGTATTTAAAATTTCTGCTTCAACTTCAACATCAAATTCCTTGGCTATTTGACTATAAACTTCGCCCACACTGCCTTTTACGCCGAAGAGTGTGCCGACAGCATCTAAAAGAATAACTTTCGGTCGTTCCATCAAACCTTAATATAATTGTAAATGTGGGGTTTTAGATTTAGTAAGGATACCAGATCCTACTCAGAAAGTGTCTCTATAATAGGACGAACTAGCCAATTAAAACCAACTTTAAGTTGATGATCTAAAGTTGGCATCCGGTAGAGATAAGCTAGACGACGGGCAATATATGCCAAGGAACCATCTAATTTCACACCTAAACCTGTGAGAGTGGCGTTGTCTTTGCCTAATGCCATCATTTCACCTAAAGGCTGGTAACGGAATGGTAGTAAGGGGCGATCGCTCAGTGATGCCCAGATATTCCAAGCAGTATAATCAGCTTGTTGAAAAGCAACTTGGGCTGTAGCTGGGACTTGTTGACCTTCAGCATCACAACAGTCGGCTAAATCACCCAAAGCAAAGATTTCTGGATGTTCTAATACTTGTAAGGTGGGTGTAGTCGTAATTTGACCACGCTGATTTTGTTTGAAAGCCAGTGTTTTGACCACAGGTGCAACTTTGGTTCCTACAGTCCAAATGACTAAATCTACAGGAATTGTATCAACCTGATTTTTGTAGTCTAGGGAAATGGTATCCTGCCCGATGGATTCAACTTTGGTTTCTAAGTCTAGAAATACACCCTTGGCTTCTAACGCTTTTTTTGCAGCTTCGCGGTTAAATTCTGGGGAAGTGCGTAAAATTTGATCACCGATTTCAATTAGGCGGAAACGTCCCTTTTCTCCTAGTCTATCTGCTAACTTACAGGCTAATTCCACACCACTGTAACCAGCGCCCACAATTGCTACCCGAATTTTGTCTGCATTTGATTCTTCTAGAACTCGCAGACGTTCTTCTAAACGATAAGCATCTGTAATATTGCGGAAGGGGTAAGCGTGGGAGGTAGCACCGGGAACCATATCTAATGGTGTTTCTCCACCCAAAGCCAAGACTAAGCGATTGTATGTGATTTCTAGCCCGTCTTGTAAATGTACTCGTTGCTGTTCGGTGTCAATTCCCGAAACAATAGCTTGACAAAAGCGCACACCTGTGTTTTGCAGCAGTTCTTCAAAAGGTGGGGCGATTTCCCAGGTTTGTAGTTCCCCGGTGAGTAATTCGTAGAGTAAAGGTGCAAAAATAAAGCGATCGCTTTGATCAACTAAGACAATTTCGGGCTTTTGGTCATTTTCCCAAGGTAACTGGCTTAAACGCAGGGCGGTATATAGACCACCAAAACCTCCGCCAAGGATACATATTCTAGGAGTTTGTTCAGTCATCGATTTTATAGGAAAGTCAATCCCAGCATGGCAACTACCTCCAGTGTAATGAATTTCTTTAGCTCTATTGCCATGAGTTGATAATCTCTAGATGTATTTTAAGTGGTTGCGGTGCGATCGCATCTTCTTTGCGTCTTTGCTTGTTTGCGCCTAATGTATAAAGAATTTTTACAACAAGTAGGAGAAATATCATGAGTAACTTAAACGTACAAATTCCCGAATCCTTATATAAGCAAATTGAAACCTTAGCAGAAAAAGCCAAACGCGGTAGTTGGGATAAATTCCAACAAGTTTTAGTTAAAGTCCCTGATGTACAACCAGAAGATGATGACAAATTATCATGGAAAGTGTCGTTTGCCAAATTAAATGTCCAGTAGACAATTTAATAAATTCACTGCGTATAGCGTATCCACTTCATTAAGTACATCATAGCCCTCTCCTCGCTTGCGGGGGTTGGGGGTGGGGTTCTTCTATCTCACTTAACTGATAACCCCTATAAATGCTGTATCAAATAGCCTATAATTAAATTATTACCGTCAAACCAAAATTGATTTTTTCCCCATCTTATATCAGTTGGTTTATTTATGTCTAGGCTTTTAGTTAGTCAATACCAAGCGGAAGTACAGAAAATTATCCAGTTTGGTGGTTCACGGAAGGAAACTTCTATTCGTGTCGCTTTTCAAAATCTCTTAAATGAATATTGCAAACCGAGAGATTTTTTACTGATTCCTGAGTTGGATTATAAATTACCCAACGGCAAATTTGTTTATCCTGATGGTACAGTTAAAGATGCTTTGCGTTTAGATTGGGGTTACTGGGAAAGTAAGGATCAATATGATAATTTAGATCAAGAAATCGAAAAGAAATTAAACAAGGGTTATCCTGATAGTAATATTTTATTTGAAGATTCCCAAACTGCCGTTTTAATTCAAGCTGGTACAGAAAATCAGCGCGTCTCTATGGGAGATGCTGAGGCGTTAGATGGCATTATTACCAATTTTATTAATTATGTCAGACCGGAAGTAAAAGATTTTCGGTCAGCTATAGAAACTTTTAAGCAAGATTTACCCACTGTTTTAGATTCTCTCAGAGATTTGATTGATAGTCAAGGGAAAAATAACATTTCTTTTGAAGCAGCAAGAAATAAGTTTTGGGATATTTGCAAAGAATCAATTAACCCGGAAATCAGTTTATTTGATATTCGGGAAATGATGATTCAGCATATTCTCAATGAAGATATTTTTCTAAATATTTTTAACGAGTCGCAGTTTCACAGAGAAAATAATGTGGCGCGGGAGTTACAAGGAGTAATTTCTACCTTTTTTACCGGAAATCTCAAGCGCAACACTCTAGGAACCATTGATAGATATTATGCAGTTATTAGACGGACTGCGGCAAATATTTATAATCACCAAGAAAAGCAGAAGTTTCTCAAGGCGTTATACGAAAACTTTTATAAAGCATATAATCCCAAAGCTGCGGACAGGTTGGGAATAGTCTATACTCCTAATGAAATTGTCCGGTTTATGATTGAAAGTGTAGATTTTTTAGTACATCAGCATTTTGGTAAGTTGTTAGCTGATAAAGATGTAGAAATTTTAGATCCTGCGACGGGTACGGGGACTTTTATTACAGAATTGATTGATTATTTACCCCAGCACAGTTTGGAGTATAAGTATAAACATGAAATTCATTGTAATGAGGTGGCGATTTTACCTTATTATATTGCGAATTTGAATATTGAGTATACCTATAAGCAGAAAATGGGGGTGTATGAGGAGTTTGAAAATATTTGTTTTGTGGATACTTTAGATCATACATCTTTTGCGGGTAAGCAAATGAATTTGTTTGCTATGAGTGTGGAGAATACCGCCAGGATTAAACGCCAGAATGATCGAAGTATTTCGGTGATTATTGGTAATCCTCCTTATAATGCCAAGCAGGAAAACTTTAATGATAATAATGCTAATCGTACTTATGGGGCAATAGATAAGTTAATTAAGGAAAGTTACGTTAAATATAGCAAGGCTCAGAATAATATTGTACTTTATGATATGTACACTCGGTTTATTCGCTGGGCTTCTGATAGACTGGGTAAAAATGGCATTATTGCATTTATTTGTAATAGTTCTTTTATTGATAGTATAACCTTTGATGGTTTTAGGAAAGCCGTAAGTGATGATTTTAATTATATTTACATTATAGATTTACATGGGGATGTCAGGAAAAATCCCAAACTTTCAGGAACTAGACATAATGTTTTTGGTATTCAAACTGGTGTAGCTATTATGTTTATGGTCAAAAAACAGAATAGTGATTTTAATGGAGGTCAAATATTTTATATTCGTCGTCCAGATTGTGATACAGCAGAGGAGAAGTTAAGATTTTTATCTCATAACAAATTTAGTCAAATTCCTTTTGAACATATTAAACCAGATAAAAACGGTAACTGGATAAATCAAGCTGATAATGATTTTGACAGTCTTTTACCTTTGGTTGACAAGGATGTGAAAGCAGGTAAGGGAGAAGAAGCTGTATTTAAGTTGTTTTCTTCAGGTGTAAAAACACAAAGAGATGAATGGGTTTATGATTTTTCGCACAATGCGCTAGAAGAGAAAGTAAATTTTTTAGTTGGAACTTATCAAAAAACACTGAAGGATTCAAACTATACCAACAAAAATCAAATTAAATGGGATAGGGAATTAACTAAATATTTAGATAAAAGAATTAATAAGAATTTTCAGCCTCAACAAATTATTAAAAGTTTATACCGTCCATATAATCAACAGTATCTTTATTTTGATAAGCATTTTAACGGGATGACTTATCAATGGTTTAATATCTATAATAATGGTGACTTAGAAAATAAATATATTGCTTTGTCAGGTATTGGTTCAAGCAAGTATTTTCACTGTCTTAGCTCTAATTTATTAATTGGGTTAGATACAATTGAAAAAACTCAATGTCTACCCCTATACCGCTACGACAAAGAAGGAAAACGCATTGATAATATTACCGACTGGGGACTAAAACAAATTCAAAGCCATTACCAAGATAAAACAATTACAAAAATAGATATCTTCCATTATACCTACGCAGTGTTACATAACCCAGAGTACCGGAAAAAATACGAACTCAACCTGAAACGCGACTTTCCCCGTTTACCGTTTTATGAAAACTTCGCGCAATGGGTTAACTGGGGAAAACAACTCATGGAATTACATATTAATTATGAAACAGTCGCACCTTATAAACTCACCCGTGTTGATATTCCGCTAAAAGATACCCCTTCGACTTCGCTCAGGGAACGCCAAAAAACACCCAAACCCAAATTAAAAGCCGATAAAACCAAAGGAAATATTATTTTAGATGATGTCACCACATTACAAAGTATTCCTAGTCAAGCTTGGGAATATATGCTCGGTAATCGCAGCGCCTTAGAATGGATATTAGATCAATATAAAGAGAAAAAACCCAAAGATCCCACCATTGCAGAAAAATTTAACACTTACCGATTTGCAGATTACAAAGAACAGGTGATAGATTTATTAAAGCGGGTGTGTACCGTCAGCGTGGAAACTATGAAAATTATTAATCTTATGTCTAAGTAAGTGGGCGAGAATAAAGCTAACTATGTCAAGTCATATACAAATATTGTAATTTAGCTCGTAGTAAGGGCTTTAGCCCTTAATTCAGGACTTTAGTCCTGACTACAAACCTTAAAAAGCGGGTGATGGGACTCGAACCCACGACGTTCACCATGGGAAGATGACATTCTACCACTGAATTACACCCGCAAATAATGGTTAACTTAACCAAGCTGTCTACTATAATAGCATTATATTAGTAATCTCTAGTAGCTAATTATCATAACCTCCGGGATGAGTTAGCCCTTGAGGACAGGTATAAATCCCTCAATATACGCCTGTTGAGTGCCTTTATGGCCATTTGTAACCTGCTAACTCTATAAATTGAGAAATTATGGCTTATGATTGTGAGCAAGGCACAAAGGTGCGTAAAAACCACACGGATGCCTCAGCTACAAGGATAAATCTGCACCTCCTATTTAAGCAATAGCAAAATTGACGGTGCAATTCTGGCGATATTAACATAAAAATTTTTATCTCTCTGAGCGACTAATATGTTCAATGCCACTGAAATTTTAATTGATGCCTTTGTTCTCGAAATTCGAGAAGGCTACCGTCGCACATACGGCTGCTTAAAACATGATTATCAAGATATTATTGCTTGGGCGGGTAATATGGCATTGGAAAATATTGCCAATAGCGATGCCCTGTATCACAACGTTGAACACTCTGTTTTAGTGACTCTTGTGGGGCAAGAAATCTTACGTGGTAAACACATTCGGGAGGGTGGCGTTTCTAGTGAAGACTGGCTACATTTTATCATTTCCTTGCTGTGTCATGATATTGGCTATGTTAAAGGAGTTTGCCGGCAAGACAAAGAAACAATAGGTTTATATGCCACCGGTCAAAAAGGCAAAATGATTACTCTGCAACCTGGGACTTCTGATGCTACTCTCACACCCTATCATGTTGATAGAGCTAAACTCTTCATTGATGAGCGTTTTGGTGGTCACACTTTAATTGATTCTGAAGCCATTAAAAGTAATATTGAGTTAACTCGGTTTCCAGTGCCAGTAGCAGAAGACCATCAAGATACAACTAGCTATGCTGGTTTAGTACGTGCGGCTGATTTGATTGGACAGTTAAGTGACCCACGTTACTTAAGAAAAATTACTTCTTTATTCTACGAGTTTCAAGAAACTGGGATGAATGACATTCTAGGTTACAAAACACCAGCCGATTTACGCAAAAATTACGCTAAGTTCTACTGGAATGGAGTTTATCCTTATATTAAAGATGGGCTGCATTACTTATCTCTGACTCAACAGGGCAAACAAATTATAGCTAATCTCTACTCAAATGTTTTTGTGGTAGAACATGAAAAAATACCAGAAGATGATTTATATTTAGTAGAACCAGAAAATAGTTAGATACACAAGGGTGGGCATATTTGCCCACCCCCACAATATTTACAGTATTAATATGTGGATTTCATTTACTAGCAAAGTGCTGTATAAATCATTAAATATCTGGTGGGAAAAAATGTAGAGGCGTGATATGTCACCTCTCTACAAGGGATACTCATGACAAAGGACAAATAAAATGAATTGGTGGCAAAGACTTCAGAAAAATCCTTTGGCGCGATTTGGGGCAATTGTCCTGTTAATTTTCTATGTGGCGGTAATTGCGGCTGATTTCGTTGCTCCTTATAACCCTCTCGCCTCACAGTCAAATGGTTCACTGTTACCACCAACTCGGATTTATTGGTTTTCTCAATCAGAACCAGGGAAATTTATTGGGCCTCATATATATCCTACAACTCAGGGAGATACTGACTTAGAAACAGGCGATCGCCAATTAATTGTAGACTTAGAAAAGCCTACACCTCTACATCTGTTCGTCTCCGGGGCTGAATATCGGCTATTACAGTTAAGATTACCACTACCGCCTACATGGGACGAAGTAACTATTTCCCCTGGTATTCCTGTGGATTGGCATTTGTTTGGCACAACAGGTGAAGCCTATATTAATATCTTGGGTACTGACGACCAAGGACGCGACCAATTCAGCCGTTTATTACATGGTGGTCGCATTAGTATGTTTATTGGCATTATCGGAGTGCTGATTACCTTTCCCCTGGGTCTGATAATTGGCGGTATTTCTGGCTATTTCGGTGGTTGGACTGACAGTGTAATTATGCGGTTTGCCGAAGTGCTAATGACATTCCCTGGAATTTATCTATTGGTGACTTTGGGTGCAGTCTTACCACCAGGTTTAACCAGTACCCAGCGTTTTTTACTGATTGTAGTAATTACTTCAGTAATTAGTTGGGCGGGGTTAGCACGGGTAATTAGGGGACAGGTATTATCGATAAAAGAGCGAGAATTTGTCCAAGCTGCAAAAGCAATGGGTGGTAAGCCAATTTACATTATTATTCGCCACATTCTGCCCCAAACGGCCACCTATGTAATTATTTCGGCAACATTGGCAGTTCCTGGCTTTATAGGTGCAGAAGCTGTCTTAAGTCTCATTGGTTTGGGAATCCAACAACCTGATCCTTCTTGGGGGAATATGCTATCTTTAGCCACTAATGCTTCCATTGTGGTGCTGCAACCTTGGTTAATTTGGCCGCCAGCTGCGTTAATTATCCTCACAGTGCTGTCTTTTAATTTACTGGGTGATGGGCTAAGAGATGCTCTAGATCCCCGCAGTTTGCGAAGATAGGATGTGAAAAATCAAAAAATAAGTGTATTGAATGGATAAGCATCTTGATATTGACGACCCTAAATTTATTACATACTAAGGAGGGATAAAGTTAGCTTATCCAAAAATTAAGAAAACAAAACTCCGTCGCAACTGTTATGAGCTTGCTGCGTCGGAGTCAGGAAGAATTGAAACACTAAAGTATCACAGGCAAAATGTTTCTACTTCAGCATTTCCTACTGTGCTATATCAACTAAATATATAAGGTTTAATTGTGTTTAACAGTATTATAAAGAGCAGTTTTCAGGTATCATAATTGGCGACTGATAGAAAACACTGAATTTAGTTATAAGTTGACAATAAATCTCTGGCAATATCGTGGTTTAATTTCAAATTTAATAAAATCTTTGAGATTTTTGGGGTGAATATATATAGCAATCATTTATGGGTGGGAATTGGTTGTCAAAAGGGTACTTCATGGCAATTGATGTCAAAGGCAATACAGAAAGTATTCCAAGAAAACCAACTCAAAGAAAATGCGATCGCAGGTCTTGCTACTATTGATACGAAAGCCTTAGAAGTGGGTTTAATAGAACTTTGCCGTTTACGCAGTTTTATCTTAAAAATCTTTCCTGCCGATATTTTGTCTACTGTTTGCGTCCCCAACCCTGCCAAAATTGCCGAAACAACAGTGGGAACTCCCAGCGTCGCTGAAGCTGCTGCTATTCTCGCTGCCTCTGACATTACCCCATCTTTAACTAGCAAGCAAGAGTTAGAAATCAGGTTATTAGTTCCTAAACGCATTTTTCGCTTACAGGGAGAACCAGGGGCAGTGACAATAGCTGTTGCCTACAAAACTGTTCTCAAAAAATAGTTAATTAGACTAGAAACAATTGTCAGCACAATTGAACCTACAAAAGCAGGTAAGAATCCTTGAATTTCAAAACCGTAACCAGGAGTCAGATTACTTGCTAACCAAAGGGTTAACGCATTAATCACGAATGTAAATAAACCAAAGGTGATTAAGGTAATTGGAAACGCTAAAATGCTGAAGATTGGGCGAATAAAAGCATTTACCAAACCAATAATTGCTACAGCCACTAAAGCTGCTACAAAATCCCTGACAAAGAAGCCAGGAACAACGTTAGCGGTAATGAGCAAAGCCACCGCAGTACCTAGCCAAGTTAGCAAAAAGTGTTTCATAAGTTCGCCTCAATTATTCTATCGTCGCAATAGTGCTTCCCAGGTAGCACCACCAACTACACCATCAGCCTCTAGACCAAAGCGTTGTTGTGCAGCTTTTACGGCTGCTTCAGTGTTCACGCCAAAATCTCCATCTACAGCGCCAGCCAGAAAACCAAGCTGTTTGAGTCGTTCTTGCAGCTTCCTAACTTCTGAATTACGCATTCCGAAACGTAAAATTGGCAATCCTTGGGACGTATATTGAACACCAGGGATTTGTCTAGGAGGTGAGGTAGGTCTTGGCTGAGGTTGAGGATTCGGAACTCTTGCAGGTGGATTTATCTGGGTGGGAACAGGAAATGACTGGTTAGGTGAAGGGATGGTTGATGTAATTATTGGTTCTGTGGGGAATAGTCGTTGCCAAGTTATAGCATCAACAATGCCATCTGGATTCAAATTAACTGCTCGCTTAAACTGAGAAACAGCGCTGGCTGTGTTCTCTTTGTATATACCATCCACTACACCTGAGTAAAAGCCCAAAAGTCTTAAAGCTGCTTGCAGTTCTGATACCCATTGTCCTTGACTACCAAGTTTGAGGGTAGGACGGCTAATACTAGCTCTAGGAGTTATTTGAGCAATTCGTTGGGGCGCTACAATTGCTACCACTGCATCTGAGGTCATGAGTAACAACGTAGATGAAAACAGAAGTAACCAATAAAATTTATCTGTTTTCCAGCAACAATATGCTTTTAGTGACTTAAAGTAGTGAAATATACTTGTTGTCAGGCTAACTGGCATCGATTTATTCCCAGAATCTTCTGTTGCTTATCTTACCGCCGCTTGAGTTCAAAAAACAGCTGATGCGATCGCTACACTTACCATAAAAGGGGTAGAGTTTGGAGTCTAAGCAGCATTGGGAAATGCATTATTAATTGCTGTCTCTTGACCAACCAAAGATACATAAGGTTCCTGTAAATACTTACAGGCGGCAGTTATGGCATCTTGAACAGTTACAGATGCAATCAGTTCTTGAAACTGCTGGTCAAAATCAAGTCCTAAGCCCAAAGTTTCATACCAGCCGTATATTTGAGCAATTTGTCCGTTAGTTTGCTTACCTAAAGCGTACTGCCCCAAAATTTTGTTTTTAGCTGCTTGTAGGGCGGTTTCTGATACTTCTGTCGTACAGAGTAAATCCACTTCTTTACGTAGCCCTTGCAAAGCGATATTTGTATTTTCTGGTGCTGTACCCATGTACACCACAAATGCTCCAGGATACAGCCTTGTAGGATAAAATGCCGATACTTCGTAAGCTAAACCCCGCTTTTCCCGTAATTCCACAAACAAGCGGCTAGAAAGCCCATTACCCAAGTAGGTAGACAGCAATTTTAATGGGGCGTAGTCTGGACAATTGACAGATGAACCCAAATAACCCAACATCAGAATCGATTGCTGTGTTTGTAGAGGCTGTAGGCGATGCTGTGGTTCTGCTTGAATTTCTGGTAAATTAACTAATGGCAATGGTTGTGCTGGAATTTGCCAATCACCAAAGACTTGTTCTACTAGTGCTACTGCATCTTCTAAGGTGACTCGCCCAGCAATACTAATTACAAGATTATCTGGACGAAAATAAGTTTGGTGAAACTGCACTAAGTCAGCACGTGATAAGCCGCTCATTGTGGTTTCATCTCCTAGTATTGACATAGCATAGGGATGATTTTGGTAGATTACCTGCCGCATTTGGCTAAAGGCAATGGTAAACGGCTGTTCTTTTTGAGAGCGAATACTTTGTAGTGCTAAACGCTTTTCTAGTTCTACTTGAGCTTCGGGAAATGTAGGCGATCGCAATATTCGCCCAGCCAATGTTAAAATCTCTGAGAAGTCAGATGTGACTGTTTTTAAAGACAATAAAAAATAATCAGTGGCAGCATCCGCACTTAAACTTGCACCCACAGATTCTACTTGTTCTGCTAATTCCCAGCTGGAAAGTCCGTCGCATCCTTTCGTCATCACAGCTGACAGCAAATGAGCTAACCCCGCTTGCTCTCGCGTTTCGTAACAACTACCAGCCCGGACAAACATCCGCGCCGCTACAATATCCGCCACCGGATTTTCTGCCACTAGCACTACAATGCCATTACTTAATACAGTGCGATGAATAGGAGAAGAAGATAAGGAAAGTTTCACAATTATTAGTAATAAATTATTAATTATTATTGCTGGTTAGTTGCTTAAAGTAATTCTAAACAACCAACCACTGACATTAACAGGGTTTCAGTATAGTAACCGCATAATTGAGCGGTGAAAGAAACTTTTGGGCTAATTGTTGCAGTTCTTGGGTATTAAACGATTGTATCTGCTGAGGATATGCTACTGCTAATTCAGCTTGGGCAATCGTGTTGTAATATCCATAAAGTCCGGTTAACTGATTTGGTGTTTCCGTAGAAAAAGCATACTCATTAGAAACAAGTCTCCTTGTCCGGGCGAGTTCCTGCTCAGTAATTCCTGTGGTTTGCAAATCATTTAAATGACTGAGAATCAAATTTTCCACTTCGTTGAGGTTTTCTGGCTCTAACCAAGCAGTAATTGTAAATAAACTCGATTCTCGTTGTAGAGAAAAATTACTATAAATTCCCTGTACTAATTGCAATTCTTCGCGCAAGTCACGCACCAGTCGGGAAGTTCGTCCTTCTGACAATAATACCGCCAACAAATCTAAACCATAGGCGGTGTGTAGTTGCTCTACACCTGGAACAACCCACGCCATCATTAAACGTGCTTGTTCTAGACGTGGTAAACAAATTTCTTGGCGGTGAATTCCCGTGATTACTGGCTCGATGATTTTTTCAGACTGCGGACAGTCTAATGGTGCTGCAAAATCAGCAAATGAATTATTTACCAGTTCCCAGGCTGATTCTTGAGCAATTCCCCCCACAACCACTACTGTCATGTTTTCTGGTTGGTAGTGGGCGCGATGAAAACAACGCATGGCGGCTGGTGAATGCTGCATTAATTCTCGCTCAGTCCCTAGCACAGAACGCCCGTAAGGATGGTTCTGATAGACGCTTTGATTCAGGGCTTGAAATCCTATCCAATCGGGGTCATCATTGCAGGAGCGAATTTCTTCTAACACCACATCCCGCTCGCGGATAAATTCATCCTCTGGAATTGCAGCATTAATTAGCAAATCTCCCAAGTGGGGTAGGGTATCTGCTAGGTAAGGGGCGGCTGTAGTTAGGGTGTAATGAGCATAATCATAACTCGTAGCTGCATTACTCACACCGCCTCTGGTTTCAATGTTGTGATCAAACATTCCAGGGGCGAGTGTCGCCGTTCCTTTAAAAATCATGTGTTCTAAAAAATGAGCCATCCCAAACCACGGTTTTGGCTCAAGGGTTGCTCCGGCTCGCACCCAAACATCAGCCACCACTACAGGGGTAGTGGCAATTTCTTGATGGATAAGTGTTAAACCATTATCTAGTCGGAGAACCGAAGCAGGAAACACGGTATGCTCTAGTTGTTGTTGTGACAAGTTTTAGTAGCTTTAACCACAATTTAAGACAATTTTTGTTATTCTAACTCTCAACGATCACTAAATTAGAATCAACGTATACAGATTTTGTGTTCCTCAGTCAATAAATTGCCCCATTTCATCAAACCCTATTTGTTCTTTATCCCCCCTGCTCCCTGCTCCCTGCTCCCCTGCCTACCTCAGCAATGGAATGTTTTTTTAATTGGATGTCCCTATAATTAAAGCCCCCAAGTTTTTGCTAACTTTGGGAGCTAATAATTTTTAAGTTCACCGCAACGCCGTTTTACCTAAGTTTATGACCTGGTTAAACCAGGTGGGTGCCGACTTTCTTCGTTTTAAGTTTCCGGGTGCTTGCCCGGTTTACTGCCACGAGACTTGTTAGCTTCCCTTTTCTTTAAAGACATAGATCAAAAAACTTGATGGCAGTCACCAACGTCGTAGTGCAACTAAAACTTATTATAGCCTTCTAAAACAGGTTGTGTGTTCAGTATTAGAATTCTCTAGTGAATTTAAATGGGATACCAAATAGATTCTATAGTTTGGGCTATGGTACTGATGGCATCTCGGTTTTGATGCTCTAGTAATACGGTGACGTGTCCCAGTTTGCGCCCAGGACGTGATTCTGATTTCCCGTACCAATGAACGAAAGCCTGGGGAATTTCGGCTAATTTTTGGCGTTGGTGTTGGTAGCTGCTGCTCGAAATTTCATACCCTAAAAGGTTAACCATGACAGCAATAGCACAATGTAAAGCGGGATTTCCCAAAGGTAAGCCACAAACGGCTCGCAAGTGCTGTTCAAACTGAGATGTTTCACAAGCGTCTAAGGAAAAATGCCCAGAATTATGGGTACGAGGGGCTATTTCATTGACCAAAACTTTCCCGTCAGGGGTGAGAAATAGTTCTATGCCAAAAACGCCCACGACTTGCAGGTTATTTAAGAGGGTATGAGCGATCGCTTCTATTGCTGCGGCTTGATTGGGTGTAATATCAGCTGGTGCAATCACTCGCCGACATACCTGTTCTTCTTGTTGAGTTTCTACCACTGGGTAAGTTACAACCTCACCCTCTACTGAACGAGCTGCTATGATTGCTAATTCTCGTTCAAAGGGGACAAATTCTTCTATTAAAAATAGAGATTGACTTACAGCATTATTTGTGATGTGTAAATTTAGCTTTTGCTGCAAATCTGCTAAATTTTGCATAATGAAAGTCCCTTGACCATCATAACCGTGCCGTCGGGATTTTAGCACCAGAGGAAAACCCAGTTCTTCGATTTGAGAGGCGATATTTTCTGGCTGTGACAGGGCGAAAAATTTGGGAACGGGTAATGCTAATTTTTGTAAATAGCAGCGCTGATCATATTTATCTAAAAGTGGAGTTAAAGCTGCTAACCTTGGTCGAAAGCAAACACCTTGATTTTCTATAAAAGATAAAGATTCTAAATTAACAAATTCATTTTCAAAGGTGATGACATCAGTTTTTTGTGCTAAAATCTCTGTGGAGATAGCATCATCAACTTTAGCCAAGACAGTATCCTGAGCGATCGCTACAGCAGGATCATCTAAACTAGGAGTTTGTACCACTAATTCTACACCTAACTTTTTAGCTGCATCCCCCATCATCCAGGCCAGTTGACCACCACCAATTACACCAACACGCTTCATCGACATCCCAGAGAATAACGAGTTTCTACGCCAGTTTTAGAATTTACACCACTGGCTTTGTTACACAGTTCTTTAATTTGCACTCCATCCAAAATTGCATCTGTGAAATCTGCACTGTCTATATTCACATCAGTAAAAGTGGAGCGTAGCAAAAGAGCTTCTTTGAAAACGGCATCGCTCAAATCAGCCCCGGCGAACTTGACCTGATCTACCATAGCATTAGTTAAATCCGCCCCGTGCAGATTCGCTTGGGTCATTACGGAAGCACTCATGACGGCTCCCCGTAAGTCAGCATCTGCAAAGTTAGCTAATTCCATATTGGCGTTAGAAAACTCAGCCGCTTGTAAACTTTGTCCCGAAAAATCACGTCTGGCTAATTCTGCATTACTAAATGACATTGGATGAGTCCAATCTGCCCAAGCTGGGGAAGCTAGGAACCATACAGTCATCCCTAGAATAAGTGCTAATCCTTGCTGCCAAAATATCATGAAGTAGCTCATTTGGTATCTAATTATGATCTTCAGCTTACCGCATTCTCCATCTGGGCTGACACTCTCATAAAAATGATGCCAATTTTGCTGCGCCCACCATTCCTGCCGCATTGCCTAATTCTGCTGGTAAAATTTGTAAACCAATGCGAGAAGTAGGCATAACTCGGCTTTCAATTTCTGCTTTGACTGCGGGGGAAAAAAACTCAAAACTAGCACTGACACCACCACCCAGAATAATTGCTTCTGGTGTTAAGACGTAAATCAAACTAGCTAAACCAATACCCAAATTCTGACCATATTCTTGCCAAAAACTCAATGCTTCTTGATCTCCATCTGCGGCTAGTGCGCCTAATTCGGCGGGTTCCTTACCTGTGCGGCGACGAATTGCGGTAATTGAAGCATATTGTTCTAAAGAACCTGGATTGCCACTATTACATTTATGTCCATCGGGGTTCAAGGTAATTAAACCAAGTTCGCCGGCTGCGCCTTGATGTCCTACAAAGAGTTTGTCATTTAAAATAATCGCACCACCAACCCCAGTCCCCAAAGTTAACAAAATCAGGTTGTGAAAGTGGCGACCAGCACCCAACCAAGATTCTGCTATTCCGGCACAGTTGGCATCGTTAGCAATTACGGTGGGTTTATCTGTTTTTTCTTCTAACCAGTCCGCTAAAGGCACATTTTGCCATCCTGGTAGATTGATGGCGATTTGGGCAATGCGTCCAGTTTGATCAGCAGGGCCAGGAGTACCCACGCCAATGGCTACAGTTTGATTATACGGGTCTACTTGCGCGATCGCATCTACCATGACAGCAAGAACAGCTTCTGGTGTCGATGGTTGGGGTGTTGCTACAGTTAAGGATTGTAAGCAAGTGCCATCAGGGTAGAACCTTCCCAACTTAATCGCTGTTCCCCCCACATCAATACCAATTACTTGTGAATTAACCACCTGAAAAAATATAAAACAGACCTAAGCTGTGTAGTACAGACCACGATGTAGAAACTTTGTATACAACGTCTCTACAGGTTTTTGTTACCCAAAAGTTCTGATTTTTCTGTTTCTTTGACAACAATCTGTGAACTCGTCGCCATTGCAGAATGAACACTAAATGGTAATTGCCAAGCTGTCATAGGAGTACCTCGTAACAAGCCGGACAAAGCAACCGATAACATAAACCCGCCAGTAGCAGCCGCAATTAAAGAAATATTATCTTTCACTCTACTCTCTCTGTAATAACTTCAAAAATATTTAGACGCAGAAACAGCCATTTAGATGCAATGAATGGCAAGTCTCTATCACCCACCATACACCTTGATAACTGATTTAAACGTTGACTATTTCCGCATTCTATTTTCGCGCCGTAATCGCGGATTGACAAACTCATTTAGCCCCTCACCCAGTAGTGATAACCCTACTACCATCAATGTCATTGCTAAACCAGGGAAGAGAGTAGTCCACCAAATGCCTGTGGGTAGGGCTTCTAGGGCTTGTCGGAGGTCGTGTCCCCATTCTGGGACTTCTTCGGGAAGTCCTAACCCCAAAAAGCCTAAACCGCCTAATACTAAAATGGCATCGGCAGCGTTGAGGGTAAATAGTACGGGTACGCTTTGAATAACGTTAAAAAATAGATAGCGAGATAGGATAACCCAAGTAGAAGCACCCATCGCTTGAGCAGCTTCAATGAATACCTCTGTTTTAACACTTATAGTATGATTACGGACAACGCGATAATATTGGGGAACGTAGGCTATGCTAATGGCGATCGCAGCATTGAGAATTCCCCGACCGACCACAAAAGCCAGTGTCACAGAAAGCAGTAGCCCTGGTAAGGTGTAGATGCTATCCATGAAAAACAGTAAAATCTGATCTAATTTACCACCCAGGTAGCCACTGAGCATCCCTAACGGCACACCAATAAACATACTCAAAGCTGTAGCTAAAATCACTACTTGTAGTGCAGCTTGAACTCCGAACAATGTGCGAGAAAATACATCATGTCCCAGGCGACTTGTACCAAACCAATATTTAGCTGATGGTGGTTCTTGAATGGGGTTAGATAAGAACTCTCTGGGGTCTTGTAACCATCCCCAAGCTTGTAATACAGGAGCGAAGAATGCCAAGAAGAGGAAAAATAGAGTAATGACTATCCCAATCAGCATTAATTTTTGGGAGAGGTTAGAATTTTGGGCAAAGCGTAAAAAAGTTGGCAACTGACGTTTAGTAATAGCCATGAGCGATCGCCTGCATAAAGCAAGATACTATTTTACTGCCCTGGCGACTAGAAGTCGCGGCTATACAAACAAAACCCGCCTCCGTGGGTTAAAAGCCTTAATTCTTTATTAGTCCACGAAGGTGGACTTCGTTTGTGTAGTAGCGATTTCTAATCGCCCCATACTTTTAAAGCTTTTAAAACATCATCTAAAGATAGCTTTCAATTATCTGGCGATATTCGCTCTTTTGTTTTACGCCTTTGACTTCTTTTAATAATTCCTGATTTTTAAAGAATTGTATCGTTGGTGTTCCTGTGACATTGGCATTTTCGGCAATATCTCGGTCTTGGTCGATGTCAATTTCAACAAAGTGGATTTTACCCTCAAACTCATCTACCACTTTATTTAATATCGGTTTCAGGGTATGACAAGGGCCGCAACCAGGGGAAATGTATTTGACTATGATGAGGCGATCGCTTTCATGGAATAATTTTCTTAAGGCGTAACCCCCCTCATGGCGAGTCACCTGCAAATTAAATCCAGCTGCCGCTTCCGCTTCTGTTTTCTTCGCTGCTTGGGGTGCTAATTCATTCACTGCTGTGGCTGACTGATGATGAAATTCTGTAATCAAACCCTTCGACGACAACCAACGTTCTGCTAACATCGCCGCCATACAGCCAGTACCCGCAGCTGTAATTGCTTGCCGAAATTCATGGTCTTGCACGTCGCCAGCTGCAAACACACCTTCTACACTAGTTTCTACAGAATTGTTTTTGGTGACAACATAACCCACCTCATCCAGTTCTAATTGTCCTTTAAATAATACAGTATTGGGAGTATGACCAATGGCGTAAAATAAACCCTTAGCGTGAATCTCACTTTCTGCACCAGTTTGATTATTCCGCACCTTCACCCCGTCCATGTTACCATCACCGAAGATATCCACCGCTTCAGTATGCCAATGCACTTGGATTTTAGGGTTACTTAAAACCCGGTCTTGCATAGCTTTAGAGGCGCGCATTTTATCCGAACGCACCAGCAAATTGACCTTAGAACCGTATTTAGTCAGATAAATAGACTCTTCCGCCGCCGAATCACCAGCCCCAATGACAGCCAATTCTGTACCATGAAAAATTGGGGTCGCACCATCGCAAATTGCACAAGCAGAAATACCCCGACTCCAGAATTGATGTTCGCTGGGTAAACCCAAACGCTTGGCGGTTGCACCAGTGGCTATAACTATACTATGGGTTTTGATTTCCCTTTCTTGGGAACGGACAATAAAAGGACGCTGACTCAAATCAACAGAAGTCACATCCTCAGTATATAACTCTGCCCCCCAGCGTTGGGCTTGCGCCTTCATGTTATCCATCAGTTCCGGCCCCGTAATACCTTGGGGGAACCCCGGAAAATTTTCGACTTCCGTCGTAGTCATCAGTTGTCCACCGGGTAAACCGCCCATTTCAAAGCCTTCAAAGACCACAGGTTTTAAATTCGCTCTTCCTGCATAGATAGCGGCTGTATATCCTGCTGGCCCAGAACCAATAATTACTAAGTTTTCTACTGTGGGGTTAGGCATGATATTTAAGCATACTCATAACGACTATGGTTAATATAACATAGCCAACGCGATCGTGTACACAGAAGTCCTACCCATCTAAGTTTGAGCTAGTTCCCCCCCTTAAATCCCCCAAACTTGGGGAACATTGAAAATTCTC
>NZ_JAYGHH010000020.1:54552-59768 GCF_034931045.1 Nodularia sp. UHCC 0506
GGACTAAAGTCCTTACTACAAACTATATGTGTTAAAAATATGAAAATTTGGGCATACTAAAGCTTGTGTTTTGTGTAAGTACACCAAAAATTTACTATCAGGAGTAATTGCAATGGTAAATATTGAATCTGAACTACTAGAAAAAATTCGTCAGCAGTATGATAGTTCTCCCTATCCCCGGATTCCCTTGGAAAAATCACCTAAAACACAACCGAATTTACTTTATGTTCATAACTTAGTTACATCTTACTATTTAAGAAATCAAAAAGTTATAGATACAAAAGATAAAGTCATCTTAGATGCTGGATGTGGTACTGGTTATAAATCCCTAGTTTTAGCAGAAGCTAATCCAGGGGCAAAAATTGTCGGCGTTGATATTTCGGCAGAATCAATTAAATTAGCTCGACAACGCTTAGAACATCATGGATTTAATAACGCCGAGTTTCATGTTCTATCAATTGTTGATTTACACCAACTAAATCAACAATTTGATTATATTAACTGTGATGAAACCCTTTATCTTTTACCAGATATTTCCGTCGTTTTACAAGCAATGAAAGCCATTCTCAAGTCCGATGGCATTATTCGCAGTAATCTACATAGCTCGCTTCAAAGAGTCAATTATTTCCAGGCTCAGAGAGTTTTTAGCATGATGGGCTTGATGGAAAGAAATCCAGAAGACTTAGAAGCCGGAATTGTAGTAGAAACCATGAAAGCTTTGAAAGATAGCGTCAATCTTAAAGTTAAAACTTGGAATCGTAACTGTGAAGAAGAGAAAGGAAGAGAATCAATTTTAATGAATCATTTATTACAAGCAGATAAAGGTTACATCGTCCCTGATTTGTTTACAGCTTTGCGAAGCGCTGATCTAGAGTTTATCAGTATGGTGAACTGGCGACAGTGGGAATTGCTGGATTTATTCAAAGAGCCAGATAATTTACCTACTTTTCTGGCCATGAGCTTACCAGATATTTCCATAGAAGAACGCCTACATTTATATGAACTGCTTAATCCTATTCATCGGCTGATTGACTTTTGGTGTGGTCATCCTCAGCCAGCAGAGAATTTTACACCAGTTGCAGAATGGACTAACTCTGATTGGCGAACAGCCCAGGTCTATTTGTATCCTATGTTAAAAACTGCCCAGTTCAAAGAAGACCTCATTGCCTGTGTTCGAGAAATCCGACCATTTACCCTTAGCCAATATTTATCGCCTGTAGACGGATTAATTACTATAGATAGCTCCACAGCATCTTGCTTGATACCTTTGTTAGACCAATCCCAACCGATGATGTCTCTGGTAGAGCGTTGGCAACAATTTAGACCAATAGATCCTGTAACCTTAAACCCTACAGATGAACAGCAAGCCTTCAATATAGTACAAAAGTTGTTACTAAATCTAGAAAGTCTTGGTTACATCATGCTAGAGCGTTCACCATCTTAGCTGCAAAAAATATAGCGAAATCACCCCCTTTGCTAGACAAAACGGGGGTTTTATCCTCTTAAAAATGATTCCAGATGTGACTGTTGATATTTGAGCAAAAATTTTTTTGGTTGGGGTGATATGAAATTGATCGAGTGTGGGTAAGTTATATCTAGAACGGAAAGCAAATTCATCACTCAGGGAAATCACTTATGAAAACCGAATTAAAAGCCAAGTTTCTCCAACACATCCTCAACAAAAAGAAAAACGAAGAAGGTTTTACTTTAATTGAATTGTTGGTTGTTATTATCATCATCGGTATTTTGTCCGCTATTGCTCTACCTTCTTTCCTCAACCAAGCAGCAAAAGCTAAACAATCTGAAGCAAAAACCTACGTTGGTTCAGTCAACAGAGCGCAACAATCTTTCCGAATTGAAAATACAGCGTTTGCTGGCAGTATTGACGAACTGCAAATTGGTATTCCTACCCTAACTCCAGACTATACATATACTCTCTCTGATGCGGGTCAAAATACTACCAGTGTTTTAGCAACACCTATAGATACAACTGCTCTCAAAGGATTTTCTGGTGGTGTCAGCATTCTAACAAGTGGACAAACTGCCGCTATTGCTTGTCAAACAAACGGAGTACAAAGCGTTGATAACGTGGTTGCACCTACCTTAAGTAATACGGCTGTAACTTGTGGTACAGGCATGGGTCCGATGAAATAAAGTTTAATGTTTTGTGTTTGAATATGCTAGATGAATTAAAATGCATCTGGCATTTTTTACTATATTTTTTTAACCCTTGTAGGGGTCAACACTTGTTGACTCCTATATTGTATGTAAAAGTAAATTTCAAGATCATCATACTCAAAAAAATTATTTTAAAACAAGTTCAAGGTTTTAATAATGGACACCCAGATAGATAATCAAGTTTCTTCAAACCCAATTTTATTAACCATTGAAGACTATGAAAAAAATCTGACTGAAAATCCCACAGAAGTTACTAATTATTGGTATTTAGGATTAGCTTTATTATTAGAGGGAAGAGAAGAAGAAGCACAGATTACTTGGATGACTCCATTTCTCGAATTTGGAGAACAAGAATCAGAACAATGGCTAGAACAATTAACAAAAATTCTATTAAATACTGCTGAACAAAAAGAAGCCAATTCCAACTATCAACTAGCTTGGGCTGTTCGTCAACACATAAGAGAATTTCTCCCTCATGATATTAATAATCTTTTAAAAATCATTGAGCTAGACATTGACTTAACAATTCAGACTCTAGAAACAAATATTAATCAAGTAATTGAAATTGTATCTCAACTCACAGAACCCCCTGTTTTTGATGAAAATTTATTAGTTAAAGTAATTGAAAAGTTAGTTCATCTTAACGCAGTTAATCCTCCTCCCTTTGTTAATCAACTGGTGGAAGCATTTATTCCTTATTTATTAACTTCTGAAACTATTCTGCAATTACTCAAGGGAAAAGCTGAAGCCTATTATCGATTTTCTCGCTATCATATCTCAATTTATTTTGCAAAATTCGTTCTCCGTTTAGAACCTAATAGTTTAGATGGTATTAGCAAAATTATTCCTCCTCTGCAAAAATTAGGCCTAGATTATATTAAGGAGTCTATTGATTGGGCAAAACAATATTTAGCACTTAGTCAAGAACCAATTAATCAAATTATTGGTACTCATTATTTACTGGAAGCATTCTTAACTTCGTGTGGGAGTTGGGAAAAATCAGTCCAAGCTTACCAACAACATAAATTACTTTTATCTAATCTTGCAACTAGTCAAACAGAAAGCGAAAGTTTAATCCGAATTTTACCCGTTGGTTCTTTTTTACTATACATGGAAGATAATCCACAGGAAAATAGATTAATTCGCAATGGATTAGCGGCTTTATCTCAACAACTGGTATGGAAAAGTTTTCCTGAAAATATCACTACTTATCAAAAACGTTTTAACTCCGCTCGTCCTTCTTTGAGTGAGCGTCCTTTAAGAATCGGCTATTTATCAGAATGTTTTCGGACTCATTCTGTTGGTTTTTTAGCTTGGTGGTTATTAAAATATCATAATCGTCAAAAATTTGATATTTATTTATACTCTTTACGAGAAAATAAGTATGATCCACAACAACAAGCTTATAAAAAAGAATTTGGCGATCATTTTTATGAAGAATGCCTTTCAATGGTAGAAATGGCAGATAAAATTAATCAAGATGAAATAGATATTTTAGTAGATTTAGATAGTTTAACTTCTTATAGTAGTTGTGCTATTTTAGCTCTTAAACCCGCACCCATTCAGGTGAGTTGGTTAGGATATGACGCAACTGGGTTCCCCTCAGTTGATTATTTCATTGCTGATAACTATGTATTACCAGAATCAGCACAAGATTATTACACCGAAAAGATTTGGCGACTCCCTCAAAATTATATTGGTATTGATGGCTTTATTGTTGGAACACCAACCATCAGCAGAGAATCTTTAGATATTCCTGATGATGGAATTATTTACTTTAGTTCCCAAACCGGATTAAAACGTAATCCCCATAATATTCGGTTACAAATGCAAATTATTAAACAAGTCCCTAATAGTTATTTTCTGCTCAAAAGCCATCGAGCTAATTACCAAGATTTAAAAGACTTTATTACCCCAATTGCTGAAGCGGAGGGAGTAGATTTAGAATGTTTAAGATTTTTAGCATCTGCACCTACAGATATGGAACATCGCGCTAATTTAACCATTGCAGATGTAGTCTTAGATACCTATCCCTATAACGGTGCAACCACAACCTTAGAAACCCTGTGGATGGGTATACCCTTAGTTACCAGAGTTGGAGAACAATTTGCAGCCCGTAACAGCTACACCATGATGATGAATGTAGGAGTTACAGAAGGTTTAGCTTGGAGTGATGCGGAGTATGTAGAGTGGGGTGTCAGGTTGGGTAAAGATGAGCAATTGCGACAACAAATAGCGTGGAAGTTGCGACAGTCAAGACAAACCTCTCCATTATGGAATGGTAAGAAATTTGCGTGTGAGATGGAGAAAGCGTATCAACAAATGTGGGAAATATATAATAAATAAGCTCGTAGTGAGGACTTTAGTCCTCCTCTTTCCCGGAAGCACTAAAGTGCTTACTACGAACAAATGAAAAGCTCGTAGTGAGGACTTTAGTCCTCCTCTTTCCCGGAAGCACTAAAGTGCTTACTACAAACAAATGAAAAGCTCGTAGATAGGACTTTAGTCCTCCTCACTCCGGAAGCACTAAAGTGCTGACTACGAACATTTGTGCCTTAAAAATTATCCCAATCTTTAGCATAACCTTGTACTGGATATTTAACCCAAGAATCACGTAACCATTGCCGTCCTTGAGCTTGTAAATACCAGTGAACACTACTTTCTACCCAATCATAAGGTGATTTCACAAAACCATGTTTAACGGGGTTGTAATGAATATAATTAAGAGTTGTATAATAATGTCTTTCAGAACGAATAGCGCGATCGCTCCAAGAATACCAGATTTTGCGCCCAGTTACATGATCTTCAAGATTCCATTGACGAGAAAGCGAACCATGTATTCTCCTAAATAAGCCACCTAAGATATCAAAATTTACAACTTGAACCAGTAAATGATAGTGATTAGGCAAAACAACCCAAGCAAATATTTTTAAGTTAGTAGTCAGCACTTCAGCGCTTTTATGATCATTTGCAATACTGCCAAATCTATCAAATATCATATTTAGCAGGTGCTGACGACGAGATTCAGATTGCATATA
>NZ_JAYGHH010000020.1:59863-76562 GCF_034931045.1 Nodularia sp. UHCC 0506
TAATACTGATGTTCATAGCAAGCTGCTGTTAACAAATAAAATTGTTCATCGCGTATCAGATGTGGTGGCGAGTGGGGTGGATAACTACGACTCAAACGGTATTCAACTAATTTAGCTTTTTGTTCTGGTGTAAGTTTTCGATATTTATACATAAGCTTGTAGTGAGGACTTTAGTCCTCATCTTTGCGGAAGCACTAAAGTGCTGACTACGAAATTGTTTCTGTTTGTAGTGAGGACTTTAGTCCTGCTCTTTGCGGAAGCACTGAAGTGCTGACTACGAACTTTATATTTATTTATATTTAATTCATCAAGCTATCTATTTGATAACTTTGTAGTTTGCTAACTGGTACTTGTTCTAAAGCAGTTTCATCTTCATTATTCAAAGTTATTCTGCCATAAATTCGAGGTAATAAGGATTGCCATTGCATATCTCCTAACTTATCTATCAGGGAGATATCTATTTTAGCACTAATGTCTAAATCCTCTTCCATTAACAAATTCATCGCTACACTAGATAAAAACATTTCTGCATCTTCGGTAGCAATATTCCTCGTGTTAATAAGTAAAGTAAGTTTTTCACTTTCAGGATGAGTGGCTAATGTTTGAATTACTTGTTGTAACTCTAAACCTAGTTCATCTTCTGGCTGTGTCCAATCAGGGAAAATAATATAGTTAATTTCTTTGAGATTTAAGTTAGATAAATCAAATTCTGAATCTAATAGTGTTTGTAATCTTTCTTTCATCTCTTGAACAGGAGCAAAGTTAGGCACAAGATGACTTAGCTTATCTAAGGCTTGTTGCAATACAGCAGTGTCCTGAAGACGCTCTGCGGCTTGAGCTAAATACCAAAATACACGCCAATGAGTACAACCAAATTGGATGGAATGAATAAATTGTTCCATTGCATCTGAAGTTTTTCCCTGACCTTCCAAGATTAACCCTACCCATAATCTTAAATAACCATCTTGGCGATAGTGATTAACATATTGAACTACTCCACCTTCTCCTAATCCTAAGAGAGTCGAGGAATTAGCTATTTTTTCGTCAGCAGCAAATAATTGATTAATATCTTCAGAAGTTAAACTTGTAATAAATTGGGGTGCGGTATCTCCTATAGACTCAATGAAAGTTTTTGCACCTTCAAACTGTGCCGGAATATCAACTACATCCAGAACAGATACAGGTTCATCTAACAAACTACCATCAACAGGAATACTCCATTGTTTCGTTCTCTTGGGTGTTGCCATCAAGCGGTGATAGATGGGATTTAGCTGTTTAGCTGCGTTTTCTGCTCCAAAGATTTGCTCGGCGTATTGCTGGGCATTTTTGCCTAATCTTAATCTTTCTTGGGGATTGTGATAAAGATACTCTAAGGCTTGACTATATTCAAATTCACTATTAACAACTAAACCTGTATAATTGTCAATTACTAATTTTTTAATCCCACCGTGGGGAAAAACTATCGGAGGTATTCCGGCATACATGACTTCTTGTAAATTTAATTCTGCGGCTGCATAGGTATCTTCACATAATGGATAACCATAAACATCAAATTCAGAAATTACTGAGCTAATATCTTCGACAAAACCACGAAAATCAAATTTAGCTAATGAGTTTAATTCTGAGGCTTGTTGCTGTAATAAATTAATATTTCCACCACCACAGAGAATAAATTTAACACCGGGAATATTAGCTTTGGCACTCATAGAGATATACTCAGGGTGCATTTTACTAAAAGCTAAAGCTCCCATATAGCCAACATTAAAAGTATCGTGGGGTTGGGGTTGAATATTTTGAACTCGCTCAAAATCAGCCGCATCGTAAACCATCCCGACTTTTTTTTGTCTGATTTCCGGTGCTAATTGTCGCACTACGGGTAAGTCATAAGAATGGGGATTACAAGGAATAGCAAAGTCAGCATAATTAATTAAATCACGAGTAATCACCTGTGGGGCGCTATCTCCTGAAACATGAAACCAGATGATTAACCTTGTGGGAGGTAATTCCGAATGCAGAAAAGAGAACATCTGGGGATTATTCCAGTAGTGAATATGCACTAAATCTGCTTCAGAAATTAGTTGATTACGAGCTATTACATCAACTGGCGCAATAAATTTCATACCCCCTGATTCTGCTAATTCTACTGCACTAGGATCAGCTTCTTTCAAAGAGATAACTTGATGTTGAAGTTGCTCATCTAAACGAGAAGAATATTTAGAAATAGCAATCATGGAGCGAGCAGCACCACCGAGACAAAGGAAATCAATAATATGTAGAATTTTAAGCATTGAATTAGAGGTTTTAATTTAATTGCTGGGTTTACGATAAATTTTTAGAGAAGAATATACTCCGGGAATAATCGGCAAATATGCCTGAGTTTGAGTTGGATCATCAGGATATAACAAAGGTATTTCGATAATTTCACAATTGTAAGTATTTTCCATTAATTCTTGGCAAGCCTGTCTGATACCGGGTTCATTTCCTCCATGATGAAAAAGGATTGAGGAACTATTTTCCTCATTCAGAGGAGGTAAATAATCATGGAAAATCATTAAGCCTCCAGGAGCAAGTAAGGGATAATAGTTAATAATATCTTTTTTCACACCTTCATAAGAATGATCGCCATCAACAAAAATATAAGGTGGATAGTTACCGTCACGCTCAAAGATACTTTGTAATTCAGCTAAAGCATCATGGGAAAACATTCTCAGATGAGTAATTTCTGGTGGTAAGTTATCCAGTACTAATTTTAATTGGGGGTGTAATCCTGGATCAATAGCCCATCCTTCTAAAGCATTATGCTCTCTAACTAGGGCTTTTTGATTTAAAAATAGTGAACTTCCGGCAAAAGAGCCTATTTCCACAAAACGGCAAGGAGATGAATTGGTTGTTAAAAGTTGACGCAGAGCATAATACATCTGAAAACGCTCATTTTTTGACATCTGACTTTGAATGCCGTATTTCACAGGATCATCTTGGTGAAATTCTGCGATTAATGAGGTTTCAAATACTGGATTAATAGCAAATTTGTGAGGGCAATTAAACCAAACTCCTGTACTATCTATTTGATGAAGTTTAAATTTTAGTTGCCTCTCGGCTTCAAATTCATGTAAGGCTTGACGACATCCTTCCCAGAAACCATAATCATCTACTTGCACAAATCCATCATTAGAAATGCGATCATAGAAATTATGAATAATTGTTTTAGTGGATTCGTACCAATCACCATCCATGTGTAGAAGAGCAATCATCCCTACTCTATCTCTCATTTTTGGTAGGGTGTCTTGAAAGTAACCTTTAACTAATTGAACAATATCACCAACGCCCAGTTTATTGCAGATTTCCTTCACACTGGCTTCTGGTGCGGCACAAGTACCTGTACCCCATCCCGTTACTTCAGCAAGAATACCGTTAGATTTATCTTTTTCTGTGGGTGCAGGCATTCCATCAAAAGAGTCAAAGGCATAAACCCAACGAGGTTGTCTGGTATGGCGTTTAATTACTGCGGCTACAAGGGCTGTTGAACCTCCGGCCGCAACTCCACACTCGACAAAGTTACCGGGGATATTTTCTACACAAATTCTTTTGATGAGCGTAAATAGTGAATACAGTCTAGCCTCACTGAGCATTGTATAAGGTTGAATTAACCTATATATTTCTTGAAATTCAGAGTCTTGGATATTATTAGATACAAATTGAGGATATTGATTTAATAATTGCTTGAGAAAATTATCGGCTTGATTATTTTCGGGAAAATAGCGTAACTCTTCATACAAAGCTTGAATAGAAGCAGCAGGTTGTCTCATCTGCAAAAAACATTTTGCTCTTAAATAGTCTAAACCCATAATGGGTTGTTTTAAAGCTTTGGCATCATTTAATATTGTAAAAGCTTCTTGAAGTTGATTATTATTTAAGGCAAGATTTGCTTTTTGAATCAGATGATTATTTTGATTAAGTTCTTTTGATGCAGATAAATTGGAAGATTTAATGTTTGCTGGTGTCAGCTTTTTCAGATAACCATTGGTTGCCCAAGTCAAATTGTAAGCAAAAAAGTCACAATATTCACCATCAATATCATACTCGTGGTTATATTCAGCCATAAAAGCTTTTAAGGCTTGATGGGGTCCACTGTTATAAGATTTATCCTGAACAATATCAGAAATAATACCATCTTCGACTACAATGTATTCGTCTTGGTCAAGATATGGATGGAAGAAATCTAAAACTGCCTTACTTGTGTGATAGGAATGATCTGCATCTTCTATTACTAATAAAGGACGAGGTAATTGCTTTAAAAAATCGGGAGAAAAAATTTCTTGTAAATTTTGTCCATCTCCTTCCATAAATGTGACATTAGTATGAGAATACTTCGTCACTTTCACAATATCCACAGAGTAAATATGACAATCAAGACCAAAATTATTTAATAAGTCCCCAAACCATAAAGCACTACCACCACTTTTTGAGCCAATTTCAATAATAGTGCGAGGCTTTATATTCCAAATTAAGACAGGATAGATGGCATAATCAAAAGGATTTTTTTGTGTTGGTACACCACGATAAGAATAATTATGAATACTATTTTGAATAGACATCATTAAATCATGGGGTAAGGCAGTATTCCATGTCCTTTGCTCATTGGGAATCTTCACCTTTTTTGGTTTAATTAATGCTTTTGTTAGTGATGCAACCTGTTGTTGTGCTTGAATATTTTCAGGATTATATTCTAATTCTTGTTGAGCTGCTTCCAGAGCTTCTTCATATCTGGCAACAGCGCTATTAAAAATCGATCTGAAATAATGTAACCCTGGTACAAAAACACCCAATGCGGCAGCTTTTTCACCTAAACGGAGAGCTTTGATTTTATCCCCTTGATTAAAACTTTCTAAGGCTTGGTGAATTATTGCTTCAACTTCTTTTTCTGAATCTTGACTAATTTGTTGTAGAAGGTGTTTTCCTTTAAGATGATTTGGTACTTTTGCGAAAAGAGAGTGAAGAGAATTTTTTGCTTCAGAAATATAACCTAATCTGATCTCAGCTAATGCTTTGAGATAGTAATAGCTGGAATTTGGCTGTTGTATAGAACCTATAAGATTAAGAACCTCAGAATTTTTGTTACTGTTGATATAGTCTATTAACTTTTCTTGAGAAGATATATTAGAAGTTTCAATAACAAGTGATTTCGTTTTTCCACCACTAAAAATTGTTGCTTCAGTAAAATTATCTGCCTGAGTATTTTGAATAATCATAGGAGAATGTTTAAGAGGAAATTTCATGGCTTCTAGTGCCATATTAGCTAAAGGACTATTAACATTTTTCATGTGAGTACCAGTACCAAATCCAATATTAGATACTAGATTTACATGAGGCAAGATTGTTAAACCATTATTAGCCCAAAGTGTAAATAGCCAAATATAATCCCAAGTGTTAAAACCATCATAGACATCTTGAAATATTCTTGACCAGTAAGCAACTGCCTGAGCATTTGGCAAGACATTATTAAGCCAAGCATTATCTCTTAATTTTGGCCATAGTTGCATAGAATCATCATACTTTGTCCACGCACGCCGCCAACTTGCCCAACCCCAAATATGGCTGTAACGAGAAAAATAATAACTATCTTCGGTTCTTTTCTGTCCAAATTGGAAGTTATCGCCCGAAATCATCATAATGCGTTCATCATCACGATATTTCTCTAATAATTCTTGGCAGTAGCGGAAAAAAGTCGGATGAGGTAGACAGTCATCTTCTAAAATAATGGCTTCTTCTACCTGCTCAAATATCCAATCTAAACCACTACTAACTCTTTTGCGACAACCTAAGTTAACATCAGAGTAATTAGTTAATACTTCACATTCCCAATCAATTTGATTAATGATTGCTCTGGTAGCAGTACATTTTTCTGCTTCTCCGAGTTTATCGGTTCTTGCTCCATCTGCTACAACT
Organism: Nodularia sp. UHCC 0506; assembly: GCF_034931045.1. Taxonomy (NCBI): domain Bacteria; kingdom Bacillati; phylum Cyanobacteriota; class Cyanophyceae; order Nostocales; family Nodulariaceae; genus Nodularia; species Nodularia sp. UHCC 0506. The sequence continues at coordinate 65,810 of NZ_JAYGHH010000020.1, forward strand.
AATAATTTAGGGGGTTTAGCTTGGCGGATTGCTTCAAATACTCTGGCGGTAGTATCGGGGCGATTGAAAATGAGAAATGCTACAGGGGTTGTTAGCTCAGATTTTATAGCTGATGATTTTTGTCTTTGATAATGTTCAATTTTTGCATCAAGGAAGATTGTTTCAGCAGCCCAAGGATTAAACTGAATCAGTTTTTTGGACGGTAAATATGGGCGCATAAATAACTTTCCTTTTTCATTTAAAATTGCAGCAGCGAAGGAAAAAGAACTGTTAGAAATTGCTAAAATATCACATTGACTGAGTAAATAAAAATCTACATAAAAATCTGCTTGTTCTAATTCACAATCTAAGTCTCTAGCTGTTACTGGATTATATTGACTAAAATCTTGCTTGACTTTATCTATTTCATCGCTAGCAATGAATAATACTGGTTCATCCAGGGTTGACCAAATATTATCTAACCATTCTAAATACCATTGACTGGGTGCGATGAAAAAATGCTGATAGCCATAGTCTCCTCTTCGTAAATGAAGCCCAATAATTGTTTTTCCCTTTTTACGAAGACTTTGAATTCCTTGCTGAATTTTCGCTTTAATTTCTGTTACTGGCTCAAATAAAGAACGAAAATACTCCTTATGGGGAGCATAGTATCTAGTGTTGTATTGAAAATATCCCCAAAAATCAACATTTTTAAAGACTTGATCCGAATTGGGAATGATTGCATCCTTTATATCATTGGTTATTTCTGTAAATACTGGTAGTACTTGAGAAATAGGTGGATCATTATGTCCAAAAATAGTTTGTCCTATCCAAGATGGTGTTTCTACTCTGAGATTATGTTCTTTAGCATATATTTTTAAGAAAGCATATTGAAAAATTTGATTAGCAAATCTACCATTTTTACCTAAAGTAGATATGGTAATCACTGCTTTTTTTGTATAAAAAGCATCTCCCCAGGATGGATGGTAAGGAGTAGTTGTCGCTATTCTTTCAAAATCATAAGTTTCTAAAAAATCATCTATTTCATCAATTAAGGCACACCCAGCATAAAGCTCTTTATAGTTGACTTCTGTGTTAATGGCTTCTATGTATTTTAATGTCTTAGTTGCCCCTTGTAATGCTAATAGTTCTGCCCCTTGAATATCAATGTTGAGAATATTGAAGTCTGCTGGATTAACGTTTAATTCCTCCAATAAACTATCCAGAGTTTTGCATGGTACTCTAATTTGGTCAGTTTCCGTAATCATGGGATAAATTTCCGATGATACTTTCAAAGGCAAAATAGAGCTACTTTGATCCATTGAAGTTATATGTAAAGTAACTGTGCCATTTTCATTACCAATGGCAGAACATACCGCTTGCACATGAGGATAATTGGCTATCGTACTCTGTAATCTCGTAAATACATTTGGGTTAGCTTCGATATAAAGTATCTTATCTACCCCCATTGCTAAATAATCACTCAATTCTTGTCCTTCATGCGCTCCAATATGAATCACACCTCTGGGTTTCACAGACTTGCTGGCACAAAGCTCGGCTAAGTCAAGCATTCGAGGCGTTTGTCCTAGAATGGTGGTTTTGAAGCGTTCGTTAACTGCTAAGTAATTACTATATTCAAAATCTTCATATTCTGGTAAAAACTCAGGTATATAGATTAAATGTTCTGCTTCTATTTTTAAAAGAAAATATTTAAGATTATGTAAATAATTAAATACTTGCTTTAAAGTAATATTAGAATCTTTAAACGTCCCGCCATATTCAAATTGTATATAATCAATTTTGCCTTTTCTCAGTAATTCTTTTGCTCCATAAAGGACATCTAATTCTCCTCCTTCGGTATCAATTTTTAAAAAGTTAATTTTATTGATTTGTAATTGCTGGCAGTATTTATCAATAGTTGTAGTAACTACTGGTAATTCAATGGGCTGTTTCAGAGCATATTGTCTTTCAACCTCGAAACGGCGATAAAAAGTACTCCAAGCTGGATTATCTTCATAGTAATAAAAATTTTGTGTATTTTGGTGGTTAGCCACGGCAATTTGATTAGCGCGTATATTCCCATTTTCTAACCATTCGGCTAAGTTACTATTCAGTGTTATGTAGTTATTTGGTACTGGTTCAAATAAATGTATTTGAACTTGCTCATTGTTTTCTAAAAGCGTTTTACTCCAATTTCCAACATTAGCACCAACATCAAAAACTATACTTTGATTATTAATGAAATTTTTAATAATTTTTGTTTCCCCTGTTGAATCAAAATATTGGTTTTTATTGTTAGTATATGAGCCTATTGGTTTTTTTAAAATAATTATATTGCCCCAAACTGAACTAGATTTAAATAAATCTTTAAAATTACTTGTATAATCTTGTAAACGAAAAGTAACTGGATTTTCAGGTTCAGATTCATCAACTATCATCCCCAAAGTATAGCCAGATTGTTCTAGCACTCTTAAACAGTCGCTAGTTTGATTTAAAAATTTCGGAGACCACCCACTATTAGAACTAGCTTTAGAATCACCGCCACCATACTCAAACATTACTATTTCGGGTAAAAGAAATGACGGTAATTCTTGCAACTGACTAATAATTATAAATTCTGCCCCTTCAACATCTATTTTTAAGCAACTTATTTTTTCTATATGAAAACTAGAGATTAATGTCTTAAGAGTGAGAGAATGAACATCTGATGTTTTTTCTGATGCTCCCCACCAATCAGGCAAAAGAGAAGAAAGATTGATGTTGTCATGTCCTTGAAAATTGCCAATGTATAGAGTTTGATCTCCATCTACATCTGAAAGACAACTTTCAACTAAATCAATACTATTTTCTTGACATACTTGACGTAGTTGATTGCCTACTAACGGTTCTATAGCAATACTTTTAAATCCTAACTGTTTAAATAGGACACAATAAAAAGCAAATGTACCCACTCCTACTTCGATGCAAACCCCTTTTTTTTCGCTATCCACTTTTGGTAAATAATCGGTTAATAGTTGTTCACAGTATTTTCCGCATTTCATGGGTATTTTTCTCCTAGAGTTTTTAATATTTAAATATTTGTTTGAGCAAATCTAGCGATCGCTCTCAGTTTGCAAATTCTGAACCTGCTCTAACATCACGTTATAATCTTGCCGATCAGGGTGTAAATTTGTTAACTTTTCTAAAGGTTCCATTGCACCTTGAAAATCTTCCAATTTTATCCTTAATAAAGCCAGTTTTTCCAGTGCAACTTGGTTCTCAGGTTCTCGTCGTAATACCAACTCATAATCCTGCGCCTGTTCTTGCAATGAAGACTCAACAGATACAGATGCTGGCTGAGGTTGAGGATTTTGCATAGCTCGTTGTATCGTACCAACTGCCCCAAACAACATAGAACCACCAAATCCAATTATTGATATAATCGCTAAAAATTTCTTTTTTCGCTGGTCTTTCTTTTTACGGACAACGAAATAATCTTCCCCTGAACTAGTCATGTTGTTTTTATATCCTATGGAAAATACTTAGGTAATCTCAGCCTCTAAGAATATCAGCCTCTAGTACAGATGATACCCATAACACTAGAGTAACTATCATCTAAACTGGAATTTTTTTACACAAGTTTTAAAGCTGTCTCAAAAAAACTATTCAACCCAAAATATAGTTTTTTATGCAGATATACATGATAATATGGTGAATTTGCTTTATTGACTCATTTGTGATAAAGAAATTTGTCAATAAATATCACTGAAAAATATGAGGGTTTTCAGCATTTCCCAAAAAATGAGAGAATTACAAGTTAACGATTACAACTACAAAATATTAAATACACAGATCATGGTCAAAATTCAATTTTCTAAAGGTATTGACGAAGAAGTAATTCCAGAAGTACGCTTGACGCGATCGCGCACTGGTGACAGTGGTACAGCAACATTTATCTTCATAAATCCCCAAGTATTGGCGGAAGGCAGCACCGAAGAAATCACCGGGATGTACCTAATCGACGAGGAAGGCGAAATTGTCACCCGTGAAGTTAAGGGTAAATTTGTGAACGGTAAGCCAGAAGGTATAGAGGCAGTTCATGTGATGAAATCCGCCGAAGAATGGGAGCGTTTTATGCGCTTTATGGAACGGTATGCTGAACAAAACGATTTGGGATTTAATAAAGCTGAGTAGAAAAGTGCTGTTAGTGGGGCGTTTAGCCCGTGCTGAGTGCTGAGTGGAAATCCAGTTGCTGTAATATCAAGTTTTTTACCACTAGGAGCGAGGTTTTCCACCTTGCTTCCTGGCTCAATCTTCCCTTGTTCCTCATGTCAATGCAACCACACCCCGACTCCCCAGGAATTATCATCACCTGCGCTGTGGTGACGGTCAGTGATACTCGTGACCTAGAAACTGATAAAAGTGGTCAGCTAATCCAGCAATTGCTGGTTGCGGCGCACCATGTTGTGGAAGTGTACAAAATCGTTAAGGATGAGCCAGCGCAAATTCAAGCAGAAATAGAACGGCTGAGTAAAAATGCTGCTTTAGATGTAATTATCTTCAATGGTGGTACTGGTATCGCTCCCAGAGATACAACCTATGATGCGATTGAGAAATTATTAGAGAAAACTTTACCCGGATTTGGGGAGTTGTTTCGATTTTTAAGTTATCAAGAAATTGGTTCCCGTGCGATCGCTTCTCGTGCTGTGGCTGGAGTTTATCAATATAAATTAATCTTTTCCCTTCCCGGTTCTAGTAACGCGGTGCGATTGGGGATGGAAAAGCTGATTTTGCCAGAAATGGCTCATTTAGTTAGTCAATTGCAAATGTAGGGAATTTCTTCTTTGTGTCATAAGGGACTTCCAAATAAAAAAACACTCAACCACCTAACGTAAAAAATTTCTCAAACCTTGATTCCTCTGTGTCCTCTGCGCCTCTGTGGTTCGTTAATCCGGATAATTTATTTCTTGGAAGTCCCTAAGACCTCACCCATAGCCTCTAATTATCAGGTAACAAGAATTTTCCCCGTCCCCCAAACTAGGGGGATTTAGGGAGCAGAATAATGCTTTAAGCCATTAAAATCTGACGAATTAAAATACTCATTACCTCACCAGGGTTAGCGGTTGGTAACAATGGACTCCAGTCGCTAACGTTGGCATAGCCAATTACTTGCAGATAGTGAATTGTACTGCTAACAGTTTTTGCAGAACCAATGAGTAGATGTTTAATCGGTTCTCTTTTGGGCGATGGGTTGTTAAAAGATTGATGGACTTGAGGTGTAATAAAGTTTTCGCCATGTAAGTACTGTTGTAAGTCGGATGGGGCGAACTTTTCAACTTGTGTCATTATAGTATTTATCTCCATAAATGGGGGTTTAGGGAAAGGCGATCGCGGAACCTTGGACGGGAGCGATCGCCTTTCTTATCACTACTATAATGTATAAAATTATACCTGTCAACCCCTGACAGAAAAATAATTTATGCCCAAAATTGTCCATTTTAGGGTTGCCAATTTTCATCAAAAAACCCCCGCATATACGGAGGTTATTGTTTATTAAATGAGTTTTTTAAAGGTTCAAAAATTTTAAAAAGGAGCGACTGCTAAACAAATGACCGCTAAAATCGTAGCAATAATATAAAATACCGCTACTACTTGTAATTCTGACCAGCCGGTTAATTCTAAATGATGGTGTAGGGGAGCCATTTTAAACAAACGCTTACCTTTACCATCTGGTCCTTTTGTCGCTTTGTAATATCCTACCTGAGCGATCACCGAAAGGGTTTCTACAAAGAAAATCCCACTGAGAATAAACAGCGCGACTAAACTATTAGTTAGTAATGCCACAGCACCTAAAGCCCCACCCAATGCTAAGGAACCTGTATCACCCATGAATACACGGGCTGGGTTGCGGTTATGGGCTAAGAAACCTAAGCAACCACCACTTAATGCCGCACAAAAAACCATCAATCCAGGGTAAGCTGGAGCAATGAGCGCACCTAACGCTAGTAAGGCGATCGCCACGGTTCCTGCGGCTAAACCATCAATACCGTCAGTTAAGTTAGTGGCGTTACTTTCTGCTAATAAAACAAAGCCAGCCACAGGCCAGAATAAGAATCCTAAAGGTATTGTTAAGCTTACCCAAGGTAAAGCTATATTTGTAATATCACCATGATCAGTGGACATGAGCCACAAACAGAACGCGGCTGCAAATACAATTTGCAACCCTAATTTTGTCTTGGGGGATATGCCTTTGTTTGATTTGCGGCGCAGAATTTGCCAATCATCAATCCAGCCCACAAATCCATAGCTGAGAGTTAAAGCGGAAACTGCCAGCACTTCTGGGGCAAAATTGGAAAATCCGCAGGCGATCGCTATAGCCACAGGGACGAAAAATATACCCCCCATTGTGGGCGTACCAGCTTTTTTTAAATGGGCTTGGGGGCCATCTTCACGGATGATTTGCCCAGTTTTGAGGGCTTGTAGCAGTGGTATAACCACAAAGCCGATAGCAGCTGAACCCAGGGCGCACACCAACAATGGTAAAGTCATTGACATAGCTTGCCAGGGCGTTCTGTTGCCCAGCCAATCAAATATCACGGCTGCTACACTTAGCATTAAGACTAAACCAGAAGCTAATCCAATACCCGAAATGGTTGATCCTTGGTTAGGAGACAATTTAGCGTCCACAAAAATTCCCTTCACTCCACACTTATAAAATTCAACAATGAGAACAACACATATTATCTAGTTGAGTACGGCCAATAAAACTAGATTTATACCCTACGTCTTTTGACTTTTGGGTAGCTGTAAAAGTCCTCAATCTTCGTCTAAACTCACATCACTGTCATCGTCCATATCAAAATCATCTATGCCGTCTTCGGTACTTAAGTATTCTGATATTTCTACGTCTTGCTGTGAAAACTCGGTTTCTTGGACATTACGCGCTACCAGACGACCTTGAAATTGCAACCAGTCCAACATAGAAGACTCTTGCTTGAGTGGGATCACCTGTGCGCGTTGGTTACGGGGTTCTTCACTTAAGGGAGAATTCAACATATCTACGAAAGCACAAAAAGGTTCATGTAACTAGACATTAAGAAGTCTATCACTGACGAGGGCTAATTTAATTATTCATTCGACTCTGGGGGGAATAAATCCGTAAGCTGACAGAATTATTTTATTTAATAGTGGTAAAAAAACCTGAAATAAATTTTTAGTGTTTTGTAAAGTGCTATACATACGACATTAATATGACTTAAGTGGATGAATCCTGATAACTTTTGAGGTGGTGGATGATGATCGGCAAAGCAAATCTGATTGATGCGATCGCTGGGACAAATCGTGGTTTATTAGCTAGTGAACCACAAAAACAGGCTATCTTAGCCGCGATCGCTAATTTGGAAGACTTTAATCCTACGCCTCGTCCCATAGAAGCAAGCAATTTGCTCGATGGTGATTGGCGCTTAATATATACAACCAGCAAGGCACTGTTAAACCTGGATCGCATCCCTTTATGTAAACTTGGTCAAATTTATCAGTGTATTCGGGTGAACACTAGCAGCGTTTATAACATAGCCGAAATTTATGGCCTACCTTATCTCGAAGGTTTAGTTAGTGTAGCTGCCAAATTTGAACCTGTTTCCGAAAAACGTGTCCAAGTAAAATTTCAACGCTCAATTCTGGGTTTAAAACGTTTAATAGATTATCGTTCTCCCGCCAGTTTTATCCAACAAATTGAAGCTGGTAAAAAATTTCCGGCAATTGATACGCCCTTAAACGGTGATAAACAGCAAGGCTGGCTGGACATTACTTATATAGATAGTGATTTGCGAATAGGCAGGGGTAACGAGGGTAGCGTGTTTGTTTTAAGTAAAACATAAATTTTTGCTAATTTGTCTATTTGCGAATGAAATTAAGCGATCATTGGGTTTTTGTCAAGGAGGGTCTGACACCTATTTTAAATTTGGGGTTAGCCGTGAGTCAGTACACAAAGGAAGAGATGGGAGCGATAAATAACTTAACAAAGCCTCTAGGCGAGGCCTTCAAGATGTACAGTGAAATCAAATAGCCCCATATATTGGCAATCAATAATTAAAAGGGAAGATAATCATGGTTCAACGTGGTTCTAAAGTACGTATCCTCCGCCCCGAATCCTACTGGTTTCAAGAAGTAGGCACTGTAGCTACTATCGACCAAAGCGGCATCAAATACGCAGCAATTGTCCGGTTTGATAAGGTGAATTACTCCGGTATTAACACCAATAACTTTGCCATAGACGAATTAGTTGAGGTAGAAGCACCAAAGGCTAAAGCTAAAAAATAAGCGGCAAACTTAAAGAAGCAGGGGAGCAGGGAGCATTGAAGAAGCAGGGGAGCAGGGAGCAGGGAGCAAGGGGGAGTTAGAAATTAGTTTAAACTTCCTGACTGAAAAACCGTTCCTCTTCTCCTCAGCACCCTGCCCCCGTTCCTCTTTTCCCCTGCCCCTTTCCTCTTTTTTAACTATTTAATCGCCCTTACATAAAATTTGCCTGTTTAATCAGCTTTAAATGCCTGAACTGCCTGAAGTCGAAACAGTCCGCAGGGGTTTAAATCAATTGACCCTGCATCGAGAAATTACAGGCGGGTGTGTGTTGCTGAATCGCACCATCGCCTACCCGTTTTCTGTAGATGAGTTTATGCCTGAAATTACTGGCAGTGCGATCGCTTCTTGGCATCGTCGTGGTAAATATCTTTTAGCTCAACTCACTCACTCATCTCATTCATCTCCCATTTGGCTGGGCGTTCATTTGCGAATGACTGGACAATTGTTGTGGGTACATCAAGATGAACCAGTACACAAGCACACCAGAGTCAGGTTATATTTTCAAGACCAGCAAGAATTACGCTTTGTAGACCAGCGCACATTCGGGCAAATGTGGTGGGTTCCCCCAGGAGTGGCTGTAGAAAGTATAATTACTGGTTTAGCAAAACTGGCTGTAGATCCATTTTCACCAGAGTTCACCGTTGATTATCTCGCCGCTAAATTGAAAAATCGCCGTCGTCCCATCAAAACGGCACTATTAGATCAGTCAGTGGTAGCAGGTTTAGGTAATATTTATGCTGATGAGGCTTTATTTAAAAGTGGAATTTTACCAGAAAATCTCTGTTTAGATTTGCAGTTAGAGCAAATTGAGCCTTTACATACAGCCATCATTCAAGTCTTAGAAACCAGTATTGCGGCTGGCGGGACAACCTTTAGTAATTTTCTGAATGTTCAGGGGGTTAACGGCAATTATGGGGGTGTTGCTTGGGTATATAACCGCACTGGGGAACCTTGCCGAGTTTGTAGTACACCCATACAGCGCATTAAATTAGCTGGGCGTTCCAGTCATTTCTGCCCCCAGTGTCAGAGTTGAGTGCTGAGTGCTGAGTGCTGAGTGCTAAGTGCTGAGTGTTGAGTGTTGAGTGTTGAGTGTTGAGTGTTGAGTGTTGAGTGTTGAGTGTTGAGTGTTGAGTGTTGAGTGTTGAGTAGGGAGTCAAAACCAAGTAGCACTGAGAATCTAGGATGGTGCTTTGCGCTATGCGACAACCACTAATTTAAGCTGGCCACGTCACTACAAAAAAATTTGGAATAATTTAAGCAGAAAAATAGTGAGGAGTGAGGAAGAATATTCGCCGTGTTCCTTGATGTTCAAGATATTCTTAAGTGAAAATACATCTGCCTACAAGCTAAAATCCTCTTAAAACGATCTGCAAATTCAAGAGGCAATTTATGGCAGTCAAAAAAGGAGACATGGTTCGCGCTATCCGCGAGAAATTGGAAAACAGTCTGGAAGCACAAGCCAGTGATACCCGCTTTCCTTCATATTTGTTTGACAGCAAGGGCGAAATTGTCGATACGAAAGGTGATTACGCTTTGGTAAAATTTGGGAAAGTGCCAACACCAAATATTTGGTTACGTTTGGATCAACTTGAAGAATTTAACTAACTTTCAGAGTCAAGTCTGACCCTACACAAACAAAACCTGCCCCCGCAGGTTTCAATATTTTACTTTATACTAACTTTAAAAACATGAAAACAAAGGACGGGCAAGATGCCCATCCCACAATATGGAATCATTTATTTTATAGTGTTTCCTTAATTACGAATTACAAATTACAAATTACGAATTATTATGGTTTCTCCTATTCTATGCCGTTCGCCTCGTGTCACTATTGTGGGTGCTGGTAAGGTTGGTAGTACTCTCGCCCAACGTATTGCTGAAAAAAATCTTGCAGATGTGGTGTTGCTGGATATTGTTGAGGGAATGCCCCAAGGTTTAGCATTGGATTTAATGGAAGCTAGGGGAATTGAGTTACATCATCGTCAGATTATGGGGACGAATGATTATACTGATACTTCTGATTCCGAAATTGTGGTGATTACTGCCGGAATTCCCCGTAAACCTGGGATGAGTCGGGATGATTTGCTGAAAATTAATGCCAAGATTGTGGTGGAAGCGGCTAAGAGTGCGATCGCTCATTCTCCCGATGCTATTTTTATAATTATCACCAATCCTTTGGATGTGATGACTTATTTGGCTTGGGAAGCGACAGGTTTACCACGTCACCGAGTTATGGGTATGGCTGGGGTATTAGACTCGGCAAGATTTGAAACTTTTATTGCTTTAGAGTTAGGGGTATTACCGGCTGATGTGAAGGCAATGGTATTGGGTAGCCACGGTGATTTAATGGTTCCCTTGTCTGGTTATGCAACCGTTAACGGCATTCCCATCACAGAATTATTGGATACAGCCACAATTGCCCGTTTGGTAGAGA
>NZ_JAYGHH010000021.1:0-25621 GCF_034931045.1 Nodularia sp. UHCC 0506
TTAGACAGCAAAACTGTAACTAGCTACTAACCCTAAATATGGCGCAGATAGTTTTGGCGCTGGCTCTAGAGTAGACTGATTTTGACTTGGGATTGCAGTCATTAACTAAAATTAATTAGGGTTTTGACGTTAGTCAGGGAACAGGGATGAGCATATATTCTAGGAATGGATAAGATTGCCGATCACCTAACTGGCTTTATGCTCGTACATCTGTTTTGTAAGAGTGCGATAGACTACGTTGTGGCTTTGCCGATGGCAATAATAATAAATAGGCACAGGGAATCAAGTAAAGAGCGAGAATGGTTGCACCAGCCACACCACCGGCAATTACCACTGCTAAAGGCGGCCAAAATCCACCGCCACCGACAATCAGAGGGATAAAACCTGCCATTGTGGTGAATGTGGTTGTGAGTACGTGGCGCGTAGTGTGAATGACTGTTTCCATCATTGCGGCGCGATCTCCTGTCTGGGCTAGAGTATCAGTCTTGAGGGCAGTGAGAACGGTAATGGCATCATTCACTGCCACCCCAATCAGTCCCACAGTACCAATAATGGGATTAAAACCAAAGGGATAGTCGAATAGCCAAACCGATAATCCGCCCAAACCAATGGAAAGAATAGCCACGATGCCAATTAAACCTGCAAGGGCAAAGGAATTCATCGAAAGTACAAGAGTCACCACTAGGGCAATGCCTAAGACAATGCCGTAACCGAGTAGTCCACCAGTGGCGCTGTTACGTTCTGCTTCTTCTCCACCAAATTCCAGGCTATAGCCTTGGGGTAGAGAGAAAGAGTTTTGCAAACGTTGGCGAAAATCAATCAAAGCGTTGGCAGGTAAGGTTCCTGCGGTGAGATAGCCCTGGACGGTGCTGACTCTACGGCCGTTTTTACGAGTGATGGCGGCATTTTTGGGGATTAAACCCAGTTTGCCAATGGTTTCTAGGGGAATGTAGCCGTTGCGATCGCTTGTGAGCAGATTCACCGATTGCAATTGGCTTAAGTCAGCGCGATCGCTATTACTCAAACGGACTCGTATAGGCACTTCTTCAGTATCTTCTAAAATTGTGCCACCAGTTACCCCCTCAGTGATGATTTGCAATTGTTGAGCAATTTCTCGACGGCTTAAACCTCGCGATCGCGCTTCTGGTTCGTCAATATCTAGGGAGAGTTGGGGTAGCACATCGTTAATGCGACTGCGAATGTGGGTAATGGTGGGAACTTCTGCCAAAATTGCCCGGAGTTGCTCACTTAATTCTTGGAGGCGATCAACATCAGAGCCATAAATTCGTAACTCTATTGGGGCTTCAAAAGGTGGCCCCTGCTCAAACAACCGCGCCAATGCACGAGCATTAGGAAAGGCGCTGTTCAATTCCGTTTGCAGTTGGCGAATGAAGCGCTCGCCAGCAATGCCATTTGTCTGCACAATTGCCCCAGCAAAACTGCTTTCGTTTTCCCGATTAGTGAGTTGGTTGTAATAGACTTTTGGCGCACTCTTGCCCAAGAACCAATACACTTGTTGCACCTCAGAATGACTGCGTAAGGTGGCTTCTACCTCTTGTGTCAGCTGCTGAATTTGCCCTAAAGAACTGGTAGGAGGCATTTCTAATTCTACTATGAATTGTTCGCGGTCAGCAGCCGGAAAGAATTGTAAACTTAAGGTGGTCATGAGGCTAAACCCCAGTACAGGTAAAATCAGCGTTAAAGCGATCGCTCGTTTGGGATACCGCAACGACCACTGCAAAGAACGGCGATACCAGGCCGTGAGTCCAGGATGAGAAAATCCGGTTTGCCACCATCCTTGTTTACCAATCGTGCCTTTAGAGGTGAACGAGGGACGATGATTCCACTGATAAATTTTGGCGGTAATCGCTGGTGAAATCGTTAATGCCACCAACAGCGAAGCCAAAACGGCCACAATCACATTTAAACCAATCGTCCCGACAAATTCACCAGTTGCACCAGGAAGTAGGGCAATGGGTGCAAAGGAGAATACGGTGGTTAATGTTCCCCCCAGCAAAGGAGCGCGGAGATACTGCACGGTTTCAGTGATGGCAGTTTCTAAAGACATTCCTGTTTTCAGGCGGATATTCATCTCATCCACAAGAATAATCGCATTATCAACCAGAATGCCCAAGGCTACAATTAGCCCCGTTACCGACATTTGATGTAAGGGAATGCCCAACAACCCCATAACAATCAGGGCGATCGCTACTGAAAGCGGCAGTGCTATTTGTACGGCTAATGCCTGTTGCCAGCCCATCATGATAATGCAAATCACGAACAGCATCAAAGAACCAGATAGCAAATTACCGATGAGATTATTTAATCGCGCCGTCACATAACGACTTTGATTAAAGACAATTTCTAACTTTATTCCCTTGGGTAAATCAGCCCGAAAAATATCGAGAACCTTCTGAGCTTCTACTGTCCAACGATCCAAACGATATTGGGACTGGACAAAAACACCAACGGTGATCGTGGCTTTACCGGCAGTAAATGCTAATTCTGTGGGCGGTGTGGCAATTCCTTTTTCAATGGTGGCGATGTCTGCCAAAAGCCGAAATTCCCGGTTAGATTCGCAGTTAGAACAGCGCACGGGTATTTGCTGTAAACGGTTCAGGGTATCCAATTCTCCCTGCACTTCATAGAGTAGGGTATTGTCACCGCGAAACTGTCCGGCGGAAGTTTTGGCATCACTCTGTTGAATTTGCTCTGCTAATTCTGAGGCGGTAATTCCCAAACTAGCAAGAGTTTCTGTATTCACATTCACCGTAATTTCTTCTTGGGGCGCGCCAAATATCTCCACTTCATCTGTACCAGAGAGCGATCGCAAGGCATTTTTTAACACTTCTGCCCGTCGTTGCAAAATGGCGTAATTTGGTGGATCAGACTGTTCCCAATTCAGTGCGACTAGGAGGGCATAGGCACGCACTTCTCCTTCATCTAATTCAGGTTCACTGGCTGTGTTGGGTAATTCTCTTTGCACCTCCCGCAATTTATCCCTTACCCGTGACCACACCAAGGGTACACGACTCCTACTTACACTATCGAGTAAATCTACGGCAATGGTGGAAACCCCGGCCCGTGATGTGGACTCATAGGTTTTGACTTCGGGAATTTCGGCAATCTTGGCTTCAATGGGATCAGTTACCAGGGATTCGGTACGCTCGGCGGTTCCTCCTGGCAAAAAAGTAGTAACTAGGGCAAAACGAGATGTTAGTTCTGGGTCTTCCAGTCGGGGTAGGGATTGAAAGGTGACGGTTCCCCAAGCCACAATCAGAAAAATCGCCAACAATAGCAAGCGCAAGTTGCGAAAAAATAGCTGTGCCATATCAGTCAAATCAATTCAAAATTCAAAATTATTAATTCAAAATTCAAGACAATCAGTCGGGGCTTGTACTCACCACTGTGTCTCTGCGGTTTGTTTATCTGGATAATTTATTTCTGGGAAGTTCCTAATTGATTTGAAATTCCTTACTAAATTGGCGTGATCACTATTCACTGTTCACTGTTCGCTGATGTGACAATTTGCCCAGAAACCAAGCGGTGTGCGCCACTTTTAACAATTTCTTCTCCGGCGACGATTGTGCCACGTACTAAGACGCGATCGCCTTCGGTATACAAAACTTCCACATCCCGCCGTTCAATGCGATAGGTTTCTCCCTCTGGGGCGATCGCAAAGCAAGACCACAATCCTCGCTCTCCTTTAATTAATGCGGTTACTGGCAACCAAAATCCCTGGGTAGATACTGTTTGTTCCACTTGCAGACGGGCGATTTCTCCTGATGCTGGCATGGTTTGATCTGTAGAAACCAATTGTAAAACCACTGTCCGAGTCCGGGTTTGGGAGTTAATCTCTGGTTTATAAGCCACCACTTGGGCTGCATAAATGCGATCGCCTACCTCTACCTGTTGACGACTCCCCACTGGCAATGTCTGCACGACTTCGGGCGGTACGCCAATTTCTACTTCCGGGGTGACATTTTCTACTAGGCGCACAATGGCCTGTCCGGCTTGTACCACACTGCCTTCATCCAAATTTCGTTCCCCGATCACACCCCGAAAGGGAGCGCGGAGGGTGCTTTTGGCAATATTGATTTCTACATCGCCCATGCTGGCTGTAATTTGTGCCACTGTAGCGGCTTGGGCGGCGATTTGTTCTTGGCGTGTACCGTTCTGCAACGCTGCTAATTCACTCTGGGCAGCAGCGAGACGGTCGGCCAGGGCATCCCGATTAAATGCCACTTCATCCAACTGTTCACGGGAAATTGCTCCTTCTGCGTACAGAGAACTGCGGCGATCGCGACGAATATCTTCTAACTGCAACCGATTTTCTAAATCTGCCACTTGAGAACGAGCCACAGCAATGGTTTCTGGGCGGGGACCATTCTGTAATTCTCGTAATTCTGCCACTGCACGCGATCGCTGGGCTGCTAACTGTGCCAATTGTGATTGGAGGTTTTGCGTATCTAACTGGGCAATGACTGCGCCTTTTGCTACGGTTTGTCCACGATTGAAGATAATTTCAGTGACTTTTCCCCCTCGTTCAAAGCCTAATTCGCTGCGGCGAGTGGCCACTACTTCACCCGTATAAAAGCGCGTCACCTGGTATGACTGTACAGGCTTAATCTGAATAACTTGTACTGCTAACGGGGCAGAAACGGCGACTTCCTGTCCAGCAGACAACCGTTCATATATTCCGAAGCTAATCACCGCCACCATCCCACTTACAATCAGCAGATTCCTTATTCCTGAATTCTGGGAATGTTTTGGAGACGAGGCTGCCTCATCATCTATTTCTTGAACATGGGCTTCCATAAGCTGGCCACTCATTATTTATGGTACGTTGACAAGAAGCGTTATGATATTCAACTGACTGTTATAACACTAGTTTTATAAATCAAAGCGTATATGCAACTAGTTGTTTATGTCAAGAACTAGTGGTTTATGTGAAAAAAAATTATGAGTCTAGCCCACGCGATCGCCAGCATTTTGCTTCAGTCACCCCGCACAGGTTACGATCTGAGCAAAGAATTTAATGAAAAAGTAAGTTGCTATTGGCAAGCCACCTCTCAGCAGATTTACCGAGAACTGGCACGAATGCAGGGGAAAGACTGGGTAGAAGTGGAAGTACTACCACAATCATTTCGTCCCGACAAAAAAATCTATTCCCTTACCGATGTAGGTAGACAAGAATTGATTTCTTGGATTGCTGAACCTTCTGAACCAACTGCAATCCGTGAGAATTTACTAGTAAAAGTACGCAGTGGGTTTATCGTTCCTGAAGATATCCTCATCCGTGAAATTGAACGCCGCAAGCAATTTCATCAGCAAAAATTGGAGTATTATCGCTCCCTCGAACTAGAATTTGGCGATCTGAATCATCTGTCTCGCCCACAAAGACATATCTATCTCACCCTACGGTGCGGGATTCGCTATGAAATTATGTGGATTGAATGGTGTGATGAAGCGATCGCTTCTTTGTTAATCGCACAAGAAAGCCAAGAATAGAGTTATTTTAGCATTTAACATGGTTAGTACGGGAAGTTTGATAAAATTTTAAAAAGGTTGAATTTGTTAAATTAATTTTTGATTATTTATGCCATAAAATTACATTCTTTTTTGCACCTATTTTTATGGGATACATAATTTTTATTATTCATGAACTCAGTTAAAATTTCGATAATTTTAACCATAATAATCCGCTAAAGTATTATAAGCTTCATTCACCAACCGCATATTACCCTCTGCCTTTTTTTGCATCTGGGGTTGATTAACAAACAAATCTGGATGCCATTTTTTTACTAAAGTTTTATAAGTCTTTTTCACTTCACTAAAAGAAGCAGTAGGCTGTAATCCTAAAATGCGATAAGCACGAGCAATTTTATCTTTTTCTGCTTGATTTTTGGGTGGGTTAGATGCTTGTTTACTTTGGGTTTGTTGCTGTTTTTGTCGATTCTGAGAACCAGAAGACCCCATTTCTGCTTTCATGCGTTCTATTTCTGCGTCAATTTCCCAATTGCGAAATTTTTTTTCCACTTCTTGGGGACGAGGAGAAGCTTTAGGAGGTGGGGGAACTTGCTGTTTTGGAGTTTCTACTCTTGTTTGGGTTTGTAACCTCTCCCGTTTGGGAATATAAATACGCTGATTATTTTGGTTTGGGGATATTTCTGAATAAGCTGGATAATTTAAAGGTATTTTTGCTTTTTCTAAATCACGCAATAACTGATTAAAAGCATTTTGTAATTGCTGTAGATATTGACGTTTCTGAGTAACTTCTAATGTCTCTTGACTGACTGTGAAACGAATAATTTTTTCGGCTTTTTGTTCATACTCAGCCAAAATTGATAAACCTTGACTACTCAAATCAGATAAATATTCTTCAATAACTGTGATACAAACTCTAGCAACCTGCTGATGATATGATTCATTAGCTAATTGATCATCTTCTTGTTGGATATTTTTATTAATTAAGTAAGAAATACTCCCAACCACAGCAGCACCCACAGGGCCGCCTAATAACCAACCAATACCACCACCGACCGCAATTGAACCCGGTTCACTTAACTGATCGGTGTTACCTGGTTTTGGGGGTAAAGTGATTTGTGGTTCATTCGGTAAGCGAATTAATAAATCTTCTGGTCGTTCTTCTTTAAAAAAATCATAAGCATCATACAACCATTTCGTCACAGCTAACTGTAACTCTGCCAAGTCTTTTTTTAATTTGTCATTTTGCCAAGATTTAAATTGATTCTCTGCTAATGCAACTGCACCATCAGTTTGATATTTTGTTAATAAATTGGGTAAATGTAACCAATTAGATAATTGTTTTAAACTTTTACTAAAGCCTTGACTAATTAAATTAGCAGCTTTTTCTTGAATAGCAAATTTAGCATTTTGTTTATCATCAAAGGTTTTTATCTCATGAATTAGAGGATCAATTTTAGCCTTTAGTGATAATTGAATTTGAGATGCGATCGCCTGTACCCTTGGCAACCGTACACCACCACTATTTTGTTGTAAAATACTCACAAGATTTTGCAAAGCAGTTTCAAAAGCCACTAAACCGCTACTACTCGCAGTTGCCATATCACCTTTTAATCTAGCGCGTAAAGCAGGTAAAGCATCAACTCGATATAAATTACTAAAACCTGGAGGTAAATCTGCACGAAAACTTTCTGCAACAAACAGCAAACGATTTTGTACTTGCTTTTGTTCTTCTAGTTCTAGTAAATTCAGAAAATTAGCAACAAAAATCACAGTTTTAATTCCTCTATCAGACAACCAATCGCGCAAATTTTCTCGTTCGCCTAAAGTCATTAACTTACGTGCATCTAGTAACTGAACGACTAAATCTACACTTAAAAGTTTTTCTTTAACTAAATTATCTTGCGCTTCTCGGTCATTTGTTCCTGGTAAATCGATAAACTCCACACCAGTTTTTAACAGTGGATGAGGATAAAAAACTTCTACAGAAGCGACATCTTTTCGCATCTGCCTATTACCATCAAGAATAGCAAATTTCTGTAAAACTTCCGTCCCACTACGATAAATTTCTGTGCCGTCTACTAACATGATTCGAGTTCGCACATCTGAACCATATTTCACAGTAATCATTGCGCCTGTAGTGGGAATCAAATCAATTGGTAACGTGCGATTTCCCAAGATAGCATTTAATAAAGTAGACTTACCATGATTAAAAGGCCCAAAAACCGCAACGCGAAAACTAGGATTAGTCAAATGACTACAAACAGTCAGAATATCTTGATGCAATAATGACCGCAATTCTAAATTCAATAATGCTGATGCAGACTTAAGAGAATCTGCTAAATTCCTGTAATCTTCACCCTGTTGTTGCATATTTCTCTACTGATAGCAAATTATCTATAACGATCCCAAATAAGATGTGAACATTTCTCTTGTTTCTCTTCCTCTGTGATCTCTGTGTCTCTGTGGTTCGTTATTCCATATTACAGCACATTTCATCAGAGTGAAATACACAAGGGCAGGCAGGATGCCCACCCCAAAATATTTATATTTCTGCTAAATCAAACATAATTATCAGCTATAGTAAGCCAATAAATCACTATATGCAGACTCAATTTGTTGCATTTCAAGTATGACATTTTCCTGTAAATTATTCAACCGTTTTAACTCACTCTCCCGATTTATTTCCCGTGTTTCCTTCTGCTGCACTAAATTATCTAACTCAGATTTGCGAGAGACAATATCATCATTAATTCGTTGACTTACCTCCCTTTCATAAGAATCAAAACACTCTTTTACCGCATCATATACAGTTTGAGATTGTTCATGAGCGATTTGTGGTAGGTATTTAACTAACTCAGTTTTAGCAGTTTTAAGTAACTCCTTACGTGCTTGGTCTGCTTGTAAAAAACCTACACCCAAACCTAGCAAAGCAAAGCCAACGGGGCCAAGAAAAATACCTGTAACTGCCGTTAATATTCCACCAACACCAATAACTGTGAAGTAGTTTAACAAAATATTTTTCCAATCAAATCCAGCACCAGCTAAAGCGACACCGGCTAAATTTCCTCTAGATAAAGATAATAATCCCATTGCCCATTTTGCCCATCCTGGTGACTTATCATCTTCTGGGGTGGAATAAGTATTTACTTTTACTGGTTGTCCGGTGAGTTTTTCGGTAATTTGGTCTGTGACTTGACTGTAAGACGCGCCATACTGTGCAGCACTGCGAGAAAGTTCTAGAAAAGCGCCATTGATATCTTTTTCCGCAGTTAAAGTCCAAGCAGCAGCTTTATCAGCGATATATTGTTCAAAGGCTTTTTGTAATGCTTCGTTAAATGCTTCTCGTTTACCGCTACTGAGGAAATCTAAAACATTTAATTCTGGTTGATAGCGTAAAAAATCAGTTTCAAAAGTATTACCCAAATTTAAAACATAGCCACGAAATGATTCCGAAATCTTTCGCGCTTGGGTATCTCTAGTATTGATGATTTCTTTTTGAAATTGATCTCGAATTCCAGTCAGTTGATTAAATTCAGGTTCTACAGAATCCAGCCGTTTTTTTAATTCATTGACATCTTGATCAAGTAATGGTAAACGCCTAGAAATTGCTTCTTGGGTATGCTTTAAGGCTTGTCTACCTAATGTTCTCACTTGACGGAGTTCTGCGATCGCGCGTTCTCTGGTAAGAAAAGTGTTCAGTGACCCCATAAACTCGGCAAAACCAGTTCCGGCTAAATTTGCTTGGGGATTTTTCAGTCGTTTTCGCAATGCTTGAATTGATGAAACTTCAAATACCCGTTCTTCGTAAATATCCTGACCATCTACAGTACAATATTCTGCTAAATTCGCCTGAAATACTTGTCTTAATCTGTTTTCAGCAGCTTGTAACTCTTCTTCATCGTCAGGATCAATTAAAGATTCTCGTACCTGATCCCAAGCATTAATTAAAAAGAAAACTGACAATCCTCTACCTTTAATATAATTTTCTAGATATCTCCGTTCACCTAAAGTACAAGGTTGAGAAGCTCGCATTACAAACAAAATTGCGTGACAATTATTCACATAACCTAAAGATAATTCGTTTCGGGCTTCTGTATCATTCAACCCTGGACTATCAACAATTTCAATTCCCTTTTCTAACAATGGCAAGGGATATTCTACTACTGCATAATCAACATCAGGAAAAGCTTGTTTTTTCTCTTGTTCTAATTTTTTAGCCTCGGCTGGATCAATAGTATACTTATACTTAAAACTTGAAAAATCTAGCTTTTGGGGATTTTTTCCATCATTAAAATGAATGGTTACTGTTTTTTCAGCCCCATAACGTAAAACTGTTAATACAGCCGTACAGGGGTTAACATCGCTTGGTAGTAAATTTTCCCCAATTAAGGCATTTAGAAAGGTACTTTTACCCCGTTTCATATCACCTAAAACCAATAGGCGAAACACACCTTGTTTTAAGTTTTTACTAGCTACTGTAATATCTTCAATGTCTCGTTCTAAACTGAGTTTTCCTGAAGACGATTCTCCTGCTAATTCAGCTTGTTGGATAGTGTCAGCCATGCGACTCAGACATCCTGAAATTTTGGCACGAACTTGAGCAACCCGTTCTAAATCATTGATAAATTTGTCAGTATTAAGTTGTTGACTCATCACAATTACCCTGTATTTAACGACGATTGTTTTTGGATTCAAAAAATAGTTTGTAAGATATCCACACCAATGCAGAGATAATCATTATTCCCGCAACTGCTGAGGCTATTCTCACAGCTACCAATGCTGCAACACCAAGAAGAAATAATTTTCCACCAAGAACAGCTTTCTTCATCCACGGTTTTTGGAACTTTTCTGGCTGATGCTTCACTGTTTGATGCACAGGTGGATTGATATCAGCTTCCATTTCCCGCAGTCGTAATTCAACTTCGCGTTCCCGCAATTTGCGTTCCCGTTGCTTTAGTTCGTTATGGGGGTCATCTTGAGATGTCATTAGTCTCCACTCCGTCTAAGACAATGAAATGATCACAGCACTCATACAACAGGTCTATTGTATTTTATTTTACAGCTAGATAGTGAAATTTCTGTTGAATTGGCTAGAAGATTCTGCTCAATATTTTTAGGTTAAGGAGTGTAGAGACTTTTTTGCCTACTCGTAGTGAATTAAAAAATATCGGCGGGGTCTGCTGAGTTTAATTTCCGCATAGCGATCGCGCCAGAAATTAAACACATGATAATTGTTAAAATTAAAACTAAAATTATCCGATCAGGAGTCATAAATAGTGGTAGCTTCGTCACATTCCGGGTAAAGGCATACATAACAAAGGAAACAAAGCCACCAGGAATAAAACCGCAGATAGCTAATATTAATGCCTCTTGAAACACAACTAATAATAAATAGCTATTACGATAACCCATGGCTTTGAGTGTGGCATATTCAGGCAAGTGATCCATGACATCACTGTAAATAATTTGATAAACAATAATTACACCCACTAAAAAGCCGATGGTGACACCCAAAGAAAAGATAAAACCAATCGCGCCATTTTCTTGCCAATATTTCTTTTCAAAATCAATAAATTCTTGCCGGGTAAAAACTTGCACATCATCATTCAGGTAAGATTGCAAGGCTGTGGCGACTACATCAACATCACTACCCGGTTTGAGGTTAATTAAACCTAAGTTAACTTGACCTGGTTGTTGTCCTGAAAAAATCCGCAAGTAGTTTTGGTCACTGGTAATTACGCTACCATTAGCAACAAAAGAAGCACCCACCTCGTACAAACCACCAATTTTAACTTTACGTCCTTGCAATTCTGTGCTAACAGATTTACCATCAGAAATTTGAGCGATCGCCTGTGCATATTTTCCATTGGAATTGCGATCAAATAACAGTGTATTGGGATATTTGATCTGTTCTAATTTTTGATTAACTGCTGGTAAATTGAAGGCAGGTTTTTCAGGATTAAAGCCAATTACCAAAATTGATTCGTCTAACTTCGTTTGGGGACTTTTCCAAACACCCAAGCGGACATACAAAGGATTAACAGACTCCACTTCAGTCAGATTAGCGGCTTGAAACAATCGACGACGGGAAAAACTACTGAGAAGTCCCAAATTTTGCGCTTGACGACTTACTAACACCACATCAGCTTGTAAAAGCTCATGAAACCTGGTATTACTATCATATAAAGCCGACTGAAAACCTAACTGCATTAACATTAAAAAATCGGCAAAAGTAATTCCACAAAGAGCGACAAAAAACCGTCCTTTCTGCCTCATTAATTGCCGCCAAGCCAAAGGAATTTTACGTTTAAACATAATAATAATTAATAATAACTAAGGACTAATGACTATTTCTACATTTACCTGAAGATTAGTAAAATTAGTAACTTGCTGACTAGAAGCTTCATCTAAACGAACTTTCGCCTCAATTACTCTCGCATCTGTAGCTGCTGTAGGGTCAGTATCTAACACATCTTTTTTCGCTATCTTCAAGCCAATCCGATCCACGGTTCCGCTTAATTTCCCTGTAAAAGCATTACTAGGACTGGTAATAGTAGCAATTTGACCGGGGCGAATCTTACCAATATCACTTTCATAAATTTCCGCGATCGCATACATTTGATCAGTTTTACCAATTTCCACAATTCCCTCCTCACCGATGGTTTCACCGGGACGAGCTTGAACCCGAAGAATTTGACCGGCTTGGGGGGCGCGAATGTATGCTGTATCAACTTCAACTTGCATTTTTTCCACAGTAGCGATCGCACTATCCACCTCTGCTTGAGCTGTAGCGACATCTGTGGGACGCACCTCTGCTGTTTGTTCTAAAGTCGCTTTAGCTTCTTGAATCTGCGCTGTGAGGGTGCGTTGAATTCTGCCTAAACTAGCTTGAGCAGCATTTAGTTCTTCTTGGGCGGTTCTGACGGTTAATCTCCGAGAATCTAGGTTTGAAGCCGAAATTGCACCTTCCTTGTAAAGACTTTCATAGCGGCGAAATTCCATCTCTGCATTTTGTAACTCAGCTTTTAGGCGAGCATTTGTCGCTTTTTGGGTCTGGATTTCACCCTCTAACTGTGCTTGCAGATTTCTCACAGTAGCTGCTCTAGCTGATATTTCACCTTGTTTTGCGCCGGCTTTCACCTGTTCCAGTCGTGATATCGCCACTTGGACTTGTTGCTGTGCTTCTTTCAGATTAGCTTGCAAGCGATCGCGGTTATCCAAAATAGCAATCACATCTCCAGGCTTAACTTGTTCACCTTCATCAACCAACAATTTAGCCACACGACTAGCACCACTAGGATCGGTAGGAGCCGAAATTCTCACGACCTCACCTGCTGGTTCCAATCGTCCTAGCCCATTCACTTTTGGAATGACTGGCGGACTCACCTGAGTTGATACCACTGGATTTACTGGATTAGTTGTAGGACGAGTTACATAAATTACACCTGCCCCCATAGCCATGACAGAGGTAATACCCAGTGCAGCTAACCAACGCAAATTGGGCGGAAACAAAGACGATTTCCTAATTTCCTGAAAATTTCGCAACATTCTATAGTTCCTTATATAGTAGTTTAAAATATCAAAATCCTGTCCCCCTCCTCGCTTGCGGGTCTAGGGGTGGGGTTTTCCGGGCTTAATTTTTATACTTCGCCCCTATTTCTACAAGCTGTTCATACTTAAAGAAACCAGGATTCAGAATCCCACAAGGGTCATATTTCCGCTTCATCTCATTCACTGTAGACCAGTAATTTCCGAAATGCGATCGCCATCTTGGTAAATCAAAATCCGCCCAAGTCGCCATATATCTTTTACCACCCATTTGCAAACCCAAATCAGTCAGTAACTTTAACTGCTCTAGCACAGGTTGAACCTGAGATTTAGGAATAGTTGGATACATTCCCAACCCAATAATTAAATCATCATCAGGTAAAGGAAACATAGGCATTTTATGCTTACCAGCATTGAGACAAAAAGAACCTATAGGTAAAGTCCGAAAATCCAAAAAACTAGGCACACGTTCAAGAGCAATATCAATAAATTCCTTTGCCCTAGACCCTGGTAAAAGTACATCAATCCAAGTATTAGCAGTATTTACAGGATGCGGAACCTGACCTAATGGTTGAATAAACTTCTCAAAAGTCAAGTCTTCTGTATGGATATGACGATAAAAATTTAAATCAGCCAGCAATTCCGCATTATTTATATCATTTACAGAATCAATTTCCAAGGTAATTTGCATCCTGTAAAACCATTGAATTAAAGGTTTCATCTGATTTTCTTTTCTACTCATACCTTGTAAGCACGGTGAAAATAAAGATACTAAACCATCTATTCTACTTTCTGAAACTAAGCGACGTGCATCATGTAAAAGTTGATCTAAATCGTCATAGCAAAGAAAATAACTGCGTGTGTAAGGGCGATATTTTCTCAAACGGTTTTTAATTTTAGTAATAATACCAAACTGACCATAACCACAAAGAACGTGATAAAAAAGTTCGCTATTTTCTTCTGGTGTACACCAAACAATATCACCAGCACCCGTAACAACTTCCAAACCCAAACAATTATCAGCTTGAGAACCGTAACGAAAAGAACTCAAACCCAAACCAGCCGCCGATAAAGTTCCCCCTAAAGTCACTTCAAAGTTATTAGTAAGAACAGGCGGAATTACACCATGAGGAATAGCAGCATCAACAACTTGTTTCCAAGTCACACCAGGATCAGCTTTAAACCAAAGTTCATTGGGGTGAAATTCATCAATTTGATTGAGACTCCTCATATCTAAAAGAATGCCATCTTGATTCAAAGATTGACCACTTAAAGAATGTCCCGCAGCCCGTGAGGAAATTGTTAAATCTTGTTTGGCAGCATATTTAATTGCTTCCGCAATATCAAGCGAATTTTGGGGGCGAATCACAACTTGGGGCTGTTTTTTAACAATGTTGCCAAAATCTTGAGAAACTGCTTCTAACTCTGATTCTTTATTACTAATTTCCCCAGAAATAATCTGTTTTAAATCGGTGATAATGTTGTTCATTTTTTTTCTATTTTAATTTAGATTTTTAATCTAACCACAGAGACGCAGAGTACACAGAGGAATAAGGAATGGGCATTTTAAACATACAATACCGATGAGAAAAACCTCTGATTCGTTTTTTTCATGATTTTGCGTAAGTCCTGATTAATTTCAATGGCTTTTTAATTAATTTTGGAGAAACAAACCACATAAAGCCTTCGGCATAGCTTCGCTTACCGCGCAGCGTCTCCCCTTGGGAGAAGGACACTAAGGACACAAAGTCAAGAGTTTTTAGAGGGTTTTATTGCATAGTTTTAATTAATTGAATACCCGCATTTTCAGCATTTTAAAGCCAATTTTAAACAAATTAGGAATCAATTTTATAAAAGAAAAAACACTTTGAGTATCTGATTTAGGCAGCAACAAATTATCTACATTTCTTTCATACTTAAATACACAAACACAATCACCCTCCGCTTGTTTACTCAAAATTGCGGCCTTGATTCCCGGAAAAGCCCTTCTAGTAGCTTCTTGTTCCATCTCACAAAACACACGACAAGGACTATCAAAACCGTATTCTTTAGCAATGGATAAAACGGGACAAATTCTTTGAATTTCTAATGCTGCATCTGTGCCATTTTGAGAAACATCTACCACATCCATCTCAAAGCCCATCAAACTCAGTAACGGTGCAGCTTGGGTGAAACCTTTGGCTAAGGTATTGTGGTCGATGAAAGTACCCATTAACGCTTTTTGTTGTTCAGGATATTTTTCCATCATCTGTTCAAAAGCAGCAGCTTCTCCTTTTTCTGCGACCAGGTTTTTGTATTTTTGAAATCTCTTTCTAAACAAATTTACGGCTTTAGATTCATCTAGATTGATGATATCTTCCATGCGGAGATTCCCTGTAATTAGTTCCTTTTCTCTGCTCATTTTTGTGGTCATACTATTAAGATGGAATAACGAACCGCCTTCGCGCAGCGTATGCTCCTATGGCTTTAGTCGCCAAGAATGCCAAGTTAGAGAGCGAATATTGATTAATTACAAGTTGATAGAGAAGTGATGTAAATAGTCTTTTAGACGCTTGAGTAGATACAAAGGCAAATTATCCAAGCTAGTACATATTTACAAACATTAAGAAAGGATAATGCAATATCTATTTCTAGCTCGCTCGTAATATATGTATCTTGTGCTGTTTTATTCAAAGTGATATTTTTTGACATTACCTGTAGTGGCTGTGTGTGGGTTTGGGTGCGCGTGTTGAATAAACTTTTGGCTATTGATTGTCTGATGTTGACTGATTTGGGTTTTCTCATGGCAGCGTCGTTTTTATTAAAGTGTTTATCAGTTGCAATCAACAAAAATTTATAGCCACTTACGAGGATTTCTTAAAACTTCTTTCAACATGGCTTCTTTACTACCAGGAATAGGTTGATCATCATATTCCCAGTTGGCAGCAGGAGGCATACAATTAAATACACTTTGCTGCTTCACCATACCACTGGCTAAACCAAAACGAATCCCGCGATCGCACGATAAAATAAACTCTACATAGCGCCCACGTACCAGATGTTGCCAATACTTATTTTCTGCTGTAAAAGACATATCTTTACGCCTTTCTAAAATCGGCATATAAGCTGGGAGAAAAGCATCAGCACAATTAGTCACTAATGACATTATCTTTTCGGGATTTTCGTGATTTAAATTGTCAAAGAAAATTCCACCTATACCTCGATGTTCGCCACGATGTGGGATGTGAAAATATTCATCACAGGCATTTTTAAACCGGGGGTAATAAGCAGAACTATACTGATCACATACATCTTTATGCACTTGATGAAAATGAACTGCATCTTCCTCAAAAAGATATGCTGGTGTTAAATCAGCACCACCGCCAAACCACCAATACACAGGTTGGTTAGCATTACAAATCTCAAAATAGCGATAGTTAACATGAGCCGTGGGAGCCATCGGGTTATGAGGATGAATGACAAAGCTAGAACCTGTAGCGAAAAAGCGGTTCCCTTTGTTAGTAGTCATTTTATCGGCTGCATTTGTAGCGAGAGCGCCTGATTTTTCAAAGGACATTCCCGGAGGTAATTCACCATTTATGGCTACATAATTAACTCCTACCTTCTCCAAAACATTACCATTATGCAGAATCCGGTCAATATATATAGCGTCTTCACTACTTTCACCAACCGTCCAAAGTCCCTTGCGATCGCGATTCCAAGACTGTTCAGAAAACTTCGTACCATCTAACATTTCTAGCGCTTGGCAAGTATTATCAAACATCTGTCTAAAAAACTTGTCGATTACCCCACGCATTGCTAGTTGTTGCGTCAATGATTTTTCGAGGACATGGTTCATACTTATCTCCCCACTATGAATGAAGTACGTTTATATATGTGTATTCATTTGCCAAAAATCATGAGTGCTAAAAAACTGAAACCAAGATAAAATTTCAATTTCAAACCCATCAGCCAGCACCCAAAGCATTACTTCATATCAACAACTTGCTGCTGTTTCTCTTGACTAGATGCAGAAAATTCAGCCTGAGACTTTTGCAAAAATTGTCGGAAAGTAATATCTAAAGCATCAGCCGCTACATGAAGTTCCTCTGATATTTGCGGCATTGCTTGAGAATTTAAAGTTGAAACTACTACCGTGTCTTCTTGAGCTAGTTTATGGTCAATTTTTCTAAAGAAACCATCTAACCAAGGTAGGGGTAAAATATTGCGATATAAAACGCGTTTGACACGAGTCCTATTTTCATCAATAGGCAGGTGAGCCACTAAAATGCCAAACTTAATATCAAATCTGCTACCTCGACCGACATTAATTTCTGCAAGAGTAACATTAGGCAGATACAAAGTCAATTTAGTTTTCAATTCTGGTCGTCCACCGAGTAAAAAGTTCAAGAAACTTTTGGAGTTACCTAAAGATTCATAATTGACTTGCGCCACTGCACCCCAATCATACTTATCAACTTGATATTTAATAGTTTTATTGATAGGGATTCTCTGACCAAAAGATTTTTTGTGGACTGCAATCACGTGGGTAAAATCAAGATTAGCTTCCATGAGACGAGCATAGTTAGCATTATCTATACTGTCATCGTATACAGGACGCATCGTTGATACCATGTATTCGGGAAAAGTTGGTAAAGGAGGACGTTCAGCCTCTGGTAAGTCTCCATAAAATAACCAGATAAAACCATATTTTTCCTGAACTGGGTAGTTATCAATACGAGCTTTTTTAGGAATAGAAATTCCAGGTGCGTTAGAAGGAATTTCAACACATTGTCCATCAGCTTGAAACTTCCATCCATGATAAGGACAACGAAGACAATCTTTTTCAATCCAACCAAGAGAAAGAGCCGCACCACGATGAGGACATTGATCATTTAAAGCTATTATTTGTTTTTGAGAATTGCGATAAAGCACAAATCTTTGATTAAACATCAAAACTTGCTTTGGCTGATTAGTAACTGCCGAGCTAAATTCACAAGCATACCAAAAATTTTTCAACATATTTGTCTCCTATCCTTTTTAGATATCTTGCCTGAGCAATTTAATCCCAAATTGCACTCGTAACGCCATTCACTTGTATTACTGTGCCAAATGTCTTTCCTTCTTTTCTTCTTCCTTTGTGTCCTTTGCGCCCTTTGCGGTTTGTTACTCATAAATATTGGACGCAAAGCCGAAAAAATCAATCTAATTCATCAATGAAGTATAAATAGATTGCGATTTATGTTGATGAGAACTATCTAGTTTATATTGTTCAGAATTTAAACCCCATCCCATAGCTAAATATTTTTGGCGCATCTGACGATAAGCCAAAGTCAAAGCATCAGCAGGAACATGAACTTCAGTTAATAAATTATCAGGAATTAGTTGAGGAATTTGGGACTCAGTTACCACTTTATCTTCTAACCCAACTTGATGATGAAACTTGATAAATAACCTATCTGCCCAAGAATAGGTAAAGAAATTACGCAGTTGAATTCGTTTACTAATAGTTGTGTTTTCATCCACCGGTAGATGAATAGCATAGTTGATAATTTTGCCCCGACCGAAATCACTTTCAATTTTTGTGATATTCGGTAAATAAAAGGTAGTCGTGGCATTCAGTTGTGTCTGTTTGGGACGAAAAAAATATTTAAAAATGCCATTTTTAGGCTGAGTGTAATTCTTATAGACAATTTTCGTACTTATGCCCCAATCTTCATCTTTAACTACATAATCTTCCACTCTGGGGTCTTGTGCAAATCCTGCACCAAAAGAATTAGCATGAACTGCATAAAGATGGGCAGGATCAAGAGCATTTTCTATGACGCGAGTGTAATTAGTTTGCATTCTATATTCTATATAAATAGGATGCATTTTGGGGTCTTCATATTCTGGAAAAGGCGGAATTGGTGGTCGTTCTCCTGCGGGCAAATCTCCATAAAATAGCCAGATAAAACCATATTTCTCTTGTATTGGGTAGCTGTTTACATTAGCTTTTTTTGGAATGGGCTTACCAACTTCATTAGAAGGAATTTCAACACATTTGCCGTCAGCTTGAAATTTCCATCCATGATAGGGACAACGAAGACAATCTTTTTCAATCCAACCCAGAGATAATGCTGCACCGCGATGAGAACATTGGTCTTTTAATGCAACTACTTGACCTTGAGAATTGCGATAGAGGACAAACCTCTGATTTAACATCGCAATTTGCTGCGGCTTCTTAGTAATAGCTGAACTAAATTCACAAGCGTACCAGAAGTTTTTTAGCATCCCTAATTTCCTAAACCTTGAAAAAAGTGGTTATTTATACTAAATTTTGGTCGAAGCAGACGGAGTTTCTGAAGCTGTGGCAAAATCTAACTGACCTTTTAGCTTGTAGTGAGTGCTTTAGCGCTCAAAATTTTTGTGCTGTATTTTTTATACTTTTTGGAACAACAATCATTGGGGTTTGTTTTGTTAAAAGTCCTGATTGCAAGATAAATTAACCAAATTTAGAGAAATTTAGCTGCCGTCGCGCTTATAATCTGTGTTTTCACCATTTGACACTTTCTGGCTTCTATTGCCTTTGTTTTGTGCCACCCTTTGGAGAGAGTTACTTCTCTTTCTTTAGGTATAGGTGATACTATACCAATGCACTGGTGCATTAGTCAACTAATGAATAATTTTCCCCGATTAACCATTACACCAATAAACTAGTGAATAAGTTTATTAGTTGGAGTATAGTGTGGCACAAGGAGAAGCTTCGATTCGGGTTTACTTACCCCCTGATATCAAAGACAGGTTTAAAGCGATTTGCTTTTTTAAGGGTCTGAATATGTCTGACGTTTCGGCTGAACTTATTGAAGACTGGTTAGCTAAAAATGACATGGAACTGCCAAATTCTCAGAAAACCTCATCTACGTCCACAATTAGAAAAAGTGATAAGTCAGCATGATTTAAGAAGGTTGATTAAATAACTTGTACCTCTAATTCTGCTTGTGCTTGGGTTGTGTAGTTTCACTGGCGTTTGAGGTCATCAAAGCAAATCTATATGTATGCTAGAAATTTCTGAGGTTTTTTGACTCATTTTGTAGCTAATGGGGTGACAACTATGGTTGAAAACCCTATCTAGCCACTGTTTCATAGATTAAAGTTATGCAAAAAGTCCGGACAGTTTTTTATAACTAGATCGAATTTATAGGAAATTCCAGCGTTTGGGTATTAAGTATTGGGTATCGAGTATTATTGACACTCTCTTAGAGGTTGTTTGAAAAACAGCCCTGGCGACTGGAAGTCGCGGCTATACAGACCAAACCCGCCTACGCGGGTTAAAAAACTTGATTTTTCATCAGTCCTCAATTCCTAGCTATATCCATCCCAAGCCATAGGGAAAGTGTAATCTGAGAACAATGGTAAATCGGGATTTTCGCTGCGGGTTTCTTCGTCCAGCACTTTGACGACTTTGTGATAAATGTCTTCTGCTTGTTGTGGGGAGTCGCCTATGCTAGTTAATCCCAACTTGCCAAACTGGGAAAGACAACCCATAAGATGAAAAACTGTGCCTGTTTCTGTACCGCTATCAAAGTGCAATCGATGATGGGCGATAATATCCATTAAATCGTTAGGTAATAATCCTCGATATCGGTCTTTTTGCAGGTTGTCGGTGGCTATATAGTATTTGGGTCGCCCTTGCTGACTATAAAATAACCCGGTGGAAAGGTCGTAGCGTCCGTTTGTTAACAATTTCAGGGTCATGAAAGGATGAGTAGTACCACCTTTTCGCAAGTTAATTTCAATCGCCTGAATGTCCCACTGACCATTTCCTTGGTCAACGGTGATGAAATCTACGCCAAATCTTTCAACTGCACCTTTTTCGGAGAGTTTTTTGCCGACTTGTAAACCCCATTGCTGCAATTGCAACCGATAGCTGGAATCAGCCGGAAATCGGCAACCAAGATAAATCTGTCCGTCTGGGCCGCCGAGAATTTGGTCATGGGTGGAGACAATTTCTACTTCACCTGTGGGTGTGATGCGTCCTTGGACACTGGGCGATCGCTTAATTTCTCCCTCTACAAATGCTTCGGCGATCGCCCCTAGTTCTGTAATCCGGTTGGCGAAATTTCCCCAGGTTTCATGTGTGGATTGAAAGCGCATGGTGGGGAAGCGATCGCTAATTGCTGCTACTGTTTGGTTATAAGACACTTTCCCCGGTGCTACATCCATAATTGGTCTTAAATCTAGCAGTGCATTTCCTTCTCCAGAAATACCTTCATTGAGTTTCACTACGATTCTTTGTAACGTGGGTTGACGTTCCCATAAATTACCCGCAACTTTTGCCAAATCTTGCTGATTCCACACCTGTTTGCTGCCATCGGGATGAGGAACTCCACTTTGGGCGAAAATTTGGCGACTACCGCTTTTAGTCCCCCAAATCTGCAAATTTGGGGCAACTGCATACAATGGCACATTTAATTTTAAAGATAATTCGGCTTCTAAAAATGTGGAATTGTAGCAAGTCATAAACGATTTTTCTAGTCTCAATGCTTGGCGGATGCGTTCTAGCAGTCGAGGACGTTCTAAAATCTTTGCAGTTAGGGGTCTGAGGGAGGAATCGTAAGTTGAAAGTAGCAGCAAGCGATTACGCGCATGGGAAAATGGAATTCCTGGTAACAGTTGCAAATAGTAATCAATAATACTAGGATGTAGTGGCATTGATGTGAGATAAATCAACCTAGTGCGGGGGTTTCGCAAACGCATTAAAGAGAATAATAATCTTTCTTCATAATGCTCACAACCCTCTATTTTATGCAGTTCATGTTGGTCGATGCTGAGGGAGGGAATAATTAAAATATCCGCCTCACTATTGTCAAATAGCTCAATGGTCGGCCAGCGATCGCATAAGCTTAACTGAAGATGGCGGAACTTCTCAACTTTGTCTAATTCTGAAATATTCAGCATCTCCATAATCCCTACTCTGTATTGCTCTTTGCTTCTAGCATAGCGGTGTGTTATATTGACTTAATTATTTCTAAATTTCTTTGTTTTCTGTTGCCTTTCTACGCAATTAATTATAGCTATGGCAGACCAGCGATCGCGAATCAAATCAGATGGCTATATTTAACGGATTTAACAATATTTAGCACTTATTTAAACACCAATCATTGTTTTTAATTAATGTAAATAAATAAACATAAATAAATCGTATGTATAGAGATGTTACGTACATAATTTTGCTTGAGTTAGTTCGTCAATTCCCTTCTAAAATAAAGAACATTATCTCAAACAGTTGACCACTGTACTTATTGCTCATATTCGGGAGGGGAATCATGGCTCGTCCAATAATTTTGGGGATTGTCGGTGACAGTGCCGCAGGCAAAACAACACTGACTAGGGGAATTGCTCAGGTACTAGGTCCAGAAAATGTGACACTGATTTGTACCGATGATTATCACAGTTATGATCGCCAACAACGTGCAGAAATGGGTATAACTGCCCTGCATCCTGATTGTAACCATTTAGACATTATGCAGCAGCATTTATCGCTGCTACGCACAGGACAGCCAATTCTCAAACCTGTTTACAGTCACTCCACGGGGAAATTTGAAGCCCCAAAATACATTAAACCCAAGAAGTTTGTTATAATAGAGGGTTTACTTGGTTATTCTACCCGTGCAGCCCGTGAAGCCTACGACGTAAAAGTTTATCTTGCACCTCCCGAAGAACTACGCGCTGAATGGAAAGTCAAGCGAGATACCCAAAAACGAGGTTACACGGCAGAACAGGTATTGGCAGAACTAGAAAAGCGTGAACAAGACTCAGCTAATTTTATTCGTCCCCAGCGTCAATGGTCGGATATAGTGGTAAGTTTTTATCCCGCCAATGAAGAAGACGAAGACAATAACGGACATTTAAACGTGCGCTTGGTATTGCGTCCTACAATCCCACATCCTGATTTTACTTCAATTTTGAATTTAACTAACGGTAATTCTGAGTCAGCAGTTCGCTTAGGATTAGACCGAGATATGAGTAAACCTGTGGATGTGTTGGAAGTGGATGGTCATGCAACTTTGGAACAGGTGAATAAGTTAGAGCATATATTATGCTCAGATATGCCTTACTTACTAAATGTATGCGATCGCGAAATTAACCCAGAACTAGGAAAAGTTGCGGGAACAACTGGAGAAACATTGCAAAGTTATCCTTTAGCGCTGACTCAGTTGATTATTACCTACCATATGTTAAAAGCAACGCAAATGTATCAATGATATTTGCTCACACAGAAATTCGTTATAGACAGTAAATCAACTGTTAGATTCCGTGATTTTGGGCAATATCAATTTCTCTTTCTTGCCGAAAGCGAACAACAGTTACTTGAATAAATTTAGCAGATACACCATTACCGCAAATTGTCATTTAAGAAAAATTTCAGGGGTAAAATTAGCTAAAAGCATTCAAATTGACGGCAGAATGGCATGAAGATTTTTCTCCATTTGCCAGCCAGGAGTATCAGCCGATTGTCGCTGATATCCCAACTGGGTGTACTATTCCCTAAACTTGATGGGAGGCTAGAAAAGCATCAATTTCCGCCGCAGTTGGTTGAGAAGCGATCGCACCTGCTTTAATAGTAGTTAGCGCTCCCACTGCATTAGCATAAGCAACAACTTTTTTGGCTGTTTCTCCATCCTGCAAACCTTGAATACCATGTAAACTTAGCTGGTGGATAAATCCTGCTAAAAAACTATCCCCAGCCCCAGTTGTATCCACAACATTAATGGGATAAGAAGGTAAATGTCCTTCGTTTTCACCCAAACAATAAGTGCAACCATGTTCACCATCCGTCACCAGCACCCCATCAATGGTATCCATACGGTAAGTAATAGCACCTGGGTCTTTAGTATCAAATAGCCATTCTGCCTCTTCTTTAGAGAGTTTGAGAAAATCAACTCGCTTCCATATCTCCTGGATTTTTTGACGTGCTATATCTGGATTTTGCCAAAATACAGGTCGCCAGTTGACATCCAGAATAATCTTCAGGTCGTATTGTTCTGCTAAATCTAAGGCGCGATGAACTGCCTGCTCACTTTCAGGGTAGGCTAATTCTAAAGTACCTAATACTAAAAAATCAGCCTCTTGAAACAGTGACTCTGGCAATTGTTTAGCTTGCAAGCGGGTATCAGCAAATTCAGAGGTGTCATACTCACCAAATCCGGCAAAATTGCGATCGCCTGCCAAATCACGCACCACATAAACTTGCCTCGTTGGTGCTGTAGAATGGCGTTGCACCCCTGTGGTATCTACACCAATTTCTTCTAATAACTTAACTAGTTGATTCCCCGCCTCATCTTCACCAACAGCCCCAATAAAACCTGCGGGAGTTCCTAGTTTCACTAAAGCACAGGCTACATTAGCTGGCGCGCCACCTGGGTAAGCAGTCCAGGACTTCACTTCTTCTAGCTTTAGCCCCAATTGGTCAGCTAAACAATCAAACAAAATTTCACCAAGGCACAAAACACGGGGATTGCTCATTTCATGAATCCAGAATCTGAGATTTTCGATTTTGAGTTAGTAATTCTAGTATAAAATCTATAACATTCTTAACTCATCTGTCGCCAGTCTTAAACTCAACAAAAGAGCATCTTTTGCTACTATCATACTAAATATATCCTCTCTGACTTCAGGATTTCTGTATGTATTTTTACGTTCTATTTTAAAAATAAAGTCTTAAAAGTTACTATTTAAACACATATTGCTATCACAGGCAAATCTAAAGAAAATCTAGTCAATTCCATACTGCCATAACTTAAAACCCCCCCCAACAAAAGAATCTTCTAGAATTAAAAGAGGATTAAGTACATATACCAAGGGAGGATAGAAATAGTTATGGCTGGTGGCGAGTCTCAGACCCCTGTTAGTCTGTCAGACAGAGAATTGCAAATAATCGACTTAGTGGCCGCTGGCTTAACTAACCAAGATATTGCAGTCAAACTGGAGATTAGCAAACGCACAGTTGATAACCATATCAGCAACATTCTCACGAAAACCCAAACCGACAACCGGGTAGCTTTGGTGCGTTGGGCTTTACAGTGGGGTAAAATCTGCTTAGATGAGGTTAATTGCTGTGTCTTACCCATCCAGAAAGATTAAAAAATTTGTTGGTGTGTACTAATTGTTCTTCTGCTCACACGTTTCTTTTCAGGTGAATCTCTAGCGTAAATTCTCATCGGCATTAAAATCAAGCAACACACATCACCAACCATCAACAAAAATTAGTCACAAATTCCTGCCTCAAAGGTTACATTGATTAAATCTATATTGCTCCATCAGCGAGGAGAGCAGTGTTTTTATGAATATTTCCACTTCTGCTTCAGGTATTTCGTCTACCTTTGATTTTTTTAGTTTTGATTTTACCGCACCGCAACCAACACAAGATGCTGATTTACTCCGACAGCTATCATTTATCCCAGGGTTGAAAGAAATGATACTGCTGCGGCAAGTTCACGCCCTAGAACACGCTACTGTTTGGGTTTTGAGTGAAGCCAACAGCGCCCATGCACCGAAAAACAAACACACAAAAGTACAAGTAGATAACGAACTATTAGGCGGCTTGTCCACAGAACAAGGA
>NZ_JAYGHH010000021.1:26014-32433 GCF_034931045.1 Nodularia sp. UHCC 0506
CCTATATATTGATTTGTGGTTGCCAATTTTAGCAATTTTTCTCAATCAAGCACCGCTATTACCAAAATATTTTCATGAGAAAGCTTTACTTCTTAGTTCCAGGTACTCATGGCAAATTTGCCTGCGGTGGACTTTGGGCAGAATTAAAAACAGTTAAACTAGCGCAGCAAATCTGTAGGGCTGATGTGGTCACTTATCGCCAAAGAGAAACAGACCAACTGTTTATTGATGATGTACTGGCAGAAAAAAATTTAGATGCAGCCATATTTGTCATTAGCTGGGGATTTGATGTTGCTAAATTAGCAGCCAAGCTCAAGCAATACAATGTTATTTACCATGCCCATAGTGCAGGTTATAAATTTAGCCTCCCAGCCAGTATTCCCATCATCACAGTTAGCCGCAACACAATGGGATATTGGGGGCAGAAATCTCCTAATTCTTTGATTTATTATTTGCCCAATCAAATTAGTAACGAATTTGAAAATTTACATCTAGAACGAGATATTGATGTTTTAGTTCAAGCCCGAAAATCTTCAGAGTATTTAATGCAATCACTGATTCCGGCTTTGCAGAAACAGTGTAAAGTGAAATTAGTTGATTATTATGTAGAAGATTTACCTGGACTATTTAATCAGGCAAAGATTTATCTGTATGACTCTGCTGAATATTGGGCGCAACAGCTAGTTAGTGAAGGCTTTGGACTGCAACCAATGGAAGCACTTGCTTGTGGTTGTCAGGTTTTTTCTAGTATCAACGGTGGACTCTCCGATTATTTAGACCCTGGATTTAATTGCTATAAAATCGCCGGATACTCAAAAGAGTATGATGTTCAACGTGTGATTAAAGTGTTGAAATACTCGCCAACTATCGACTTGCCAGAAGAGTTTTTTGCCGAGTATCGCACTGAAAATATTATCCAAAGATTCCAAA
Source organism: Nodularia sp. UHCC 0506 (assembly GCF_034931045.1). Classification (NCBI taxonomy): domain Bacteria; kingdom Bacillati; phylum Cyanobacteriota; class Cyanophyceae; order Nostocales; family Nodulariaceae; genus Nodularia; species Nodularia sp. UHCC 0506. Next base: position 26,945 of record NZ_JAYGHH010000021.1, read on the forward strand.
TAATTTTGCAGGAATTAAACGAATTTTTTGATCACAAAAGCAAGTTTTCCGGCAAAATTCAAGATTTGTCGCCAACTCGTGTGGCTAAATTACGTATTCAGAACATATACAAAAAAATCAGGCAGCAATACTTTTAATTTTGAGCATTTTTGCTGTCATGTATCCCCTGTTTTATCATAAGATTTATTTATCGTCAAAAATCAAATCATAATTATTTTCTTATGATTAAGTAGTCTGGTATACATTTAGTCCAACTTAGACTGTTCTGAATCGTCAAATTGCCTCAAACTTAATCTGAACCACCGTCTGAATTATCAGCTTATATAAGTTATCTTTAATTCTACCCATCAACTGGCTGTTACTAAAACTGTAACCGTCTCAAGTTTTGGCTGTTCTAAATGCAATAGTAAACAAAACGAAACATTATTTAGCCTCCATGTTGTATGGACAGCTAAAAACGTTGGGCAAACGAGGTAGCAGAATGAATCGTCAGAAACTAAGTGGTGTGGAAAAAAAATTCCTACAAAGACGTTATGGTGTGAGTCTGGGAAGACGTTACGTTTTAGCAGCAGCTAGTGTTGTTCTGTTCGGTGTCTTAGGCTGTTCCCAGGTTAGTGGTAATACAAATACCCTGTCACAATCTGATTTACTTTATTCAGAGACTCGATTGCCAAAAAAAACATTAATTTCTGATGCCAAACTTGTGGATGCTAATAATAAATTTGGCTTCAAACTGTTTTCGGAAATTTTGAAAAATAACAGTAGGGAAGAGAATATTTTTGTTTCTCCTTCAAGTGTCGCGATCGCTCTAGCTATGGCATATAATGGAGCGAGTGGTTCTACTCAACAAGCAATGGCTAAAACCCTAGAATTACAGGGGATGAGTCTACCAGAAATTAACTCTGCTTACGCCACATTAAAAGAGTTACTAGAAAATCCTGACCCGCAAGTGCAACTGAATATTGCCAACTCTTTATGGGCAAATAAAGAAGCTACTTTGCAACCGAATTTTCTCCAAAGCACTCAGGAATTTTACAAAGCCAAGGTAACAAATTTAGATTTTCAAGATGCCGCATCTGCCAATACTATCAATCAATGGGTTGCAGATAGTACCCGTGGAAAAATTAACAAAATAGTTGAACAAATTGAACCTGAACAGGTGTTGTTTTTGATTAACGCCATATATTTTAAAGGGCAATGGAGTAATCAGTTTAATAAATCACAAACTGCTGAACATCCTTTTAGCTTAACATCTGGGAAACAGAAACAACACCCAATGATGTCGCAAACTGGCGAATATAGATACTATGAAAACGACAAATTCCAGGCTGTAAGTTTACCTTATGGTGAAGATGGTAAAGTCAGTTTTTATATCTTTTTGCCCAAAGAAGAATCTAACCTCCAAACCTTTTATCAAAACTTGAATTTTGAGAACTGGGAAAAATGGATGTCTGAGTTTAGAAACCAAGATGGATTTATTCGCTTACCTCGCTTTAAAACAAAGTATGATGTGACACTCAATGATGCACTCAAAGCTTTAGGAATGACAGAAGCTTTTAGTAATCAAGCTGATTTTTCCGGCATAGGTAGTAATTTAAAAATTAGTCAAGTTAAACATAAAACATTTGTAGAGGTAAACGAAGAAGGCACAGAAGCCGCCGCCGCTACATCAGTAGGAATCGTCGCAACATCTTTGAGAGAAAAACCAAAACCTTTCCGTATGATTATTGACCGTCCCTTTTTCTCTGCTATTCGAGATAATCAAACAGGCAGCATTTTATTCATGGGTTCAATCACAAACCCACAGTAAGAAGTGCTGAGTGCTGAGTAAGTTTCTTTCCCCCTGCGCCCTGCCCCCTGCCCCCTGCGCCCTGCTCCCTGCGCCCTGCCCCCTGCGCCCTGCCCCCTGCTCCCTGCTCCCTGCTCCCTGCTGCTCCCTGCCCCCTGCTAGGGTAATCCCGGTTCCGAAATACCTAGAGGATTGTTGGGTTCAGATGTTGGTGACTTTTCTGTAACCACGGGTGCAACTTTTTCTTCCGCTTCATTATTGAACCCTTGAGGACGCAAGGCTGTTAAAGCCGTCTTAATAATTACAGCAGTGGGTACTGCCACTATTACCCCTAAAAGTCCACCAACTCTTGCCCCTGTGAGAACGGAAATTAGTATCCAAACGGGGTTTAAGCCAGTAAAATTACCTAAAATTCGGGGTGCAATTAAGTTTTCTAAAATTTGCTGCACGATGACAGCTGCAATTAAAACTTTGACTCCCATTGAGAAATCTTGCAGCGCTACCAAGGAGGTAGTCAAGGCGATACCTACCGAACCACCAAAGGGAACCAGTGCCATGATGCCAATAGTTAAGCCAAACAACAACCCAAATGGCACTTTCAGCCACAAAAACGTCGGAATTAAAGCTGATGCCATACAGGTAGATAAAATCAGTTGGGTGATGAAAAAGTTTTGGAAACTCAGGCGGACTGTTTTAGAAAAAGGGTCACGAAATCTGGTAGGTAGCCATTCTACTAAACTCTGCCACAGTTCACCGCCATGCTGCAAAAGGTAGAAAGTCAAAACCATTGTTAAGAGGAAATCTAGCAGGCTAGTGAATGTCACCACTGCTAAATTTAAAACTTGTCCCGCGATCGCTTGCAATTGACCTTTAACGCGATCGTTGATTTGAACTACTAGCGCATCTAGGTTAATTGGTAAATTCAGGGTTTCTGCTTTCTGATTTAACATCATTAACTGAGAACGCCCAGAGTCGATTAATTCTGGTAATCGCGCCACCAATTGTTGGGCTTGAGTGAGGGCTAGGGGAAATAGGGTAACACCAAGTGCCAACAGCACCGATAAGGCGATCAAAAAGACTAAAATAGCCACTTGTTCTCGCCTAGCACCTTGACGCTCCATCCAGCTCACGGGATAGTTGAGCAGAAAAGCTAGGACTGAGGCTCCCACTAAAATAACTATCAGAGAGTGGAAATAATGAAAAATTGCCGAAATCGCCCAACCATTGAGAACTAAAATGGGAGCGCATAACGCGATCGCCCCAAGGCGCGCTATGGGTGTAAATGTCTGCCACCAATTGAGTAGCTTGCGTGTCTGCATCTTTAGCCGATTGCGGGATAGAACTAAATAAAATCTTTCTCTATGGCTTATTATCTCTAATTACATCATCCTATTTCATCTATCTAGTTTAGAATTAGACTCACACTAATGGAAAATCTTGAACCAATTGATAATTCCCAGTACACTCAAATCACAGCTACCTCTAAAAGACAGTTGTTTTGGTATTTAATTCCAATCATTGGCTTTTTCCCCTCCTTGTGGACTCTCTATCGTCGCCAGGGCAGTCGGGAACAACTAGTTGTCAGTCGTCTGTCTGTTACTTTGTCGTTTACTTGGCTATTGGGATATTCTTTGTTAGCAACTGGGGCTGCGACTTCAGAATTTTTCACATTACGGATGTTAATCCTCAATAGCTTTCTGACATCTGGTTACTTTTTGGTCAGCGTCTGGCTAATTATTCGAGTCATTCAGGGAAAATCTCACCGTTTATCAGGGTTAAGTCACTTTGCTGAAACAATTTTGGGAAAACACTTGTCTTGATTTCTGTAAGCAACCCCTAATTTATTCGTATTTTTACTGATTTTTTGCCGAAATTGCAGATGATATCCTGTAAGGTCTGGTCAAAGTAACTTATTGTTGTCATACTTCAATTAATTATCTCCGGATTTGTCACAAAGAATGAGAAATCCTGCTATAAGTGTTGTGGTTAACGCAACAGCAAAAGGTCAGTAAGGTTAATTAGAAGTTAACTTATATGAGTTAATTTAGTTGCATATTAATTAGTCAGAAAAATTACCGAATTTGATCAGTAAGTGTGAGGAAGTCTGTGACCAGTCAAAGAACTTCGGCAAAAGAAAACCAGTTAGCGCAAGCCCTAAAATCAAAAAACAAAAATTCCCAAATTCCTAAGTCTGGACGTTGGCTGTTGTTCTGGTTGGGTATGAGTGGTATTGCAATGGTATCAGCAACAGCAGGGGCGCTGTTGGCAGTTTCTTTGACCGGGACTCCATTGCAGCAAGCAGAGTTAAGTCCGCAAGAAGAAGCGGTTTTTGATGGCGATCGCATCGCCGGTAGTGGGTTAAGATTTTCGGAATTAACTCGCCCCGTAAATATCTTAGTCATGGGGATGAGCGTACTGCCATCTGATATTAACGATCCTCCCCCGGAATTGCAGAATCTGGGCTATGAACCCCAGGTAAACTCTTTTGATGGGCTGGCTGATGTGATGATTTTGATCAAATTTGATCCAGCCACAAAAAAAATAGCCATGCTCTCAATTCCCAGAGACACTCGCACAGAAGTAATTGGGTATGGAGTGAAAAAATTGAATGCTGCTAATATTGATGGGGGTCCAGCTTTAACTGCTAAAAGTGTAAGTAATCTTCTGAATGATGTGGCAATTGATCGCTATATCCGCATCAATGTTCTGGGTGTTGGTAAACTAATTGATGCTTTGGGTGGGGTAACAGTACACGTTCCCAAAGATTTGAGATACCAAGATGACTCCCAACATTTATATATTAATTTAAAGGCAGGTAAACAACATCTCGACGGTGATCAGGCTTTGCAACTATTACGCTTTCGCCATGATGAACTCGGAGATATTGGTCGGGTGCAACGTCAACAAATGTTGATCCGAGCCTTGATTGATCAAACACTTAACCCGACAACTGTCGCCCAACTACCTAAAATTCTCAACGTAGTTAGAGATAATATTGATACTAACTTAACAATTGAAGAATTATTAGCCCTAGCAGGTTTTGGCGTGCGAACCAACCGGGCCAATATGCATATGTTCATGTTACCCGGTCGCTTTAGCCAACAGAATGAATATGTTGCTAGTTATTGGCTACCAGACAGAACTGGTATTTCGAGAATGATGTCTCAACACTTTGGCGTGGAATCAACTCGTGAACTCAGATCCGTGACTTCCCGTTCTTTGCGAGTATATATTCAAGATAGTACAGGCAGCGATCGCACTCAACTGTATCCTTTAATCAAAACCTTAGAAGAATTCGGATATCGCAAAATCCAGGTATCTCAACCTTGGAACGAACCCCTACAGGTGACTAATATCATTGCCCAGCAAGGAGACGGCGAGAATGCAGAGTTAATTCGTAATGCTTTGGGATTTGGGGAAGTGCGAGTCGAAAGCACTGGCATTATTGATTCTGATGTTACTATCCAACTGGGTCAAGATTGGTTACAGCAAAAACATCTGTTTGAAGCGACTTATTAAAACGCATCCCTTCTCTGAGAGATTTTCCAAAAATCACCAGTGCTGAACACTCAGCACTTTTTTGTTAAAGGTTTACTTTAACCAGAAATTTTTATAAAATATAAAGCAACCGCCAAGGAGCTTAAGAAATTGTTGATTGCTGAAAACCTGAATCTAAGTTTGTTTCTACTCAGCATTTTAC
>NZ_JAYGHH010000021.1:32560-37968 GCF_034931045.1 Nodularia sp. UHCC 0506
TATCACCAGATTCGCAGAATGATAGATGGACTGGATTACAATACTGCGATCGCTACAATCCGATTTTATTAAAAGGTTAACATCCGGTTTTTTACTTCATTGTGAAATAGAAGGTCAATATAGTGAATTAACTGTCATTTCTGGCGAAAGATTAAAGACATTACGCGAATTTTGCTGGCTGATGGCAGAAAAATATAAACGGACTTCACCAGTACGTGACGTTTTTATTAACAATCTCAAGGGCAAACTGGGTGAAGAAGTTGTCAAAGAACGTTTAGCTGATTTGATTACAGAAGTCGATTATGAAACCAAATTTGGCGGCGATGGTAATATTGATTTTACCTTAAATTCTGACTCCAAAATTGGTGTTGAGGTCAAGTCTCGTCATGGTAGTATCGATAAAGTCAGATGGTCAGTTAGTTCCCAAGAAGTTGCCAAAAATGCAGTTGTAGTTTGCGTTTTAATTCAAGAAGAAGTCAACGAAGCACAACCTGAATATCACCTATTTTTAGCTGGTTTTTTGCCAACACAAATGATTAAGTTAAGAACTGGTAAAATCTCCTTTGGCATCAATCAATTATTATATGGAGGTGGTTTATGGTGCTATCTAGAACAGTTACAAAATTCTCCTAATCATCAAGATTTTTCCGCTAATTCATCCCCAAATTATCAGATCAACCCTGAATTTTCACAACTGGCTGAAAAGGCAACTGAAAACCTCACCACCCAAACCCCTTCCCTACTAAGTAAGGTAGAGAATTTAAAATCTTTGTCTTTGCAGGAAAAAGGTTTTTTACATACCATAAAAAGTCAGCAAGTTAACTCTTTACAAAATGGCAATCAAAATTTAAATATATATATAAAATTAGGTGATGAATGTTTTGAGAAAAATGAATATGAAGCAGCAATTAATCACTATATCCAAGCATTAAAATTAAAAAATGATCCTGAGATTTATTACAAATTAGGCTTAACTTCCTATCAAATAGGCGATTACGAAGCGGCAATTGTCAATTTTTCTCAAACAATTAAATTGAATTTTCATGATGGTAAAGCATATAATAAAAGAGGTTTAGCTCGATATCAACTAGGAAATTATCAAGAAGCAATAGCAGATTATACTCAAGCAATCAGAATTAATCCTAATGTTGCTGTTGCCTATAAAAATCGGGCTGAAGCTCGTTCTCACATTGGAGATAATCAAGGGGCAATTGAGGATTACACTCAGGCAATCAAAATTAATCCTCATTATGCTGACGCTTATAAAAATCAGGGTATTGCCCGTTATTTCATAGAATATCACCAGGGATTTTCTCAAGCAATTAAAGTTAATCCCCAAGATGCTGTTGCTTACAAAAATCGTGGTGATGCTCGTGCTGATTTAGAAGATTATCAAGGTGCAATTGCAGATTATACTCAGGCTATACAGATTAAATCTAATTATGTAGATGCTTATTATAACCGTGGTAATGCTCGTTATGATTTAGGCGATTACGAGAGCGCAATTGAAGATTACACTCAGACTATTAAGATTAATCCTAATTATGCTCATGCCTATTATAACCGTGGCAATGTTTATTCTGAGCTAGGAGATAAGCAACTAGCAATTGCTGATTTTCGCAAAGCAGCAGATATTTATCGTCGAGAAGGTAAACTAGAAGCACTTAAAGATGCTCGTGAAAGAGTTTCAGATTTAGAAATTGCCGAATCATTAGATATTTTGAATTTCTAAACTTGCTGCACATTGGTGATGCGCCTCTATTTTCGTTCTTCTAATTTCTGCAATTCCTTCTCTGTGCGCTCATAGGGTTTTGACTGTGGTTGCCAGGAAAACAGGTTAATAACAAAGTTATTCATAGCTGTACGAGTCTGGGTACTGGCTGTTCCTAAAGCACCAGGTAATACTTGATCTCCTGCGGCCACAAACAGTAGAAAACCAATGAGTATCAAAGGTATATGTCGTTTCATGTTGAAATGTCCTCACAGATGGGAGTAGCACCGCAGGGCGGAAGTTAAAAGCCACACACAACCCATGTTTTATATACTAGCACTGTTGCAATGGCTGTTACCAGGAATAAAATTGGCAAGGTTTGTGACGTTAAGCGATTGAGTATTTTTTTATTTGTCAGTCCCTAAAAACAACAAAGCCACTAGATAGAATAACTCTCAATACAGTTCATTTAAGCCTAACAGTCAACGTTTAGGTAGTGGCGTGGCAAGCTGAAAATGTTGCATTAGCCAAAATCCATATCATCGGCGTTTTTACCCAATCTACATTTTCTTAACTAAACCGTTTGGAGTAACCCTATCTTAATGGCTACATTCAGCTCAAGGTTGATTTAATTTTCTGGTGGTAAATCTTTGCTGTAAATAATTTCTCCTGCTAAATTACGCAGTGATACGGTCATTTCCTTGGTATAAGCATCAATTTTCACGCCTCCAAAGAATTGTAAACCTTCACTGGGAGGTCGATTTGGCTGCATACCTGGAGGATTACTTTGAAACATTAATTGTGGACCAAAGGTGTTATCTAATTGTCCAGGGCCAAATGTACCAGCGTTGAGAGGCCCGGCGACAAACTCCCAGAAAGGCTTAAAGTCGGTGAATTGTGCCTTGTTAGGGTCGTAATAGTGGGCTGCTGCATAATGTACATCAGCAGTTATCCAAACAACGTTTTTAATATTTCTGCGTTTGATAAATCGCAGTAACTCAGTTAACTCTAATTCTCTTCCCAAAGCTGGGCCGTTGTCTGCATTAGCCCAAGCTTCAAAAGCGTTGGGACCGTCTCGAACTATTAACCCCAAAGGCATATCACTAGAAATTATTTTCCATGTGGCTTTTGATTTCAGCAATTGCACTTTCATCCATTGCAATTGTGATTTGCCCAGCATATCCGTTTCTGCACTTTTTACTGACTGAATATTGTCAGTGTTTGGCCCCCGGTACGTGCGTTCATCCAGCATGAAAATGTCTAGTAATGGGCCATGTTGGAAAGAACGATAAATTTTGGATCTATCAGCACCAAATCTTGTCCTATAGTTCATGGGCATATATTCAAAAAATGCTTGTCTTGCCCTTTGTGCTAGTAAGTTAACATCCTTAACTGTATAGCGGTCATCGCTGAGGAGAAATTCGCCAGGATACCAGTTATTTGTGGTTTCGTGGTCGTCCCACTGCGCTAACATGGGAACTTCAGCATTAAAACGCTTCACATTTTCATCCAGCAAATTGTATTGAAAATTGCCACGAAATTCTTGAAGTGTTTCTGCTACCTTTGATTTTTCTTCTGTGGTGATATTTTTCCAGATTGTGCCATCATCAAGGGTTCTTTCTGCCACGATGGGGTTATCAACATAAACAGTATCCCCACAATGGATGAAAAAGTCGGGATTAAGTTGACGCATGGTTTCGTAAATTTTCATCCCACCAAAGTCAGGATTAATTCCCCATCCTTGACCGGCTGTATCTCCACCCCATACAAAAAATATATCCCGGCCAGTTGTGGGGGGAGTGCGGAATGTACCGCTTACAGGTTCGCTGTAGACGTTTTTATAGTTTAAATCTTGGAAACTGACTCGATAAAATATTTGTTGGTTTGGAGGTAAGTTTTTGAGATTAAATCGGGCTGTAAAATCGTTATTTTCTAGAGCCTGTGGTCCGAACACCCGTCGCACATTACTAAAAGATTCGCTAGTGGAATATTCAATTAGCATTTTGGCAGGGCGATCGCTACGGCTCCAAATTATAATACTATTGTCGGTAATATCTCCAGAAGCAATACCATAAGGTATCCCAGGACGCATTCTGTCAGAGGTAATAATCCCAGGTGGTTTTCCGAAAACTGGTGATTTTGATATCAGATTTGTGGTGATCATTCCGCCGACTGTCACAGCAGAATTTAGTAAAAACTGGCGACGGTTAAACCTCAATGGGTGATTAGAATTTTTACTCATGTTAGCAGCTTCAAGCAAAGTCTTACAAAATAGGTAATTACCACATTCTGTAACGTCAATGTGTAAAGCTTGAGTTATCTAAAGGTTATTAACAGTAGTTTTATTTTTTATAGCAATTAAAGTTAGGGGGTTATAGATATTTCCAGGTAAATAGACCTGGCTCAAACCCCCAAAACCTTTACACTAACTTCAAATCAGGATACTCTGCCAAAATATCATCAGATGTCAGGGTATCGCCTTCAGCTTGGGGAGTCCAAAGCACTTCAATAGCTAAAAGTTGATCACCGGGAATACCACCAATTCGCCGCAAGGCTTGACGCAAATCATCAGCACTGTTGACTTCTGGGACTTCAAATTTGCCTAATGTCGCTGCTAATAAGGTGACAATTAGGTATTCCCCAGGGCCTTCACTAATTAATTGGGTGGGGTTGTCGATTTGGTCAGCAGGTAAAGCTTCTTTATTCAAAGCTGATTTCAACTGGTTGTTGACATTAGATAGAGTTTCTTCGCTAAACTTGCTGCGTTCTGCTAATGACAGCCGATTAAACTGACCTTCAGCCGCATTTAATTTAACTTGCTGCGTACCACCACCTGCATATACCCAGTATTCTGGATGACGGAGTAAAGCTAAACTGGCTTCTTGCAGAATTTCTGCTCTTCCTTCTGGGGAATTAGTATCAGCAGATTCGGCAATTTTGTTGAGTTCGGTTTGCAAACCACGGGCTTGTGCTAATAAACCAACTTGCAAACGAGTTACAGATACAGGAGGGTTACTGCTATAACCTATATCTTCGCCTTCACCACTGCTGACACGGCGGAAGGTTTGCATTAGGAAGTTAGCGATCGCCAAGAAGATTAAGATGGTAAATATACCGCCAAATCCTCCGCCAATACCCCAAAAGGGAATTAAGAACGGAAAGCCAAAGCCACCACCACCAGGATAGTAACCGCCGCCACCAGGACGTGCATAAGTACGAGGTGTGTAGGTACGGCTAGAAGGCGCTCTAAATGAACCTCCGCCGATGCGACCACCACTGCGGGCTGCTAATGCTCCATCTGCATGGCTGAGTGCTAACGTTAACACTAGGCTGAAGACGAAAAAGATTTTGAACAGGGGTTTGATGCTTTGTTTTAATTTGTTACGCATAACACAGACACTTGAAAATGTATTACTTATGATTGCTTTCCAGGCTAGTATAAATGTCGTGCTTCCTGGAATCCAGCCAGATCAGAACCAGTGTTTTGATTGACGGTAGCTCTTTTTAATATTCATTTTTTTTGGCTACATCTCTAATTTACCGCGTCTTATCTTGATTAGACGGTAAGCGGAGGGGGGATTTCTGTAGTAGATAACCGTACATCAGAGATACCCAATATTTACCGCCAGTGGTTCAATTAAGACTCCTATTTAGGGCTGGCTGAAGAAATCTAAAAACATTACAGGTAAAGGATTTG
>NZ_JAYGHH010000021.1:38108-45838 GCF_034931045.1 Nodularia sp. UHCC 0506
CAGCAAACCCTATTTAAATTTTGATAGCTGGCGTGGCGTAAGCCATACAAAACGACCTATACCTTGATTCTTTGTTCCTTCTTCCCTATTCCCTACCTCCACGACAAAACTTTAATTATTTATAAAAACTTACTTAAAAATTCTATGGCTGACAAATATCACAAAAATATAGCAATTCCTCCGAAAAATCGCAAAAATTGACTATATATTTCTTAAAATTTTTATGCTATTTTTGGCATTTTGGCATTACATCCACAGTTATCTAAGATAGTCTATTAATATAAACAATTTTTCGTAATTTTTGTAGCAGTTTATTAGCTATAAGTTTGACTATAATTAGCAACTTTTAGTTATTGATGATTTGCTTTGATTTAAATTGCAAATTCCGAGAATTTATCAACCAATCATATAATCAACCAATACTTCACAGAAATAATAAATAATCCCCCATACTTCATGTTCTAAAATATTGTTGAGATATTTGTAATCCATTGGCTCACCAAAAAATAGGAAATTATGTTTTTCAAAGCTATATTTTACAGAGTGATAACCATGTATACAAATATTTCAGCCTTCACTGTATTAATGACAGGTTATAAAAGTTTCTGTCAAGAAATGTGTAAAACTCTGGTTTGTCCAGTATAGCTGTTAGCTAAAATAACAAAAGCGAGACAAATTAGATACAGAGCTAACCAATTTTATGGTGAAATTTCTACAAGGAATTGTGTCTCAAAATATAGGGTTTACAGCATCTATAACAATTGTGATTTGAGGAGCCAACACGTGATAAAAAGATGTTGGAAATACGGAAATTGCTAGTCTCAATTTAGCAGATATCTCCACGCAATCAAGCATCCTATTTTTTCCTTATTTCACTATGTTGTCCATGAATTTCAGTATTAACAATTGCAGAATATTTGCATTAAATTTATCAAAAGTAGCATGGAAAATATCTCACAACTGTCAACAAAAGTTAGAGACCAAACTGCATCCCCTGACATTCTTGTAATCTCTCATTCTTTTCTGCCGAAAAAAGCAGTAATTGGAGAATATCTCTATAATCGCTGTCTTCAAGATCCAGAAAGGGTAGTTGTTCTAGCTGCTGGTTGTTCTGGCGATCAAGTATTTGATCAGGATCAACAGTTTCCCATATATCGTTGGACAAATTCTCGATTCTGGCTGGGTCATTTTTTAGGGAGTTTATTACAGCCTGGGATTGATTTAGTTTGCTCGTTTTTTCTGGCTATTAAACTATATTTGCGCTATCACTACCGTTATATTGAGTGGGGTCACGGTGACGAGTTTCCGGCGTTGTTGCTGTTAAGCTATATTCTACCCATACGCTTTTTTATTCATCTGCATGGTAGTGATATCTTTGATATTGTACACAATCCTGTGTTGCGATCGCTCTTTAAATTAACCCTGACACGCGCCGAAGGAATTGTTTGCAACAGTTACGTGACTCAAGATTATCTGCGTAAGTCTTTTCGCTTACAAACTCCTACCCACGTCATTCAACCTATAGTCAGACCAGAAAAATTTGGTGTAGACAAGAATCAAGGTAATCTTGATAATTTACGTCAACGAGTGCGGGAAACATACAATATTCCCGAAACAGCAATTGTGATTCTTTCGGTAGGTAGGTTAATCAAACAGAAAAGCTTTGAGCGTGTAATTGAGAACTTACCCCTACTACTAAATATTGGAGTCGATGTTCACTATATACTTTGTGGTCAAGGGCTACATGAACCTACATTAAAAAATTTAGCCCAGCGCTTGCGGGTAGATAAGCGAGTACACTTTACTGGATACGTCCCTGACGGCGAATTAGGTGGCTATTATGCAGCTTGTGATCTGTTTGCTATGTTAACTTTGTTAGATCCTAAAGCCTACATCCAAGGTTTTGGAATTGTCTATTTAGCAGCAAGTTATTTTGGTAAACCTGTCATTGCTTCTCGTTTAGGTTCTGTGATTGATATAGTTCGTCATGAAGAAAATGGTCTTTTGGTGAATCCCAAATCTGGATATGATGTTTTTCAAGCCTTCAAACGATTGTGTAATGACCAACAATTGCGTGAAAAACTCGGTCGTAAGGGAAAAGAATTAGCCAGACGCAAGACCCTGCACCGTTCCCTATATTTTTCTGAACCTATCCCTAATGGTTTATTAAATTAACCACCCCCGACAATGGTAACAATTTCTAAGCGATCGCCTGATTGTATTTGTGTTTGTGGCCAAAATTGACGGTGTAAAATTTCGCCGTTATACTCCACCGCGATTAAACGGGGATTAAAACCTAACTGCTGGAGTAAATCTGGTAAAGGAGTTTGGCATAAACAAGTACGAGTTTCTCCATTTACCTGGAGGGTAATTTGATTGGACATTTAAAAGTGCTGAGTTGTAAACTGTTTATGGTTTAATGCGATGAAGTTGGGAAATCAAATATTGTGTTACCAAGGTAGGCTGTTCCGCTTCAATAATCGCTCGTACCACTGCGACACGTTCTGCTCCCGCCTCCATGACATCGTTGATATTATTCGCATCTATACCCCCAATGGCAAACCAAGGAATTGAGCTATTTTGGGCGGCGTAGCTGACATATTCTAAGCCAACTGCTGGTTTGTTTGCTTTTGTCGGAGTTTCATAAACTGGACCAACACCAATATAATCTGCTCCTTCAGCAATTGCTTTTTGCATTTCGTCAGCGTTTGTAGTCGAACGCCCGATTAAACGCTGGTGTCCGAGTAATTGTCTAGCCATACCAATGGGCATATCTTGCTGTCCCAAATGTACCCCATCGGCATCCACAGTCAAAGCTAAATCTACTCGGTCATTGACGATAAACAAAGCACCATAAGCATGGCAGAGTTGCCGTAATTTTCTTGCTTGCTCCAGACGCACAGTATCATCTGTAGTTTTATCACGATACTGTACTAGAGTTAATCCCCCTTTCAGTGCCGCTTCTACGGTTTTTAATAAAGTTTCTGAGGGAGAAGTGACTAGATATAAATGCGATCGCCACAGTAGTTGATGACGCTGGTAGCCCATTAAACTAGTTTCCAGGGCATAAACACGATAGCGCATCTGCTTAAAAGCTTTACCCATATTGGGATGATAAAGCTTCCCATATTCTTCTAATACCCGCATTGCTTCTTGGACACGGCAAAAATTTGCTTGTAATAGCGCTTTAATACTAGAGCGTTGTTCTTCCTGTGGATGGCTTAATTCCGTACCCGGATCACCTGGTGTATCTCGCGCCGCTCGCAGTTCATCAGTGTGCCAATGTGCCAACTCTTGGCGTAGATACTTGCATTCTCCCAGCAATTGAGCATTATTCAACCCAAAGCGACACCATTCTTCAATAATTCGCAAGCCTTCGCGAGCGCGGTCTAGATTAGCATCTAAAATGCGGTAAACAACTTGTTGCACTTGTGCTTTTTGGCTGTATGGCTCGACCATGACAACAACCCGATTATGACTTTCGTTTAGTGACGTAATATCAACATTTTTAGACATTTTGATGAAAATTTTCTAGTACACGAATATAAAAAATACAGGACTTACGCAAGAACCCTCTGAAACCCTCTTGACTTAGTGTCCTTCTCCCCAAGGGAGACGCTAACGCGAATGTGTCCTAAACCCCTGGGGGCTACGCTACGCGGTAAGCGAAGCTATGCCGAAGGCTTTATGCGGTTTGTTTTTTCATAATTCTGCATAAGTCCTCAAATAAGTAGAGTTTGACTATACATTTATACATAATTAGCTTTTTACATAGCTGCTCCAGATTTGGGGACGATTTTATAATATATCTTAAACTGGACAAAAACCATATACAGCACAATTTTTCTGGTTAAGCCATCAAAGTTAGGAACCATCAAACAATTTTTTCTGTCATAATTTTGTAGTTTGATTTTTTCATAACAGAGGAAATATTAAACCAGTATTTTTAATCTGTCCGTAGGCATAAACATAATTTTGATCAAGTGGTATTACTTGACTTTTTTATTAAAGAGCTAATAGGATAATTGCATAACTGAATGTACCAAAAGTAAATGACCAAAAACAGCTTTTTCTTACTTCTGGTAGTTCTTCTTTGAGTACATTCAAAACAATACCTCCGGCTAAAAAAGCAAATAAAACTGCCACCACAGCCTGATTAATTTTTGTAGCTATGCCAATTAACCAACCAAGAATTATCGCCATTGCTAACAACCATCGGCCAATTTTGTCATATCTTTTTTGATGATGTTCTCGCAAAGCATGATCGTTGACTAAAAAATGCAGTGCCATCGCTAAAGAAAATAACAACAAACTCTGGATACCTGATTCTTCTCGGTGTACTAGCAAGTAGCCAATTAAGAGGTTATAAATACCAAAAGCAGCAATGTGTAGCCAAAAAACAGATAAATCAGTTACATTTGCGTTTCCGACTTGTTGACGGTGTTGACGTGATTTTGACGCGAATCGCTCTAAGCCGTAAAACACTGTTAAACCTAAAAGTGCTACCAAATAAACATGATGCTCTAAAAAACTCAATCCTATGTTGACATTATTTTGGAATGTGACTTGTGCTTGACTCAGTTCTGGCAAAATATGGACAAACACATAAGCTACAGATACCCCACTCCCAAAGGATAAGCAACGATTATGGAGTGTCTTGGTGAGGAATCTGACTTTACCGGAAAATAAATGTATAGTGGCTAAGGCGATCGCAAAAAATCCCGTATTCATGCTGATTTTCTAGTTGGTATTATTCATTACAATCTACATCAGACAAATTCTTTCAGGTACTTCCAAATTAAAAAGGCCTCTCAAGCTCTCATAAATCTGTGTCCTCTGCGTCTGGTGCGATACGTTTATTCTGATAATTTATTTCTTGGAAGTTCCTAATTGGTAATTACTCAAGACAAACATTTGAAACAATTATCGACATTATATTGTCTTAGAGTATAAAACTTTATTGTGAGAACTTAACTCAAGTGAATCTATCCAATTATGTATTCTGAATATCATCAACTAAAAATGCCACGATTAAACCTAAATGCCCAAGTTGACAAAACCAATTCTTCCCTAGAATTAGTTTTACCTTTAGTGTCTTCTATCTTGTCTTTTACTCTTGGTTTAGGAGTGACGACAGGTATTACTTTCCTCAGTATCAGCCCTGGTAGGGTCTTGGCTCAAATACCATCTGCTGAAAGCAATTTGCCTAAAGTTAAAATGTTATTTGTTAACCCCAGCGTGGGAAATAACTCATCGGGTAATGGTAGTGAAAGCGCTCCTTTGCAAACGATTACTCAGGCTTTGCAAGTAGCCTCTCCTAATACAATGATTATGCTCTCCCCTGGGACTTATAGTGCTGAGACTGGAGAGGTTTTTCCTCTCAACCTCAAACCGGGTGTTGCTATTCACGGAGATCCTCTTAGCAAAGGAGAGGGAATCATCATTCAAGGCGGTGGGAGATTCCTCAGTCGCCGTTTTGGTGGTCAAAATGTGACCATTGTGGGTGTAGAACAATCTGAATTACGCGGTGTAACTGTCACAAATCCCCATCCCCGTGGTTATGGTTTGTGGATTGAATCTAGCAATCCTGTGATTGCCAATAATACATTTACTGGTAGTACTCAAGATGGGATTTCCCTGACTGGTGACAGTGCGCCGCAAATTAGACAGAATCATTTTCATCGTAATGGGGCGAATGGTATGACCATTGGTGGTGATTCTCAGCCGGAAGTGCGGGAAAATGTCTTTGAGGAAACGGGATTTGGAATCAATATTACTCAAAACGCTGCTCCTGTTGTCGCCCTTAATCAAATTCAAAACAACCGTGCTGGGATTATAGTCCAAGCTAATGCACGGCCGATTTTACGGAATAATTTAATTCAAGGGAATAGAGAAGATGGTTTAGTGGCGATCGCTCAAGCTATCCCCAACTTGGGTACTATTGCTGAACCAGGTGGGAACGAATTTCGCAATAATACTCGCCACGACATTAATGCTAGTGCGGCAAAGGAAATGATTCCTGCGGCTGGTAATAATTTATCTCAAAATCGCATTGCTGGCAAGGTAGATTTCAATGCTCAAACAGCACCCGCAGCTAACATTCCTCAGCGTTCTACTGTTGCTAGTCGTACTATCCCAACTAATGAACAAATTACCGTTGCTACTTCCAGTCAGTCCAATCAGTCACAAATGAATTATGTGAATATTGACCCCAATATTATAGAGTTTACTGCCCCCCAATTAGCGACCAGATCAGCAACACCTCCTGCTGGGGAATCACCTCTGTTAAGCCCCACTCAGAGAACTGCATACCTACCGCCTGCGAGAGTTCAGCCTGGTGTGCGTTACCGAGTAGTAGTGAATGTAACAAATGACAGAGAACGAAATATAGTGCGAAACTTAGCGCCTGATGCGTTTCCGACTATCCGCCAAGGTCGTAGAGTTATGCAAGTGGGTGTTTTTAGCGATCGCAATAATGCCGATGATATGATCAATGTCCTGAATAGTAATGGTTTAAACACTATAATTGAGCCATTAAATTAATTTCTCGGAAATGATCGCAGAAAGGCAGAAGGCAGAAATACAATTTTTGCCCTCTGCTATCAGGGGTTTATTTGCACCAAATTTAAATCTTCACTTTTTGGTTAAGGGGACAAGGGATCATAATTTTTCCTGACCAATCTGTCAACGTATTTTCATCTTTGTAATGCCGAGGACTTTGCATCAGCAATTTCCAAGCTTCTTGGGCATCTAATAAATTAAATTTATCAGCATAATTACTTTCTAACAATTCTCGAACCTGAACATAATAATCAGAATTCATCCCAGGGAAAATGTGATGTTCTGTATGATGGGAAAAATTCAGATGTAGCAGGTCAAAAAATTTATGCACCCGTAAAGATGTAGAATTTACCAGAGGATCATTAACATCGGTCATTGGACAAAGCAGATGATTTGTATAAATATAAAACATCAAGCCTGCATTACCAATTGCAATGGGTAAAAAGTAGCTTAGTATGAGTTTTAGAGGGTCAAATTCTAGATATACTAAGATAGCTAAATGAATCACTGACATTAGAAAAATTTCACCTGCGATCGCTCGACGGTCTTTAGCACTAATTGTAAACGCTGCCGGCACATAATCGACAGATTTACTATTAAAAAATAGTACGGAAGTCAGATTGCGAAAATTATGTACTCCCCATGCTGAAGTCATTCCCACTATTAACCAAAAGGGATTGACTTCTAAAGAAGGTACAAATAAATTATGAATCCATTTACCCCAAGTTTTAGACTGTTTCTCTAAATAATTTCGATCTGGATCACCTAAATCATTAGTTTGATGATGATGTACCCGGTTATGAACCGACTTCCATAAAGTTGGCGGCATCCACAACATTGTTAAACCGAAAAAGCTGATCACATAAGCTAGTTTTGGGTTTCTGATCACACTACCATGCATCAAATCATGGGAGCTAAACAATAAGGCAATCACACTATTGCCCATAATAATTGTTAGAGGTAAGTATAACCATAAAAGATAGTTTGACCATCGATCTAAATAACTCGCTATCATCCAGCCCAGGATCAAAATTCCTAGATTAATTACTAGGATGAATAGTTTACTTAAATCTGGTGTAAATGCTTCAGGCGGAAGCTGAGAACGTAATGCTTTCGAGTATGCTACCTGGCTAATTAATCTCTGATCAGTATTCAAATTCATAGATTGT
>NZ_JAYGHH010000021.1:46237-71474 GCF_034931045.1 Nodularia sp. UHCC 0506
TTAGCTTTAAATATGGCTAACTAAAAATAGAATAATGCTTAAAATCTCTAGTTAGGATTACCCAAACTAGAATTGATGAATATGAGTATTGAGTTCTTCCTGGGCAGAGAGGCGTTATTGCGGATCATCCGACATCGCTTTTAGTTTTGATGTGAATGAATCAGAGCGATCGCTGGTTGCTGGATTAAATTGTCCAATGGGTGGATGATTGGCAGATGGTGGTAGGAGTTTTGTGGTTTGGTGAGGTTTTGGGGAGGGAAATTTTCTCTGAGAATTATGTTGTGAGTTCAGCTTGGACTGAGTAACAGAAGTAGCAGTAGTGAGAGTGGAAGATACTAATATGTTTTCTACTGGTTTCTCCTCCTCTTGGACATTCATTGGTTTTAGGGTTGCAGTTTGAGTTTGCTTATACTGTTTTCCCCGCATAGCTGGTAAGGCACTGGTGGCAACTGATTGAGGCATCGATGCTGGTTCAGATGGGATTTGTGGCTTGATAGTGGGTAGAACTGGTGCAGCAAGTTCAGTTAAGCTCTCGGGAAACTTGCTACAAATCAGGCGTTCAAATTCCATATTGAAATGATAGATAACCTGGCCTCGTCGCTGCCAAAATGCTAAGATTTGCTGCACTGAAATTCCTTTATAGCGTCCTTGATATAAGGCTTCAACTACTGCCAAGTGCAGCCAGTGTACTGGGTATTGAGTTTGCCAATAGCGAATTAGCTCACTGGCAGTATGGCCACTGAGGTCAAAACTATAGTGAGTTAATAGAGCGATCGCTAATTCAGCAGAGGTTGGTGAGGCTGTTGTCATCATGAGACTATTGGCTTCAGACGAGGGGTATAAATTGTCTTCCCATCGCTTATAGCCTATCGTGTTTTTAGTTACAGGATTTATTACCAAGAATTTCCAGGCTGATAAATAGTGTCTTTCATTTTACTTGGTCAATTGCTGACTGTCTAAACAATATAGGTTGAATTAATTCTTGACCTTCGCCCAATAGCGACTAATGCCTGATAAACCATTGCGGCTACTTCGGCTCTTGTTGCTTCTCGCGTCGGTACAAGTTGTTTAGGGTTGGGGTAATTGACCACAATTTTTTGCTGTGTAGCAGTTACGACTGCTGGACGAGCATAATCGGGAATGGTCTGACTATCAGTATAAGTGAGTAAAGCATTGTTATCAGCTGTTGGTAGGTTAAGTCCATTCACTAGGGAGACAATTACCTGTAACTTTTGCACATTTTGATCTGGGCGGAAAGTGCGATCGCCAAATCCACTCACAAAACCACTGCTAGCGGCAATTTGTAAGGCTTGATAAGCCCAAAAATTTGGGGATACATCGATAAAATCAGGTGCGGGGCGTTTGGGTGCAGGATTAAAGGCCGCCGCTACTAAAGCTGCATATTGGGCGCGGGTCATGGGTTGATCTGGCTGGTAACTACCATCAGCAAAACCATGAGTTAAATTCATACTAGCTAACCCCCGAATAAAGGGTTCTGCCCAATGTCCGGTAATGTCGGTAAATCCGGGAAGATCAACATCGGGGATGACTATATAGGGTGATGCGATCGCCTTCGGCGCAGTTGCACCTATGGCTTTCTCTTGAGTGCTGGCTATTAATGCTTGATAAATTAAGGCTGCCACTTCAGCACGAGTGATATCCCGTAGAGGTTCTAGTTGTTCGGTTTGGGGATAGTTAACCACTAGTAATCTTTGGGTGGCCACTGCTACAGCATTAGTGGCATAAGTCGGAATTTGAGCGCGATCGCGGTACACATTTAACACCTGGGGATTGCCACCAGTTAGTTTTAACCCACTAACTATAGACACTATGGCCTGTACTTTGGTTAAATTTTGTCCGGCTCGAAATGTCCCATCAGGAAAACCGCTAATAAATCCCATTTCCGCAGTTTTGAAAATGGCTGAAGCTGCCCAAAAACTAGGGTTTACATCTTTAAATTTATTACCTTGGTTTCTTGGTGGTAACTGAAAAGTTTTAGCAATGATCGCCGCATACTGAGCGCGATTAATGGGGGCATCTGGGGCAAAAGTGCCATCGGGAAAGCCGCTAATTGCACCCTTCTTGACTAATGCTTCCACAAAATTTGCCGCCCAATGTCCAGCTAGGTCAGAAAAAATACGGCTGCTACCTGAGACACGGCGCGAATTATCTTCTAAGACAGCCATAAAATCTACCCTACCTTTAACATGGGTAGGATTTAACTGATTACCTGCTGACACTAGCGGCTGTGATGTGGAGTTCTCTACATCAAATTGGTTATTATTATTAAAAATATTACCCGCCGCATCTTGGTTGTTACCTAAATCGGGGATAGCATTACCGTTGACTAACATCCCACTTTGGGTATTTTTGGTAATTAGATTATGACGCAGTACGGGTCTAGCGTTGCGAGAAAGAGCGATCGCCGAACGGTTATCTGATATTGTGTTATCTGCGATCAAGGGTGCAGCAAAGTCACTAATGGCTATGCCCAAAGAATTTTGATGAAAGGCATTCCGCAACACTTCTCCCTTACTATGACGCGCCATCATCAAACCACTGGCGGCATTTTGCCTAAACACATTATCCTGAATGGCGGGTTTAGCATTACCAGTAACAAATATCCCTTCTCGACCACAGTTAATTAAAGTATTATTAGCTACATTTGTTGCTGCCGATTCAATCCAGATTCCAGTCCCTTTAGACATCGGATTGGTGACAGTCACACCTAAAAGACTGGCGTTTCCCTGCAACAGTAAGGTAATACTTTGCATACCAAAGCTCAGAGTTTGATACTCACCACTCCCAGAAATCACAATCCCAGCGCCTTTATTAGCTTCGTTACCTACTACTGTTACGCCCGCAGGAATAATTATGGGAAACACCTCACCATTAGCTGCGCGATAAGTCCCAGATATTAACTGAATAATCACGGGTTTTTGGTTGGTTTTTAAGGCACGGGTGAGACTTTTAAACGGACTCGACCGAGAACCAACATTGGAATCATTCCCCTGGATAGGATTGACATAAAGTGTGGCAACGAGGGTTGAGTTTACCATTGATTATTGAGATGCAATTGTTTAAGTTATAACAGCCAAGTTATGACTAATAACTTATCCCAATTTTCCATAAACTTGACCTCAAAGGAACTTATCTGTGTTCTTTTGTGGTGAATTACTTCTTCTCAAGGGTTAGTAGCTAGTTACAGTTTTGCTGTCTAAAGCTGACAAACGCTAACAAATACTCGTATTTGAGCCAAAATTCCTGTCATCTAACAACTACGTGACAGAATTAGCAGTAAAATAACTTCATGCTATTAGGATTTAAGACCCAACTCAAAGTAAACAAGCAACAACGAATACTACTGGCGCAACACGCAGGAGTAGCCAGACACGCTTGGAATAGTGGTTTAGCACTTTGTCAGCAAGTATTACTACACAATAAACATCACTCATAACACCCTTCGGGTGACGCTCCTAACGTCACTAAAGCTGCGCTAACGCAGTCGCCTACAGAGAGAAACCCACCTGTAGCACTCTCTCAAAAAATTAAATTTCCCACAGCCATAGATTTACATAAATGGTTAGTAGCATCCATTAAATCCAGCCATCCTTGGTATTATCAAGTATCGAAATGCGCTCCTCAATACGCATTAAGATATCTCTCAGATGCCTTTAAAGGCTTCTTTAAAAAAAACAAAGGATTCCCTAAATTTCAGAAAAAAGGTAAACAAGACTCATTTACCTTAGATGGTGCCATTCACATTCACAACAGAAAAGTAAAAGTTCCCGTAATCGGTTGGATAAAAACCTATGAGACGCTCCCCACAGGATATAAACCGAAATCAGTCACCATAAGTAAACAAGCTGATAAATGGTTTATTTCATGGAAAATAGCAGTAGAAACCAGTAGTTCGACTTCGCTCACTAACCATGAAACACCCAAACAGCAAGAGTTTGTAGGCGTAGACTTAGGAATAAATCATCTAGCCACATTATCAACAGGAGAAATATTTGATGGAGTCAGAAGCTATAAAAAGTATGAGTCTAAATTAGCCAGAATCCAATATTTGCACCGACATAAACAAAAAGGTTCCCATAACTATAGAAAAGCCTGTGTAAAAATAGCGAGATTACACCAGAAGATAGCCAACATCAGAAAAGATACATTACATAAAATAACGACCTATATCAGCAAAAACCACGCGGTTATAGGAATAGAAGATTTAAATGTATCCGGGATGTTAGCCAATGGCAAGTTATCAAAAGCTATAGCTGATATGGGTTTTTATGAATTGAGGAGGCAGTTAGAATATAAAACCCAACTCTATGGAAGTAAGTTAGTGATTGTAGATAGATTTTATCCCAGTAGTAAGACTTGCTCCCATTGTGGAGAGAAGAAAACATCTCTGTCATTATCTCAAAGATTGTTTAAATGTGATCACTGCGGCTTTGAGTGTGACAGAGACGTAAATGCTGCCATCAACCTCAAACAAGAAGCGGTCAGATTGACCGTGTTAGCCTGTGGAGTAGATAGTGCCGACACTTCTATAATGAAGCAGGAAAAAAAAGCTGGCATTTGTTAGCATTTGTTAGCTTTTTTGAATCGGCTGGTTTGTATTACTATCTCTAAGCAAGTACGCTTTCGGGCTATGACACGCACGCGTTACTTAAAACTCTCTCTCAAAGAACGCCAAACGGTTTTAAAAGCACTCTATCAAGATACAGCGTATTTCGCCGTTAGGAGTTACAAGCTTGAATAATGAAACTCTTATGGTGTAGTCATCTTGACCGCTTGTGTACCTCATAACATCGGGAAGTGCTGTAACTTGCAGCGATTAGATGCAGCCTTGTCTTTTTGTCAACAAAATAATATTCGGCTGTATCGCATGACTTCGGCTTTATTTCCGACACAAAGAAGAAGCGATCGCACATTTGCGCTCTTGGTGGCTTATGGGACAATAATCTTAAAAAACACTTTGCACCTTGGCGCGAAATAAATAAAAAGATATGGGTATAGCTATAGATTTTGGTACAAGTAACACCGTAATTACTCGTTGGAACCCAGTCACCCAACAGCCCGAAACCCTGACTATATCGGGTTTATCAATTCAGCAAAACCTCAACCCGCCACTAATTCCCAGCCTAGTGTATATAGAAGAAGCAACACAAGGTAAAGTTTTAGTAGGTCAAGAAGTACGCGATCGCGGTTTTGACCTCAAAAACGACACGCGATTTTTCCGCAGCTTCAAACGGGGAATTGGTGCAGATATTCAAGGTTTTTTACCAGAACTAGATGGAGAAAATATTACCTTTGAGCAAGTAGGGGAATTATTCCTGACGGCAGTAATTGCAAAACTAGCACCCATGCAAGGAGGTTTAGATTCTCTCATTTTAACAGTACCCGTAGACAGCTTTGAGGCATATCGTCACTGGTTAAGCAAAGTTTGCCAAGCCCTCCCGGTGGAAAGGGTGCAAATGGTAGACGAACCTACCGCAGCAGCTTTGGGTTACGGTTTAGCAGACCAAGAAATTCTCTTAGTGATTGACTTTGGGGGTGGTACATTAGATTTATCTCTAGTACGCTTGGATCAAAGTGTGCAGGACAAAAAGCCTGTGGGATTTCTCCTCAAATGGGGTAATAAATCCCTCGGTGAAAATTCCCGCCAAAAACCCAAAATAGCCCGTGTATTAGCCAAAGCAGGGCAAAATCTGGGGGGAACTGATATTGATGATTGGTTAGTAAATTACTTTGCCAAAACTCAAGGACTAGGGGTGACACCCTTGACAACAAGATTGGCCGAACGGGTAAAAATTCAACTATCAACCCAAACCCAAGCTAGTGAAGTTTATTTTGATGACGAGAATTTTGAAAGCTATGAATTGTCACTCAACCGCGAAGTTTTCGAGAATATCCTCAAAGAACAGGGATTTTTTACCCAATTAGATGAGTCGATGACGAGTTTATTACAGCAAGCCCGACGACAGGGGATAGAAGTTGCAGATATTAACGCTGTGTTATTAGTGGGTGGAACTGTACAATTACCCGCAGTGCAGACATGGATAAAACAGTATTTTCAGCCGGAAAAAATTCGCTGTGAGCGACCTTTTGAAGCGATCGCTCAAGGTGCGTTACAGTTAACCCAAGGTGTGGAAATCAAAGATTTTCTCTATCATAGCTACGGTGTCCGCTATTGGGATCGCCGCAACCAGCGTCACAATTGGCATTCTATTATTAAAACTGGTCAGGCTTACCCCATGAGTCAGCCAGTGGAATTGGTTTTAGGCGCATCTTTAGAAAATCAACCCAGCATTGAATTAATTATCGGGGAATTGGGAGATGAAACCGCGAGTACTGAAGTTTATTTTGATGGCGATCGCTTGATTACTCGTCGCCGAGAAGAAGGCGTAACCACTGTTAAACCCCTGAATGATCAAGCTGGTGCGAGAACCATCGCCCAACTCACACCACCGGGATTTCCGGGAAGCGATCGCATTAAAATTTTGTTTCAAGTGGACGAACAGCGTTTTTTACGCATCACCGTTGAGGATCTGTTAACCAATGACACGCTTTTAGAAAATCAACTCGTCGCCCAGTTGAGTTAGCGATAGAACGGATGAGAGAGTGTTAAAGAAGCTACTCAGCAATCAACACTCAGCACTCCCCGGTCTGCATCTAATGTTGCTAAGACACCAACGGGTAAAACTGCATTAGGATTGCCGTGACCAAAGGGTAAATTGGATACAATGGGAATGCCTAAATCCCCCAGGCGATCGCGTAGAACTTCTTCAACACTGAAGCTAGGCAGATTTGGCGGTGATTCGCATTGAGTAAAGCTTCCTAATGCAATTCCCCGGACTTTTGATAAAACACCACTTAAACGCCACTGCGTCAACATTCGATCAATGCGATAGGGTGCTTCTGCAACATCTTCCCATGCCAAAATTACATCATGAAAATCTGGTATTATCGATGTAGCTAAAAGATGAGTTGCCACCGTCAGATTACCGGGAAGTAAAAGACCCGTAGCAGTTCCACCACCCCAAGCACAACCCTTCAGAGGAGCAATCGGACGACCTTCTACAAAATCGAATAATCGCTGAATCGACCAATCTGTTTCATCTGCTAAAGTCGTCAGTACGGGAGCATGAAGGCTGGTAATATCTGCTGTGTAAAGACTCCATAACAAAGCTGTAATGTCAGAAAAACCAATCAACCATTTTGGTGGTGCTGAATTTATCTCCCAATGCCAATTTTCCAAAATGCGGGTGCTACCAAATCCGCCCCTAGTGCAGAGAATACCCCGACAATCTGGATCTGACCAGGCTATAGTTAGCTGTTGGCGGCGAATTTCGTCTTTCTCAGCTAAATATCCCCATTTATCAGTTAATGTTGGCATTATTTCCACTTGATAACCACGCGATCGCCAAATTTCCACACTTCGTCCCAAGGCTTCAAATTCTCGCAACGCTCCACTAGGAGCAATCACTCTTAATAAATCACCAGGTTGTAGGGGTGGGGGTAATACCTTAGATTGCATGAATAAATAATTTACTAGTACAGATGAGATCCAGATAAAAATTAAATCGTTAGGAGTGAGGAATGACAACTATAACTCATAACTAATATAAATTTTCTGTTAGTATAATATACGCTTGACTTTTTAATGAATTAATGTGAAATTACTTAAAGATAGAAATAATTTGTTGATTTACATCACACAAAATTATTAAAAAGACATAGGGTAGAAGGGAATCCCCATAACTAAATTTAGGGGATTTAACCAGCAAGCAGTATTTCTGGATGTTTTCATCAATCAAGTTATGGGCTTGTTAACCTGATAGCAGAGGGCATATATTTCTGCCTCCTGGCTTCTTTCTCCTAGCCCTTGCCTTGCTTCAGTCCGATCAGATGAGAAAATTCCTCAATATATGAATTTGTAACCTCATTTTGGGAATACTGATTATAGCAATTTTGCTAAAAGTAGTAATTTGCTGGATAACTATCAAAATAGTGCTTCCAGAAGAAAAGCCAAATCATATTACCTAAAGGGCAAAGGATTTCGATTATGCTGGCTATGCATAGCATGACAAATGCCAACGAGCTAAATCTGCGATTAGAGTCAACTTTACAAGAGTTACCCCTGTGGAAAATTCAGATTGAGCTAACACGCCCAGTAAATGAATTAACTAAAATTTTTGAGCAAGAGCCTTTACTTCCAGGGGTTATTGTGACTAATAATAATTCCTACGCGGGGATGATGTCACGACCGAAATTTTTTGAACACATGAGTCGCCCCTTTAGTTTCGGGCTTTTTTCTAAGCGACCTATCCAACATCTTTATAAATTTCTGCATCCAGAGCTATTTGTACTGATGGGGAATATACCCATTGTAGAAGCTATTCAAACAGCATTGGAGCGATCGCCCCGACTGGTTTATGAACCAATTATAGTCACAGATGACTCTGGAAGTCATGGGCTACTTGATTTTCATCAGTTACTATTAGCTAATTCACGAATTCATGCTTTAACACTATCTCAGTTACAGCGTGTAGAAGAACAATCAAGAATAGCCAAAGCAGGTTTTCATGATCTTCAGCATAACTATACCCGATTATTACAAAATGATAAAATGGCGGCTTTAGGTCAATTAGTAGCTGGTGTTGCCCACGAAATCAACAACCCAGTTAATTTTATCAGTGGTAATCTGGTTCATGCTATCGACTATAGTCACAAACTATTTCACCTCATCAGCCTGTACCGACAGTATTATCCTCATCCAATGGCAGAGATTCAAGGTGAGATTAATCAAATGGATCTGGATTTTTTAATAGCAGACCTGCCTAAACTGCTTAAGTCTATGGAAATTGGTTGCGATCGCATCACAGAGATCGTGCGCTCGTTAAAAAATTTTTCCCGCCTTGATGAAGCTGATAAAAAAACAGTTGATATTCATGAAGGTATTGATAGTACACTGCTAATTTTACAAAGTCGCTTCAAAAACCACAAAAGCGGTGCAAACATTACTCTAGTTAAAGAATACGGTAAACTTCCTGTAGTAGAGTGCTACCCTGGGCTACTCAATCAGGCATTTATGAATATATTGAATAATGCCATAGATGCTGTAGAAGAGTCGAGAGGCAATGGGAAAAAAACTAAAAATCCAGTCATTAAAATTTGTACTCAAGTTATTGGCGGTAACTGGATAGAAATTCACATCACTGATAATGGATCTGGTATCCCAGAAAAGATAAAAAATCGATTGTTTGACCCATTTTTTACGACTAAACCCGTCGGGCAAGGAACTGGCTTAGGACTATCTATCAGTTATAAAATCATCGTGGAAAAACATGGTGGGCAAATCAACTGTGTATCTACTGTTGGAGAAGGAACAGATTTTATTATTAAAATACCAATTGTCAAAAACTAGCAACGCTGCGCGGAAGTTAAAAGTTAAAAATTAGGAAAAACATGATGGTTAAAAGATTGGCACTTAGTGTGTTGCTACTTGCAATTATGGGAAATTTGGCTGGGACATCAAGTGCTAGGGCGAGTTTCCAGGGCAATCTCACTGTAGAAATTGATGGATTGAAAAACACAGAAGGACAGGTTTGTGTGAGCATATTCGCTAATAGTCAAGGATTTCCCAACAAGAGCGATCGCGTATTAAAAAGGCAGTGTACCAAAATTACCGATACCTCCTTAACAGTTACTTTTGAGAAGTTACAAGCTGGTAGTTATGCCGTAGCCGTGAACCACGACCAGAATCAAGACCAAATCCTCAATCGTAATAATCTGGGGATGCCCATTGAAGGCTTTGGATTTTCCCGAAACCCAGAAGTTCGCACCAGTCCTCCTCCATTCAGGGATGCCGCTTTTTTGTTAGCAGGCCCGAATACAGTCATCAAAATTCGGTTAAAATATCTTTAATTTTTTTTGTTATGCCTCGTGGTGATGATCTTCGGATAAACTCTGTTGATTAGGTACAGTCCGCATTTTACTCATTTGAGTCAGAGCATATTTGGCCGTTTTCTGCACATCGTTATCTGGGTCTTCCAGTGCGTGGGCTAACATCTGGCTCATTTGAATCATCATGTCATAAACGCGAGTTAGGTCACGAATCGCATTTTGTCGTACCTGTGGACTTTCATCTTGCAATGAAATAGCCAAAGCCCGGTTCATGGGTTTGAGTGCGCGAGCGCTAATTTCTGACAAGGCAGCCAAAATTAAACTCCGTTGTTGAGAATCGGCATGAATCATCAAGTCTATCAATGGCTGAATTGCTCTTGAGTCGCCTTGCTGACCTAAATCCCAAATAGCCTTGCGCCGCTTTGTGCGATCGCTATCACGTAAGTCATGAATCAGTTCATCAATAATACTCAGTTTGCTCAAACGTGAAGTTGTTTCAGGTGATATTACTGTTGTAGTAATTGATGCTGTTGCTGTTTGCGGACTGAGAATAGATACATCATCTTGGTACTGTTCTGATACCTTTTCTAACTCTGGTAATGGTTGGCTTACTAGGTCTTCTTTACCAGGACTCAACGCTTTGAATTCCATACTTGTAGATTCTGGTTGGTCTTGATGTTTCATCTGACTCAACCATCTGAGTAGGAACAGGAGTGCGCCAATACTGCCGATAATTCCCATACCCAATAATGACAACCACATTAGCCCTCGCTGGCTTGGTTGCGGTTGCTCAGTTTCTGGGACAGTTACAGGAATACAAGGGGCGGTGACAGCAAACTGATTTATTTGTGTCCAAGCTGTTTGCAGACTACGCCTAGTTGCTACATCGACAGTACCATCTGTTTTTGCTAAATTTTGGGATTTCTGAAACTCAATGACAGAATTTTGCGTATTTCGTCCATATATTCCATCTATCGCCCCATCGTAGTATCCTAAATCCTTTAATTGAATTTGCATTACCTGAATATATGACCCTTGACTACCAAATTGGACAACCTCCTCGGTGATAGGTATTGTCGAACTTGTTTGTGCCATTTTTGGGGATGCGAGGTCAGGTGCTGCTGTACTTGCACGATGCGGGTAAATACCCAAGCAAGTAAGACAGGTCAAAATTAGAATTGAGGAATAACATTGCCTCATATTGACAGTTTTACCCTGGAGTGTTATTGGAGCTATCGATTTTACAATAACGTCAAGATACCTAAATGTTAACTTTTCAAGTAATAAAGTAACAAAAAAAACATGAAATTGACTAATTTATTTATGAACTGATGCTTCTAAAACTGGTGATGGTGGTGTAGTTTCTTTTTTAACATTCTCTTGATTTTGTCCCGCCCAGTTATCACGCTGGTTAATGAGATAGACGCTAATTAA
The DNA here is from genome assembly GCF_034931045.1 of Nodularia sp. UHCC 0506. Taxonomy (NCBI): domain Bacteria; kingdom Bacillati; phylum Cyanobacteriota; class Cyanophyceae; order Nostocales; family Nodulariaceae; genus Nodularia; species Nodularia sp. UHCC 0506. The sequence goes on from NZ_JAYGHH010000021.1 coordinate 57,581, forward strand.
AGTCATTCCTACTCCCACCCACTGTAAGGGACTGAGAACTTCTGAGAGCAAGAGATTGCCAAATAATAGGGCAAAAATTGGCGTGAGAAAGGTTAAAGAACTAAGACTGGTGAGACTACCGCTAGAAGCAAAATAGAAAAATAATCCATAGGCGATCGCACTTCCAAATACTGTGGCATATCCCAAGGCAATCCATTCAGATGTCATCAGATTTTGCCACTGTTGAGATTCTGCTACAGAGGAAATTCCCCACAACGGCAATCCACCCAAAATCATGTGCCATCCCGTAGCAGCTACCGGGTCAGCATACCTACACACAAACCGAATCATGACTGTTCCCACGGCCATTGAGAGGGCAGCTAACAACATTAACCATTCACCACTAGCAAATAAATCTTGCCATTCGCCCATAGTCACATTGACGTTGGCATCAAAAAATTGCAAAATCCACTCATCGGGCAAGCCAATTAAACTAATACCGACCACTCCCAGCCCTAATCCTAGCCATCCCCACAAACCAATATGTTCCTGGAATAACCACAACGACAGCAAAGCCACTGCCAAAGGTTGAGAGTCAATCATTACAGATCCGAGTCCAGCACTAGTTCTGACTAATCCCTCTGCCAAAAAGCCTTGAAATAAAGCCCCATCTATCAAGGCAAATAAAATAATCCACAGCCATGCTGACCAACCCTTGGGTTGGGGTTTATCCATCAAGACGGCTGCAATCAAAATTAACACCCCAGCTGGTAACAATCGCATACCTGCCATAAATAGGGGTGTCGTGTGGGGTATGACTCCTTTCATCGCCACCATTGCCGTTCCCCATAGAAAAAACGGGGCGATTAACAGTAAGGAAGTCCAGGGAAATTTAGATGCACTGAGTTTCAGTTGCATGGGTTTACTGATGCCTTTGTTTAACAAATGCCAAAATTGCTTTACCCAATTTTACCGAATTATGTACTTTTGTGTTCGCTCAGAATATTGGTGAACGGGAAATAATAATTAGGATGAAAGTTATTGCCTCAGATAGATGATATTTCCAGAAAGATGATGGGATTTTTGCAAAATGTATATGGTTTGACAAACAACTGAGTAAGCTTTGTGCTTATTAAGCAGATAATTACTCAAAATATTCCTATGATGATGGATACCTGAGATACGAAACTAGCGCACCCAATCGCTTAAAGCTAATCAGAGCTAGTGGGTAGATTAACCATTCAAAGCTGTGGAGTTTTCCATGAATAAATTTATCATTGGTCTATTCACTGTCAGTGCGATCGCATTTGCTTCTAGTCCTGCTCATGCTCGGCCTCATCATGTTGATAATGCTCAAATTATCAACCAGGAGAATATTATTACTGGCGATGGTAATACAAGTGTGAATCGGGCAACACAAGTTCATCAAAATGTTCGCACAAATTCCAGACGTGGTGGTAGTTCATCTAGCGGTCAAGTCACCAATCAGCGCTGTGATACTGTTGGTTTTTACAATAGGTGTATAAACAATGCTTCTCAAAGCAACCAACAAATTGAGCAAGGACACCAACAACGTAATTTTCATCGAGGCAGATTTAATAGACATTAATAATTGGCATTTTTCCAGGCGTTAAATTGAGTTACTGCTGCTAAATTATTAGGGTAAAGCTGATATGTAAAACATAACTTTACCCTAAACTTTTTCTTTAATTTGGGGTTTCCCATACTTATGGACAAATTTTTTTCACTGCTAATTTTTTTCAGTTTATTTCTACCTGTTGTTACCCAAGCAAGTGAAATAGATATGCAAGCAGGATCTGTGAGAATTCGTCAAGATTCCCACGGAAATATTCATGTGGAAACTGAAAATACAGAGCTAAGTGTTCCTTCCAGAAGAAGCTACATAAATAGAAATAGTCCACTTAGTCATTTCAACATTTTCTGGAGAAATACCTGTAAAGAATCAGGTAGTGTTGTTAAACAAGAAACCACACAAATTCGCAGAAATAGTAGACACAGCACTCAAAGTAGTCAAGTTTACGTGTCTTGTTATTAACGTCAGAAAATGAGGCAATTTAGATGAAATATAAAGATTTATATCTTGGTTTCTTATCTTTTGGGATGTGTTTAATTGTGACTGCTATTACTACTAAACCCGCAGTAGCACAGTGTGTAATGTCCCATGTTGGTGTGCAACTGAATATATCTAACACACCAGCCAAACAAACTTCTAATGTGGAAATGATCAGTCCAAAGTCCTGTACAGGAAATACCAGTTCTTCTACAGCAGTACAAGTAAATACTGGTAATAATGGACGAGTGAGACAGCATCAAGAAGTTCGTCACGAAATTAGGAATAGTGGTAATGGTCGTAATAGGACTGGTATGAGTGGAAGAACTATTAAAAGTAACATAGTTATTCCTGTTAATATCACCACACCAAAAAACTTTCGCCCCTAACAATGGCTTAGTCGGTGCGTTACACAATGTTAACGCACCAAAAAATCTTGTATAACCTATATTTTGGCAAAAGGAGACTGTTTCAATTTAGCCAACAATTTTACTTTAAATTCGTCTTCAAACACTGGTTTTTTAAAATCTAAGCTCCAAAGTTCTAAAGCACAATCATCATCAGATTTAGAGGGAAAAATCAACATTTGAAATTCCTGGCTATCAGGATTGTAGTCACATTGTACGTGAGCGATCGCACCAATTTGTCGCCGATCTAATGCAACTGCTAATCTCAACAGCGCACTCAATTGGCTGACTATTTGTCGATGCTCTTTATTCAGTAAATTCCGGTAATTTTCGTGTTTTTTCTTAGGCTGTGATTTGCGGTGATAACGGGCTAAATTAGCAATAATTTCAATTTCGGTTTCAGTGTAGCCGAGTAATTCACTATTGCGAACTAAATAGTAGGAATGCTTGTGGTGAGACGAATGGCTGATGTAATGCCCACAATTATGTAAGATAGCCGCAGCCCATAACATTTGTCGCTCATTGACTCCCCAGTTATGTAATATTCCTTGGGTTTGGTCAAATAAACTCAAAGCAAATAAGGCCACGCGATCGCTATGTTCTAAATTAATCTGATACTTATCAGCCTGTTTCAATACACTGCGTTCACGGACTGAACCTTGATAGCGCAGTCGATCTTCAATCAAACTGTGGGCTAACATCCAATCTACAATCACACCTTCCCGGAGGGCGCGCCCGCATACTGTCACTGATTCCACCCCTAATAAACTCATAGCCTCCTGTAAAACAACAGCACCAGCCAAAATCACTTCCGCTCGTTTATCTGGCATACCGGGTATATGAGAAATCTCCGAGTTAGACATTTTTCGCAAGCGATATACCCAATTCTGCAAGTCCTTCAGGCTGAACTCGTAGCCATTCAGGGTGGAAGGAATAGTATCTAAATTTTCCCGTGCATGAATCATGGCTAGGGTTTCAATCGTCCCGGAGGTTCCCACCAAACGGGGAGATTCCCCCAATTTGATATTTGCTAGGACATCTTCTACAGAACGTTCTAACATCCCACGTGTATAGGCTTGCAGATACTGAAACTCGGCATCGCTGATGGGATCATTCTTGATAAACTCGCTAGTGAGTCTCACTGCGCCAACTTTTGTACTGGTAAGACTGCGGGCTTCTTGACTGTCCCCCAAAATTAATTCTGTGGAACCACCGCCAATATCAACAATAATATGGGGTTGGTTGTGAAATTCCATCCCCGACAGTACACCTAGATAGATGCGTCGGGCTTCTTCTTGTCCAGAAATTAAGTCAACGCTTAAACCTAACTCTTCTTCTACTCTGTGCAGAAAATTTCGACCATTAGGGGCTTCTCGCACAGCGCTGGTTGCTACGGCGATGATTGTTTCTGCGTTGGCTGTTTTGGCAACTTCTTGAAAGCGTCTCAGGGCAGTAATCGCCTTGTCAATAATCTCTGCTTTCAGTTCTCCAGTTGTGATATCACGATTACCTAGTCTGACGGTTTCTTTTTCTTTGGCAATAATCCGAAACGATGGTAACGTCGGGTCAATTTTTACTACTACCATGTGCAGAGAATTAGTTCCCATGTCAATGGCAGCAATAATCCTGTTTTGCTTAACTGGTGGGGTGCTAACACTGTCCCAGTTAGCTGAAACTAAATTCAGCATCTAGATTTCTCTCATTTAAGGAAGGACTTTAGCAAGTTGGTGTGTCGGGGTGTTCAGCACTTTGTTGATACTCAATAAATATATTCTTAGTCTGACTATGTGCAAAGGCTATATCATCTCAGAACAGTTACCTACTATCGACAGATGCGCCTGATAACTGGAAAAAGTGATATGTCCTGAGTAATATTACTAGTTTCTCACACTTTTTTCATAACAAGTAATAGTTTAAGTTTTGTAACTGCGATCGCCTGTTAACGGTTGTGCTTTGACAAATATAAAATCAAGTTATTCTATAAATGTAAAGATGTGTAAACCAGCCCTCTAAGGTGATTAATTGATTTATATGCTGAATCCTCAAGAACTCAAACAGGAACCAGTCTGGCTGACTATTATCCGGCTTTTGCGGTGGCATAAACCAGAAGGACGGCTAATTTTAATGATTCCTGCCCTTTGGTCTGTTTTTTTAGCAGCCTCTGGAAAACCACCTTTACCTTTAGTATGTGTAATTGTTTTAGGTACTCTAGCCACGAGTGCGGTTGGTTGTGTAGTCAACGATTTGTGGGATCGGAATATTGATCCAGAAGTAGAGAGAACACGCGATCGCCCCTTAGCTTCTCGCGCCCTATCTATCAAAGTCGGAATTGTAGTCGCTATTGTTTCCCTATTCTGTGCAGCAGCACTGGCTTTATATCTTAATCCCTTAAGTTTCTGGTTATCTGTGGCGGCTGTACCAGTAATTGTGCTTTATCCAGGTGCAAAGCGAGTATTTCCAGTCCCGCAGCTGGTACTTTCCATTGCTTGGGGTTTTGCGGTGTTGATTAGCTGGAGTGCGGTAACACAAACTCTGTCTCAACCCACTTGGCTATTGTGGGGCGCGACTATATTGTGGACATTGGGATTTGATACGGTTTATGCTATGAGCGATCGCGACGATGATCGTCGCATTGGTATTAATTCCAGCGCTTTATTTTTTGGTAATTACGCCCCTCTAGCTATTGGTATTTTCTTTCTTAGTACAGTAATTTTACTGGCTTGGTTAGGTATATTGATTCATCTTAATTTAGCCTTTTGGGTTGGACTAGCAATTGCTACTATTGGCTGGATTTGGCAGTGTTTACGTTTAATCAGCCAAGATTTACCTAACGATGAGTATGGGCAAATGTTCCGCCAAAATGTCTGGGTTGGTTTTATTTTACTTGCGGGAATGATTGCCGGATCTTTTGTCGGGTAGTGAAAACAAAAAGCGACCTAGCCCATTTAGCCAGATCGTCATGTCGATTTAAAAGTCGTTAATCTACTCACAATAATACCGGAAAAATTCCTAAAATGGCTTGACATTTATTACGCAATTATTATCAATTGTTTCGATATTTTCACCACGAAACCAGAAACTAAGAAAAGTATGTTCAATTAGGGCTGCCTGAATAAATACAGCAGTTTGCAGGTAGATAAGGTACAGATTTAATACTAAAACTCTTGTGGGGTGGGCATCCTGCCCGCCTTAGTGTACCTCTAAAAAATTAAATATGCTGTATAAAACCCAGATAAATCAGAAAATTTGGGGCTGACAGATACCTATTCCCTACCTCTTCAGCAAACCCCAATTACCAATAATAATTTTAATAAACCCGCCCCTAGTACCGCCGTGAAGTCAAAAGTTAAAATAGGCTTTTGATTGATTTTAAATAGTTGTCCCATTTACGCCCTGCTTTACTAGTTGGTTTCTACTTTATAATAATTTTACAATCGCCTCGTAATTTGCGTGAATTAAGCAAAGTTTTGCTCAATATCTCGGTTAGCAGCTTTTAGTAGTTGGGTATATGAATATTAAATTTAGATATACTCAACTCAATGAAGCGATCGCATATTATTGACATAGCCATAATAGCTCTACTTTCCTTAAGTAGTCTTGGCATTGTTGGGGGAAGTGTTTTTTTACAAAATTCTGTTAACAATAGCAGCAAAGTTAAAATAATAACTGATACGTCACGCTATCAAGAAATACTCCAACACTTCGGGTCTAATCACGAATATATTACACACTTTCCTCACGCCCTATATGGGGCTAAAAATGTTCGTATCGCCTATTATTCTGGACTTCCAACAGAAGAAAAATTTTTTCAAATCAGGCTTAAGCATTCACCAGAAAAAATCCAAAAATTACTTGCACAATATAAGAAAATCGCTAAGTATCAGTATACAGGTGGTAACACCAACGATCATGTTAACTTACACAATGGTGTGCCAACAACATTTTTTTACACTAGTGATGCTTCTAAAGAATCATTTCCAGCCACTTACGAAATATTAGTATTAGATGCCAAAGACACAGGTACACCTGGTTTTAAATGGAATCACGGGCATAGTTACGGCGTAGCTATTGATAGTTCAGCCTCTGAAATTGTTTATTGGACTGAAAAATGGTAATTCATAATTAGGGTTTGCTGAAGAGGTAGGGAATAAGGAATAGGTATCTGTCAGCCCCAAAATTCAGACTTTTGATGGTAAAATCTTCAAAAATCTTGCATCTACTTTCGGGTTTATCAGCCTCAAAACTTATGAGACCGTATCACCAAATACCTATTCTTGAATGTGGTGAATTGTTAATACAGATTCCTTTGGAATTATTTGCAGTGGAATCTCCCCATCCTTATGAAAAACTTGGTGCAAACTATGGGGAACATTCACCTTATTATCTCCGCCAAAGTGTGATTGATAATTTAATTCAAGCCCAAAATTATCTACAAGAACTGCATCCTCATTGGTATATCCAAATCTTTGATGCTTATCGCCCTGTGGCTGTACAACAGTTTATGGTAGATTACAGTTTTGCCCAAGCGTTAGAACAGAAAGGTTTGACTGAGGCGGAGTTATCACCCAACCAACGCCAAGAGATTTGGGAGTCGGTTTATGAAATTTGGGCTGTACCCAGTTTTGATGAAAAAACTCCCCCTCCCCACAGTACGGGTGCGGCTGTAGATGTGACGCTGGTAAATGATGCTGGGGAAATAGTTGATATGGGTTCGCCCATTGATGAATTGTCAGAGCGATCGCATCCCAATTATTATGCCAATAGTGACCACCCAGATGCACCACAATACCACGCTCATCGGCAATTATTACATGATGTGATGTTAAAAGCTGGGTTCCAACGCAACCCTAGAGAATGGTGGCATTTTTCCTTTGGTGATCAGATGTGGGCTTGGTTGTATAATCAAAATAATCCGGCTGATCCTTTAACTGCACGTTATGGCCGGAAAATAGCGAACCCTTGAATAATCCACTTTCATTAAAGCAAAAATTACAAGCTTCCCTAGAGGAGATGCAAACCAAAAGCAATCTCATTTCTCCTCTCACCGATTTGAAGCTAGATAAAACCTCAGCCGCAGAAATCGCCCAATTAACGACGGAACTAGAAAGTTGTAATCCTCACCCCCAACCACTCTTAAATGCTATTTCTCTACTCAATGGTGCTTGGAAATTGTTATACTCCACAGCTAGAGAAATCCGCTCTTTAGATTCCCTACCATTAGGATTACAATTGGGTGAAGTTTATCAAGTAATTGATGTTACCAATACACTATTTTTTAACTTGGCTTTTGTGAAACATCCTCTGGGAATAGTTTCAGGATATGTGAAAGTAACAGCTAGTTTTGCACCAGCCACAGATAATTTATCACCTTTACCGAATCAACGCATTAATGTAAATTTTAATAAACGCTATCTATCCATTCAAAAAATATTTGGCTTTGACACTCCCCAACTTAACCCATTTAAAGTAGTTCCTGCTAATGGTCCCCAAGGTAGAGTCCCTACTCTTGATATTACTTATTTAGATGAAAATTTCCGAATTGGACGCGGCGGAGATGGTAGTTTATTCATTTTGAGTAAAGCTGATAATTTATCTGAAAATTTTACCCATCTTGAGGATTAAGGCTAATCATTTTCCAAGTCGTATAAGTACCTATAGGACTCCATAACAAATAGGGAACTAACAAAGCTACTGCGGAAATAGAAATAGGTAAAATGGCAAGTGTTAATATTAGACAAATCACCAAACCTGTACCGCCCAAAATTGTCCCTACCCGCAGACTACGCAAGCGAAACATTACAGGTGTATAGGCGATAGTCGCTATTTCTAATAACAAATATAAACCCATGAATAACCAAGTTTTTGTAGTTCCTGGGTTACTTTCCCAAACAATATAAGCTGACCAAGCACCGCAAATAAAGATTACAGTCCAAATAATCGGAATCGCACCCTCAAAAGTTAACCATCTCGGTCTTTGTAAGCGTTTAAACCACTGGATACCACTTGGCGTAATCAAATTAGCCGCCAAAGCAATAACAAAAGCCACACCCCCAATTACCATCCACGATTTAATCATGCTGTTTATTCTTTACCATTAGCTGCATATTCTTAAATATCATGCTTTATCGGAATATTATGTCAATTTTTGACTGATTTATCATCATCCTGGAGTTTGATAACTATTTATTTCTTGCATCTATTCCTCAAGATTTTGCCGTAATTCGGTCTGTGGGTGGGTGCATGAGTTAGGGCAGTGCAAATATTATTTGTTATGGGGACAACTAAAATTAATATGGAACCAGAAACAGAAACGCGATCATCTCTAGCAACATCACATCATAATAGAAATAGAATACCTAAAATTGCCCATCAAATTCGTCTCACAGGGTGGGTTATGTTGTGGGTGCAATTGTCATTAGCGCTGGTTTCTGGCTTATTGTTATTATTTGCTTCGACTGGTCGTAATTTTGCTAATCAACCGAATCCAGGCTTAGGAATTGGTGTAATTTGGGCTATAATTGGGATTTTATTATTACTATTTAGCGTATTTTGGGATTTTCGTTACACCCGCATAGGTAGACGCTTAGGCAATATTAACCCAACTCTGCATCCTAGTAAAGCGGATACAACTAGAGCTATCCGCATGGGTATTCTGCTGAGTTTAATAGGAATACTCATCACCATTTTAGGCGCAGGAATCAGCGTCAGTGTGTTAGTAGCAAAAGCTGTATCTCAACCCCCAGGAGTCGCAATTACTGACCCCAACAAGATTATTCGAGCGCTGGATGTATTTATAGTAGTAGCTAATATTAATGGTATTGCGGCTCATTTTATCGGTACTGTTGCTTCCATGTGGTTACTAGAAAAAGTGCATCAGCATTAAAGAGGGTGTAGCAAGTAATATTAATGTAATGCAATATTTTTTGCTGGATGTGAGCAAAAATCAATGACAATTCTCAATGCTAGTAATTTATCTCTAGAGAATGTTCAGCGTCTGTTTGGCTTTCAAGAACAGTACAGTGAATCATTTTCTCACTTTTTATCCCTAGAACCTCTCCTAGAAGCAGAACACCAAGAACTTCTACAAATTAGAGATGACTTTCAACGTTACCTGAAGTCTGGCAAAGTTTCGGAAGGACAGGTCAAATTTCTTGTACTTGCACCGTTGCTGAGATTAGCTGGCTTTTATCGCTATCCTATCGAGATTCGCCTAGAAGAAGATATTGCTGATATTGAGATTGAGGATGAAGATACCACCATTAAAGGCAGGATGGATATTTTAGCTATTAGTAAAGCTAAACCTACCAAATCTCAAGTATATTTCTGGATACTTTTAATTGAATCAAACAATAGTCAAATTGATATATCAACAGGCTTACCTCAACTGCTCACCTACGCTTATAAAAATTTAAATAATCAAACATCTGTTTGGGGTTTAACAACTAATGGCAGAGCTTATCAGTTCGTTTATATTGAACAAGTTAATCCTCCCATTTATCATCTTTTGCCATTATTAAATTTTATGGAGCCTCCCCGTGCAGTTGAATTATTACAAGTTTTAAAAGCAATTTGTCAGATATAGCAATCCTAAATAAGTTACTTATAGAAAAACGAACCACAGAGACACAGAGTACACTGAGACAAGAGGGTTTAAGAGAGTTTTTGCATAAGTCCTAATAAAATTTCCAAATCGCTAATTCTCACCTCCTCCTCTGGTGCGCCTCTGCGTGCCATAAAATCCCTTTCCCCTCCGCAACCCTAAAACTTCAAACCATCCAATAACTTCCCCATTTCCTGCACATTCACCAAACTGTTAGCACACAAAATACCTGAAGCAGCTACCGCAGGGACACCAATTCCGGGCATAGTACTATCACCCACACGATACAATCCTTTTATCGGTGTTTGCGTACCAGGAAACATCCCCTTACCCGCAACTATAGCCGGGCCATAAGTTCCCTGATATCGTCGTAAATAATGAGCATGAGTTAACGGTGTCCCAATCAGTTCCAACACTACACGCTGGCGAATATCGGGGATAATTCGCTCTAAAGCCCGATATAAAGATTGGGCTTTTTCTTGTTTCCTGGCTTCATATCCATCATTTCGTTCCCATCCAGCATAAGGTTCTTTTGCTCGACATGACACCCCAAACGTAACTTACCACCCCAGCGTTCTAAACCCCGCACCAAAGCATTAACGATTGCACCACTTCCGCCTACAGGATATTCAACCCCGGCACGGGAGCGCTCACCTAACATAAAAGCTACCTCTGGCGCAATTGTGCTGTGTGCCTTTAAACCAGATAATAAAAAGCACTCCAGGTCAATGAGGCGACGTACCCAAGGGTCTTTGACTGTAGCATCCATGACATTGCCTACAGAAGACTGAACCAGGGGCAAATTAGGTAACATTTTCGCCAAAGAAGGCCAGTAACGTGTCATCAAGATTAAAATCACCTGCCAATCTGCTCTTAAAGCTAGAGTGGGAATACCTTTCATCCCTTCGTATAACCCTAATAAGCGTTCGGCAAACTGTTGGAATTCCTTAGCGCCTTGGGGCGTTATTTTATGTAGTTCATTAAGGTACTTTTCAGCATGGCTATAAACTGCAAAAATGGCTTCAGGAAAATGGTAGTGTCCTAATGGCTCATAGGGTATAACTTGGAGAGATTCGCCTAGAACATCGAGAACTTGTTTGATAGGATTCAAGCTTTGTTTATCTGTCAAACCACAGTAAAAAGAGGGGCCAGAATCAAATTCAAATCCCCGTCGTCTAAAACTATGGGCTGCACCACCGGGAATTGCGTGGCTTTCACACACAATCACTTGCTTACCATAACGAGCAAGTAAACCCGCAGCGCATAACCCGCCAATACCGCTACCAATCACGATGATTTTACTTTGATACTGCTGAGTATTGAGTGCTGAGTTCATATTTTAATGACTAATAACTAATGACTAATGACTAATGACTAATGACCAATAAGCAATGACCAATTACCAATGAATGAACCATTAATTGAACTAAAAGGAATTTCTAAGTCCTTTGGTAGTAATAAAGTTTTAGATAATGTGGATTTGACGATTTACCGGGGGGAAGCAGTAGGAATTATTGGGCCTTCAGGAACTGGTAAATCAACGGTTTTACGAATTATTGCCGGATTAATGGCTCCTGATAGCGGAGAAATTTATATCCAAGGGGTACGGCGAAATGGGTTAATTGAGGACAGTACTGATCCGATTGGGATTGGGATGGTGTTTCAACAGGCGGCGTTATTTGATTCGTTGACAGTGGATGAAAATGTGGGTTTTTTACTATATCAACATTCCAAGATACCGCCATCGCGTATTCAACAAATAGTTAAAGAAAAATTAGAAATGGTCGGTTTATCTGGAATTAGCCATCTCTATCCATCTGAACTATCCGGGGGAATGCGAAAACGGGTAAGTTTTGCCAGAGCGATTATCTCTAATCCTGATAATCTCACAGAGGGGCCAGAAGTTTTACTATACGATGAACCCACAGCCGGACTAGACCCGATTGCCTCAACAGTCATAGAAGATTTAATTCGTCAATTGCAATCGACTCAAGGAGTCTGTAGTACTTATGCCATTGTGACGCATCAAGATAGTACCATTCGCCGTACTGCTGATAGACTAGTGTTTCTTTATCAAGGTAAAGTGCAATGGCAAGGTACAGTTAGTGACATAGATAGCACAGAACATCCCTTGATTAGACAATTTATTAGTGGCAGTGTGGATGGTCCAATTCAGGTAGCTGGTTAAGTGGATGGAGAAATAATATGCGAGATATCATAACAAACAGCTTTGCGTCTAAGCGCACATTAAGAGAAGGCTCAGTGGGGTTACTCATCCTCCTGGGTTTGGGTGCATTTATAATGATTGTCCTCTGGTTAAATAGATTTACATCAGGGAGCAATTCGTACAAATTTATGGTGGAATTTGCTAATGCTGGTGGTATGCAACGAGGCGCACCAGTTCGTTATCGGGGTGTGAAAGTAGGCAATATTTCCAGAGTGAAAGCAGGGTCAAACGCCATAGAAGTGGAAATCGAAATTTTTCCAGCTGATTTGATGATTTCTAGTGATGTAGTAATTGAAGCTAATCAGAGTGGATTAATTAGTGAAAGTATTATCGACATTACACCCAAGAAATCTATACCGACTGGGGAAGCGATCGCTAAACCCTTAGATAATAATTGTGATGATAGCTTGATTATTTGTCATGGTTCTCGGTTATCAGGTCAAATTGGCATCAGCATTGATGAACTGATTCGCAAATCAACAGATTTAACCACTACATATAGTAACCCGGAATTTTACCAAAGACTAAATCGACTTCTAGAAAGCTCTACAGCAGCAGCCACTGGTGTTGCTTCTCTCACTCAAGATTTTCAAAATTTAAGCAAAAGCTTTCAACAACAAATAGGTACATTTTCCGCTACTGCTAATTCAGTCCAACAATCCACAAATCAACTCACTACATCCGCTACTAAAACAGTAGATCAATTAGGTGCGACGGCAAGTGAATTTAGTTCCACAGCCAATCAAGCTAGTCGGTTATTGAGTAATCTAGATGAACTCGTCACCAGTAACCGGAGTTCTTTGGTTGGTACTTTGAACAATATTACCGAAATTAGCAACCAACTCCGGGTGACAGTCAGCAGCCTATCACCTGCTTTTGATCGACTAACCCAAGGCGAATTAATCAACAATTTAGAAAGCCTCTCAGCAAATGCAGCCCAAGCATCAGCCAATTTACGTGATGCTTCTCAAGCTTTAAACAACCCTCAAAATTTAGTGTTAATGCAGCAAACCTTGGATTCAGCTAGGGTAACTTTTGAAAATACCCAAAAAATCACCTCTGATTTAGATGAATTGACAGGTGATCCAGCTTTCCGAAAAAATCTGCTGCAATTGGTCAATGGTTTAAGTGGCTTGGTGTCTTCCACAGAACAGATGCAGCAAGACGTAAAGGTAGCTGCTACTTTAGACTCCCTCAAAACAGCCGTTAGCCAACCTCCTGTTCAGCAACTACCTGTAAATAAACCAGTTGTTAAACAGCCTCCTCTGAGTACACCTAAAATTGAGCTTCCAGCCCTCAAACCAACGCAACAAGCGCTGAATATCAAACCGACATCGGCTGTTGTAGATATTTTGGAACTCAACCCCCAACCAATTATTAATCCAGCAATTCCCGACTCATCCCAAGACAAGTTACTAAAACAGCTGCGGAAGTATGGAGAAGAAAGGAATTTGGATGAATAAGAATTAGATACATCACAAAAAAGACTGAGAAAATTTTTCGACCCAATGACCAAGGAGAAGAGGAACGGGGGCAGGGGGCAGGGTGCAGGGGAGAATCAACTTCCCAATGACTAATGACTAATGACCAATGACCAATGACCAATGACT
>NZ_JAYGHH010000021.1:71556-74720 GCF_034931045.1 Nodularia sp. UHCC 0506
AATGACTAATGACCAATGACCAATGACCAATGACCAATGACTAATGACCAATGACCAATGACCAATGACTAATGACCAATGACCAATGACTAATTCCAATCTTGCTCTTCTTTTTTGCCACGACTTTGATAAACTCCGCCAATATCGTGCATCTGGCGAGTTTTTTCAAAAAGTTCGGCCTCCGTCAAACCCCACTGCTGCAAAATTTGATCCAGGTCTTTTTGGATGTCTCTCGCCCCTGGAAAACCTTGATAACGAATTCTTAATCTAGCTAATTCGGCTAAATTGTAGTTTGTTGCCTCTTGAGCGAGTAAAATATTAATTGAGGAGCGATCGCGGTTATAGAGAGGATGCTGTTGGTCTTTATTTCCGTGTAATTCAGACATGATTTATACCTATAGTTGGATTATTACTTCATCCCAAATCGAGATTTAATAGTCTTTCTATCCCGCCAAAATAAATCATGACGGCAACCACACCTCACCCCATACGGCTCTCACCACTGCCATGTAACTTTAAATAAAGATACATTATCTTTAAGAAAATACAAAAAAGTTTAAATGAGGGTGAATATTTAGCTCACCCAAAGCCCAAAGCAGCAAGGGAGCAAGAACCCATTATGTTTGAACACTTCACTTCCGAAGCCATTAAAGTAATTATGTTAGCCCAGGAGGAAGCACGTCGTCTGGGACACAATTTCGTAGGGACTGAACAAATTCTCCTGGGTCTAATCGGAGAAGGGACTGGGGTTGCTGCTAAAGTGCTGGCCGAATTGGGTGTTACTCTCAAGGAAGCACGCCGCGAAGTAGAAAAAATTATCGGTAGAGGTTCTGGTTTTGTACCACCAGAAATACCTTTTACTCCCAAGGTAAAAAGCTTATTCGAGCAATCCTTTCGAGAAGCTAATAGTCTGGGCAATAACTACATCAACACAGAACACTTACTCTTAGGATTAACCGAGGCTGGTGAAGGTGTCGCCGCCAAAGTCCTACAAAATCTAGGGGTTGACCTCAAAAACGTCCGCACAAACGTCATCCGTCGTTTGGGTGAAGGTGGAACTGTTTTTGCGAGTACAGGTAGCGGTTCCAAGCGCAACCAAAATGTGACTTTAGAGGAATTTGGCAGAAACCTAACTAAATTAGCCCAAGAAGGCAAGCTTGACCCTGTAGTTGGTCGAGCCAAAGAAATTGAGCGCACCATCCAAATTCTCGGTCGCCGGACAAAGAATAATCCTGTATTGATTGGTGAACCAGGCGTTGGTAAAACTGCGATCGCCGAAGGTCTAGCTCAACGTATTGTCAATCAAGATGCACCGGAAATCTTGCTGGATAAGCAAGTTATCAGTCTTGATATGGGCATGGTAGTATCTGGAACCCGTTTTCGTGGGGACTTTGAAGAACGCCTGAAGAAAATTGTCGAAGAAGTTCGTGCTGCTGGCAATATCATTTTGGTCATTGACGAAGTTCACACCTTGGTTGGTGCTGGTGGTACAGAAGGTGGCTTAGATGCAGCCAATATCCTCAAACCTGCCTTAGCACGCGGTGAACTCCAATGTATTGGTGCAACCACTCTTAATGAATATCGTCAGCATATTGAGCGTGATGCCGCATTAGAGCGTCGTTTCCAATCAGTTCTGATCGGGGAACCATCAGTAGAAGAAACTGTGGAAATTCTCTACGGCTTGCGCGGAGCTTATGAGCAGCACCACAAAGTCCACATTTCTGACCAAGCAGTTCAAGCCGCCGCCGAATTATCAGACCGTTACATCAGCGATCGCTTTCTCCCAGATAAAGCAATTGACCTGATTGATGAAGCTGGTTCTCGTGTGCGGTTGCGAAACTCTCGAATTTCTACCAATAAAGAACTCAAAAAGCAATTAGTCGGTGTGACTAAAGCCAAAGAGGAAGCAGTCAGAACTCAGAACTTTGGCAAAGCCGGAGAACTGCGCGACGAGGAAATCAAACTCGAAGCCGATCTGCAATTTGAACCACAAGCTGAGGATTTTGTCAATTCACCCATCGTAGATGAGGAAGACATTGCTCAAATCGTCGCTTCTTGGACAGGCGTACCAGTCAACAAACTCACCGAATCTGAGTCAGAGTTGCTGCTGCACCTAGAAGACACACTCCACGAACGGTTAATTGGTCAAGAACAAGCAGTTACAGCCGTATCTCGTGCCATCCGTCGCGCCAGAGTCGGGTTAAAAAATCCCAATCGTCCCATCGCTAGTTTTATTTTCTCTGGGCCTACCGGAGTTGGTAAAACAGAATTAGCGAAATCCTTAGCATCTTACTTCTTTAGTAGCGAAGAAGCGATGATTCGCCTAGATATGTCCGAATACATGGAAGGACATACAGTTTCCAAGCTGATTGGTTCACCTCCTGGTTACGTAGGATACGACGATGGCGGACAACTCACAGAAGCCGTGCGCCGCAAACCATACTCAGTGATCCTGTTCGACGAAATCGAAAAAGCGCATCCTGATGTATTTAATATGCTGCTGCAACTTTTAGATGATGGACACCTCACCGACGCAAAAGGTCGGAAAGTGGACTTCAAAAACACCCTGATTATTCTGACTTCTAACATCGGTTCTAAGGTAATTGAAAAAGGTGGTGGTGGTTTAGGCTTTGACTTCGAGACTGCGGCCGATGCAAGCTACAACCGCATTCGTACCCTAGTAAATGAGGAACTCAAAGCATATTTCCGTCCTGAATTCCTCAACCGCTTGGATGATATTATCGTCTTCACCCAGCTTGCTAAAGATGAAGTCAAGCAAATCGCGGATATCATGCTCCGTGAACTTGCTAGTCGCTTGACTGAAAAAGGCATCACTTTAGAAGTTACAGAACGCTTTAAAGAGCGTGTCGTAGAAGAAGGCTATAACCCCAGTTACGGGGCTAGACCGTTACGCCGAGCAATTATGCGCTTGTTAGAAGATCCTCTGGCTGAAGCCATGCTTTCTGGTGAAGTCACCGATGGAGTTACAGCCACAGTGGATGTTGATGATGACAATCAGGTAACAATACATGGCTCAGAAAAGCGAGAATTACTCTTAGCTAATGCTGGCTAGTATTTCAACCTATTTACTTAATTAAAAACTTTTCCCCCTGGTCATCATACTAGGGGATTTTTTTATATTTATTCAGCAAGCTCTATTTAAG
>NZ_JAYGHH010000022.1:0-21819 GCF_034931045.1 Nodularia sp. UHCC 0506
TATAACTGTGAACGCGGTACACGCAAGGGACTATTTAACAATGCAACCAGTTCAATTACAATATAATTGGTTGTGATCATTTCTAAATTTTGTCTTCGTGCTTCCTCAAACCACTGCTTTGCTTGCTGATGGTAAGATTCAGTAGAAACGAATAAGTTAGCCCACCCTGAAGTATCTATAAAAACCTTATTCGGCAATTTTTAACTCCTGTTCTCCGCTTTCTTGGAGATATTGATCATGATTCTCTCCAATATCAGAATTTTCAAATCTTAATGTCCCCAATAAGGGTAAAACAGGGTCTTCTTCATCAGAATCTTGCAACTTCAGGGTTTTACCAAGGGATTGTAAGACTAATTCTTCTAAAGATAAGTTGAGTTTTTCAGCTTCAGCTTTTAATTGATGTTCTAACTCATCTGACAATTGAATTGTTAATGTTTTAGTCATATTATCGACCTTACCTGAAGATAATTTTCACCATTATATCTTGTTTCGGTTAATAGTAGGTTACGCTTACATACTCTTTCATATTCAATTTCAATAGATATTTACCCTACCTAAATAATTTCAAGTAACTAAAACATACGGTTTAATACTTTCTCGAATCGCTTTACCGTTTGTCTGTTCAGCGACCTTAAGTTCATAATTCTTTTGAAGATTCATCCACAATTCAGCACCAGTGCCAAAATAATAACCTAACCTTACAGCGTTTCCGGCTGTTATCCCTCTTTGTCCATTAATGATTTCAGTAATTCTATTTTTTGGGACATTGAGTTTACCAGCTAATTCACTAGCAGTTATGCCCAGTTGATTAATTTCATCAGCCAGAATTTCTCCAGGGTGAATAGGTGGACGTGCCATATAATTCTCCTTTAGTGATAATCTACGATTTCAATGTTGAAGGGTGTAGGAGAATCATCAGGCCAATGAAAACAAATCCGCCATTTATTATTTATTCAGATACTATATTGACCCTTTCTGTCTCCTGATAAAGCTTCAAAACGATTACTTGGCAGTTGCATTAATGCTTCCTTGTTAGGGGCAGCTTCTAAAATATCTAGACGTTTATACGCCTGCCTTTCAAAAGCCTGAAACTCTTTAACCCTTTCTCAACCAGAGTTATGGGTTACGTAACTTGTAACTCATACAATCATAGTAAGGGATAAATCTTTGTTTTGCTGCACAAATTTAGCCTAGAGAATCCCTGACAATACGACAATGCTACATTACTAAAATTCGGCGCTTTGGGGTGTGCGGGGGAAGGGTATGACATCGCGGATATTTGCCATCCCGGTCATAAATTGCACGAGTCTTTCAAAACCTAAGCCGAAACCAGCATGAGGAACAGTCCCATAACGGCGTAAATCCATATACCACCACAAGTCTTCTGGTTGCATTCCTTGGGCTAAAATGCGGCGTTCTAACACTTCTAGGCGTTCTTCTCTTTGGGAACCGCCAATAATTTCGCCAATTTTAGGTGCAAGAATATCCATTGCGCGGACGGTTGTTTCATCTTCGTTCACACGCATATAAAAGGCTTTGATTTGGGCGGGATAATCTGTGACAATTACGGGTTTTTTAAACAGTTGTTCGGCTAGATAGCGTTCGTGTTCTGATTGTAAATCTAAACCCCAATTAACTGGATATTCAAATTTAACATCGGCTTTTTCTAATAATTTGACGGCTTCTGTATAAGTTAAGCGCTCAAATTGGTTATTAATAATATTATCGGCTGTTTCTAAGACGGTTTTATCAATGCGTTGGTTGAAAAATTCCATGTCTTCTGGGCATTTTTCTAAAACGTATTTAAAAACGTGTTTCAGAAATGCTTCGGCTAAATCCATGTTCCCATCTAGGTCACAAAATGCCATTTCTGGCTCGACCATCCAAAATTCGGCGAGGTGGCGGGAGGTGTTAGAATTTTCTGCACGGAAGGTAGGGGCGAAAGTGTAGACGTTAGAAAAGGCCATAGCCATAACTTCTGCTTCTAACTGTCCGCTAACTGTTAAATATGTGGGTTTACCAAAAAAGTCTTGTGTGTAATCTACAGCTTCGCTTTTTGTGCGGGGAATATTTTTTAAATCCAAGCTGGTAACGCTGAATAGTTCTCCTGCGCCTTCGCAGTCGTTAGCTGTAATTATAGGTGTATGTACCCATAAAAAGCCTCTTTGTTGAAAAAATTCGTGAATAGCCGCAGAACAGGCGTTTCTGACTCGGAAAACTGCACCAAAGGAATTAGTGCGCGATCGCAAGTGTCCAATTGTGCGTAAAAATTCAAAAGAGTGGCGTTTCTTTTGCAACGGATAAGTTTCGGGTTCAGCTTCTCCGTAGACCTTCACGGTTTGGGCTTGTAATTCAATGCGCTGTCCTTTACCTTGAGAAGCTACCAGTAAGCCACTGATTTCTACCGCCGCACCTGTATTCAGTTTTTTGATAATTTCTTCGTAGTCTGGCAAATCCTGATTGATGACGGCTTGCAAATTAGCTAGTGACGAACCATCATTGACTTCTATAAAAGCAAATCCTTTTAACTCGCGTTTCGTTCTTACCCAACCTTGAATAACGAGAGAATCATCAGGTTCACCACTCCGCAAGACTTCGGCAATTCGTCGATTTAACATATTATATAACTGGTTTTTTGTCAAGTTAGATAAGACAGATATTAAATAATATTAACATTTAACTTAATCCTGCCAAGATTGGGATTACCCCGCACAGGATTTTAATATCCAGCCTATGATAACGCCCATACCACCAAAGCGGACAGCTTGCCAAAAAGGTTTTTTCAGACTCCGCCAAGAAAATAACTGACTTTCTAAGTTAATTTCTAGGGCTTCTAACTGCTGTTTAATCTGCTGTAATTCTGCTTTGATTTCTGGTGTCTGGTGTTTATTTTGTTGCAATTCGTGACGATGCTGTTGCCATTCTGCCTTTTTTTGGCGATCGCTTTGAACTTGATTGTAACGTTCCTTTAAGGCGACAAGCGATCGCTCCACATCCTCTAGTTCTTGCTCAAAATCTGGTTCTTGATTTGACCCTGACGGCTGTGATTGTTTAGGCGGCTTCATTTTCAGGTAGTAAACTATGATTAAATGCTAGTCAATACTCAAGATTTTAACTTTTCTTATACAGGCGCGATTGATTGCGTCTCAATCCATTACTCACCACTTAAAATCATGTCTCAATCAACCCAGCTTCCTAAAACCAGTCAACTGAATGAAGTTAGCACCTTAGAACTAGCCCAAGCCCTAATGGAAAGGCTAAGTATATCACCTAACGATTGGCATCGCCTCAAGTCTAACCGCAATGCTCGCGCTAGTGAACAAGCAGCCGCAGCTGTTTTGTATCTCGTTCAAAATCAGCCACAAGAAGCCATAGTTAGATTAGAACAAGCCGTTGGTTGGCTAGATAAGTCAATTTCCGCGCCTCCCTGTGAGAGTCACGGGAATAAGGGAGTAGGAAATAGGGAGTAGGGAGTAGGGGGAAGAAGCAGGGGAGCAGGGAGCAGGGAGTAGGGGGAAGAAGCAGGGGAGCAGGGAGCAGGGAGCAGGGGGGAAAGGAATTTCTCAATCCTAGTTCCCGGTTCCGCACGACTTAAATAAACCAACCATTCCAAATCTATCAAAAGCCTATAGATTAAGTTTTTTGACTTTTGACCCTTCGACTGCGCTCAGGGTAAACTTTTGACTTCCGCCCTGCGGCCTTAGCGTCTCAAAGACAAACGGGGGCGATTTTCCATTTCTTTACAAAGTCTTAATTCTGTACCTTTGCGATTCCACTCTACTTGATCGAAGATTTGGTGTAGAAGACATAAACCCCGACCATTTTCTGACTCATCGGGGGGTAAATAATCGGTTGGTTCATCATCATTAGTAGATGCGGGAATAAAGCCTTGTCCTTGGTCTGATATTACCCACCAGTACTGATTATCTATTAAGGAAAACCGGACTACAACTGTTTTACTAGGATCAAGATTATTACCGTGTTTGGCTGCATTAACTAAGGCCTCTTGGAGTCCTAGCCGCAGTTCTGCTTGGAGTTTGGCGGGAATTTCCGCCAACAGTAAATCTAAAATTGGGCATAGATAAAGAGTTGAGGCGAAACTAATCGTACCCCAATTGCGTCCAACTGGACGGAGGGAAATGGTAATCACTAGAGAAACCCCGTAGCTTTCAGTTAGCTAGACATCAGTTTGCTATTACAGGCACCCTGATTTAATTTGAGGTGATCGTGCTGCCTTCAAACTTGCGTCTTGAAATACTAAATTTTGAAAATGCTAGGGAGCATTCACTCTATTTATAAGATGAGATTGCTGATACATAAAACGGCTATAAAAGAACTGGTAATGCATTTAGTGAGCAGCTAAAGGCATTGTAATTTTTGTTATGAGTCAAAGGTGGGTTGGTAAATTGCCGATTTTTGCTTTAGACAATCTTATTCATGTTGTTTAGAGTTGATGCAACTTTAATCTTGGTCACAAAATCTTTTTTATTTTGAGGTTAATTCAATTTTAGCATTCTTAGTATGTACTCGACTAGGAATTTGAATTTTGAATTTTTGTCACAGGCTCACTATTCCTCTCCAAATGCGATCGCACTAGAAAAGCGACAGCTTCCACATGGGCTGTTTGAGGAAAGAAATCAGCAGGTTGCACCCGTGTAATCGTATATTCCCCATCTTGGCACAACAATTTCAAATCGCGGGCAAGAGTGGCTACTTTACAGCTGACGTAAACGATGTGGGAAGGTTTCGATTGTAATAAGGAATTAATCACAGCGCGATCGCATCCTTTCCGGGGCGGGTCAAGTAAGACTACATCCGGGACAATTTCCATTTGTGGCAGCAATTTCTCTACTGCGCCTACTTGGAATGTGACATTATTAATGTTATTGTGCTGGGCGTTCAAAATTGCCTGCCGTACAGCTTCAGGTTGTAATTCTATTCCTATGGCTTGGCGGACTTGTTTGGCTAAAGGCAATGTTAAAGTCCCAATACCACAATATGCATCAATTAGCAACTCCTGTCCTTGAAGATTGAGTTCTGATTGAATTACTTGTAATAGTGCTTCTGCGGCTTCTGTATAAACCTGAAAAAAGGTATCTGAAAGGACTTGAAATTCTAAATCAGCAAATTTTTCTCGCAGGTAGGGAACTCCAGCAATGCAACGAGTTTCCGAACCAAAAATGGCATTTGTGCGATCGCTATTTCTATTTAACGACACACCCATTAATAGGGGATAGCGTTTTAACCATTCCTGTGCTTGCTGTTCAACGTCTAATAAGTTCCAATCTTTGACAACCAAAGTCAACAACATTTCCCCAGTTCGCCGTCCAATGCGTAAACCCAGATGGCGGATTTGTCCTTGGTGTTTGCGTTCGTCGTAAATTCGCCAACCACGTTGTTGGATGTCTTGCTTGACTTCAGCCAATAAAGGATTTAAGCGTGCATCTTGAACAGGACATTGATTTAAATTCACTAATTGATGGCTACCTTTTTGGTAGTAACCAGCCTGTACTTGACCTGTGGCGGAAATTCCGAGAGGATAAGTAGATTTATTACGATAGCCCAAAGGTGCAGATGCAGTCAGCATCGGATCTACTGGAGGATTGACAAAACCACCGATACGTTGTAAAGCTTGGATAACTTGATTATGCTTTGCTAAAAGCTGATATTCATAATCAATATGTTGCCACTGACAACCCCCACACTTATCAGCCACAATGCAACTAGGACGCACTCGATGAGGAGAGGCTGCTAATAGCTCATACAGTTTGCCGTGAGCATATTTAGATTTAACGTGTAGTAAGCGTACCATAGCGCGATCGCCTGGAACAGTATCAGGAACAAAAACCACCTGTTCCTCAAAGCGTCCCACACCTTCACCTGTATTACTCAGGTCTGCGATCGCAATTTCAATTAAATCACCCTGTTGTTTAGTCATTAGTTATTAGTCATTGGTCATTGGTCATTACTCATGGGAAAATTTATTCTCCCCCGGCCTCTTCCTCCCATCTTTGTAATTTTCCTTTCTTTGTGTACCTCCAACTCGCTAAACTAGCAAATAATAATATTTCGTGTGACTGTATATAGTTATGACCGTCATTAGCCAAGTTATTCTCAAAGCTGACGACCAACTGCGTTATCCCAGCAGTGGCGAACTCAAAAACATCAAAGATTATTTGCAAACCGGTGTACAACGAACCCGCATTGCTGCGACCTTAGCTGAGAACGAAAAAAAGATTGTTCAAGAAGCCACCAAAAAGCTTTGGCAAAAACGTCCTGAATTTATTGCACCCGGCGGTAATGCTTACGGTGAACGTCAACGTTCCCTATGTATCCGTGACTTTGGCTGGTACTTGCGCCTCATTACCTATGGCGTACTCGCTGGCGACAAAGATCCAATTGAAAAAATTGGTTTAATTGGCGTGCGAGAAATGTACAATTCTTTAGGCGTTCCCGTTCCAGGGATGGTAGAGGCTATCAATACCCTCAAAACAGCCTCTCTTGACCTACTAAGTGCAGAAGATGCAGCCGAAGCAGCACCCTACTTTGATTACATCATTCAAGCGATGTCCTAATCAAACTGGTGTTCATTCTAGGATTGTAATTTCAATCAACTCAAGTTAATTAGATCCATAAGATTCATCATTTGATCATAACCTCCCCACATTTGGTCATAGCTTTGTCAGGTTATTAGCCAGATGTGGGGAAATTTTAACAGATGCCTTCTTCCTTCTATGCCTCTTACTTTGTGTGCTTCTCCGAAGGGGAGACGCTACGCGAATGCGGTATGCGCTTCGCGCACGCTATGCGAACGTTTCTCTGCAAAAAAGTATTACTTGCATGACAAGAACCGCACATATAGGTAACTAAATCGATACAATAGTTCTCTGTACTCTTGGTGCATTATTTCCATGACCGCCACCTCCTCTACTCCCTTTTCCCCGCAAGAAATCGCCGCCGAAGGTTTAAAACCAGAAGAATATGCAGAAATTGTCAAACGCTTAGGGCGACATCCCAACAAAGCTGAACTGGGAATGTTTGGGGTGATGTGGTCTGAACATTGCTGCTACAAAAATTCCCGCCCATTACTCAAACAATTTCCCACCACCGGACCCCGCATCTTAGTTGGCCCTGGTGAAAATGCTGGAGTTGTAGACATAGGCGACGGAAGACAATTAGCATTTAAAATAGAATCTCATAACCACCCCTCAGCCGTTGAACCTTTCCAAGGCGCAGCTACTGGTGTGGGCGGGATTCTTAGAGATATTTTTACAATGGGGGCGCGTCCCATTGCTTTATTAAATTCTTTACGTTTCGGTGATTTAGACGACCCCAAAACCCAAAGATTGTTTACAGGTGTTGTCGCTGGTATCAGTCACTATGGTAATTGCGTTGGGGTTCCCACTGTCGGCGGTGAAGTTTACTTTGACAAAGCTTACTCCGGAAATCCCTTAGTCAACGTGATGGCATTGGGATTGATGGAAACGCCAGAAATTGTCAAATCTGGGGCTTCTGGATTCGGTAATCCGGTGCTGTATGTCGGTTCTACCACCGGACGCGATGGCATGGGAGGAGCAAGTTTTGCTAGTGCGGAATTAAGCGACCAATCACTAGATAACCGTCCCGCCGTACAGGTAGGCGATCCTTTTATCGAAAAGTCTTTAATTGAAGCTTGTTTAGAAGCCTTTAAAACTGGTGCAGTTGTCGCCGCCCAAGATATGGGTGCTGCTGGGATCACCTGTTCGACATCAGAAATGGCGGCTAAAGGTGGTGTGGGGATTGAATTCGATTTAGATAAGATTCCGGTGCGGGAACTGGGAATGGTTCCCTATGAATATCTACTGTCCGAATCTCAAGAAAGAATGCTGTTTGTCGCCCATAAAGGGCGGGAACAAGAGCTAATTGATATTTTTGAACGTTGGGGACTTCATGCTGTAGTTGCCGGTACGGTGATTGCTGAACCCATTGTACGAATTTTATTCCAGGGTGAAATAGCCGCAGAAATTCCGGCTGAGGCGTTGGCGGAAAATACTCCCCTTTATGAACGGGAATTGTTGGCGGAACCACCAGAATATGCCCTTGAAGCTTGGAAATGGTCGCCTGATTCTTTGCCGAGTTGTAAAACAACTGGGATTGAAATTCAAGGAAAACTAGTATCTTGGGATGATATTCTGTTAACTTTGCTCGATACGCCGACAATCGCTTCTAAAAGTTGGGTCTATCGTCAGTATGATCATCAAGTTCAGAATAATACTGTGATTTTACCAGGTGGTGCTGATGCGGCTGTGGTGCGTTTACGTCCCCTGGAACAAACGCAAAATGAAACATTAGCACTGGAAACTTTTACCACAGGGGTCGCGGCGACTGTAGACTGTAATCCCCGTTATGTTTATCTTGACCCTTATGAGGGTGCTAAGGCAGTGGTGGCAGAAGCTGCCCGCAATCTCAGCTGTGTGGGTGCTGAACCTCTAGCAGTGACAGATAATCTCAATTTTGGTAGCCCGGAAAAACCCATTGGTTATTGGCAATTGGCTGAGGCTTGTCGGGGTTTGTCTGAAGGTTGTCTAGAATTGGCTACACCAGTTACAGGGGGGAATGTTTCTCTGTACAATGAAACTTTTGATGCTGAAGGTAATCCCCAGCCAATTTATCCGACTCCGGTTGTGGGGATGGTGGGATTGATTCCCGATTTAAGCAAAATTTGTGGTCAAGGTTGGCAAACCCCAGGGGATTTAATCTATCTTTTGGGTTTACCTCTGACATCCCCCATTAGTTTGGGTGCATCTGAGTATTTAGCCACTATCCACAATACTGTAGCTGGAAAGCCTCCACGGGTAGATTTTGATTTAGAACGTTGTGTACAGCAAGTTTGCCGTGACGGGATTCGTGCGGGTTGGATACGTTCCGCCCATGATTCTGCTGAGGGTGGAGTTGCTGTTGCTTTGGCCGAATCTTGCCTGTCTGGAAATTTAGGTGCGGAAATTCAGTTAGAAATCCCTGAAAATCAGTTAAAACGTCTGGATGGGTTGCTGTTTGGTGAGGGTGGGGCGAGAATTTTAGTTTCTGTGACATCATCAGAACAGAAAAATTGGGAATCCTACTTACAGTTACACCTGGGGCAAAATTGGCAAAAACTGGGTAAAGTGGTTAATTTGGGGAATTCTCAAGCAGGTTTAGGGGTTTTAACCTCTGATAACCAAAGCTTAATCAAAGTTAGTATAGAACAGATGCGCGATCGCTATTTCCACGCGATAGCCAACCGTCTTTCTCACCCAACTAATACTCCCAATTAATTTTTTCTATCCCCAATACCAGGATAATTAACGTCTCTGAGCATAATTACGGTAATGTTTTAATAGATGGTTAAAGATTCGTTAAGGATTTGGCAACTATCCAGCGACATAATCCTAGTGACCAAATAATTACTAGTTCGTAGTGCCTCTTTTCCTGCGGAACGCTACGCGAACAGAGGAGCTTCGCTAACGTAATTCGTAATTAATTCCAGACCAGGATGTAGAAGCACTCACTCCATTTATTTATTGATGGGGTCACGATTACGAATTACGAATTACAAACTACGAATTATTCTGACTTGACACCCCAAACCAGGAGCAATAGCTAATGATTCCCATCCATTCCGTCACTATGGCTTCGCCACGCAAGCTATCGGATGAATACCCCAATCAGGAGACAAACCCAATTAATAGTCATGAACATCGACCTGACAAGCCAGAAGAAGCTTGTGGTGTTTTTGGCATTTACGCACCAGAAGCAGATGTTGCTAAAATGACTTACTTTGGATTGTATGCCCTCCAACATCGAGGTCAAGAATCAGCTGGAATTGCGACGTTTGAGGATGAAAAAGTACACCTGCATAAAGACATGGGCTTAGTGTCTCAAGTCTTTAATGAAGCGGTTTTGGAGCATTTACCGGGAAATCTCGCGATTGGTCATACTCGTTATTCAACCACTGGTTCTAGCCGCAAAGATAATGCCCAACCTGCTGTGGTGGAAACTAGACTCGGTTCATTAGCACTAGCACACAATGGTAACTTAGTCAATACTTTACAATTACGCGAAGAGTTAGTTCAGACCAATGTGAATTTAGTCACAACCACAGACTCAGAAATGATCGCGTTTGCGATCGCGGAAGCTGTAAACGGTGGTGCAGATTGGCTAGAAGGATCAATTCAAGCGTTTCATCGTTGCGAAGGTGCTTTTAGTTTAGTCCTGGGTACTCCTGTGGGTGTGATGGGTGTTCGGGATACAAATGGTATCCGCCCTTTAGTGATTGGGACTTTACCTGGTAATCCAGTTCGTTACGTCTTAGCTTCGGAAACTTGTGGTTTAGATATCATTGGAGCCGAATATTTACGAGATGTAGAACCAGGGGAGTTAGTTTGGATCACTGAAGCAGGTTTAGCTTCCTATCATTGGAGTCAAAAACCTGAGCGCAAGCTGTGTATCTTTGAGATGATTTACTTTGCTCGTCCAGATAGCATCATGCACAACGAAAGTTTATACACCTACCGCATGAGATTAGGGCGACGCATAGCCGCAGAATCGGCTGTAGATGCTGATATTGTCTTTGGTGTTCCTGATTCGGGAATCCCTGCGGCTATTGGCTTTTCTCAAGCCTCTGGTGTCCCTTACGCAGAAGGATTGATTAAAAATCGCTATGTGGGGCGCACTTTTATTCAGCCTACACAATCCATGCGCGAAACCGGGATTCGGATGAAACTCAACCCCCTCAAAGATGTGCTGGTGGGTAAACGGGTGATTATTGTGGATGATTCTATTGTTCGGGGTACAACAAGCCGGAAACTCGTTAAAGCCTTGCGTGAAGCTGGTGCAACAGAAGTACACATGAGAATTTCTTCTCCCCCAGTCACACATCCCTGCTTTTACGGTATTGATACCGATAGCCAGGATCATCTGATAGCTGCTACCAAGTCTGTGGCAGAAATTGCTGAACAGTTGGGAGTAGATAGCCTTGCTTATCTCAGTTGGGAAGGAATGCTAGAAGCAACGCAGGAAGATACTAATAGTTTTTGTTCAGCTTGTTTTACTGGGGATTATCCTGTAGCTATTCCTGAGCAAGTCAAGCGTTCTAAACTGATGTTAGAAAAAGTTGTGGTTTAATAATTAGAAAAATATTACAACAGTTTTCAAGATTTCTTTGTGTACCTCATAAACCTGCAATACGCTCTAATGTAGGGGTGGGCGAAATTCCACCCCTGATAATAGCAGGTATGGCAATCGCTAAGGTAGTTTGGACAAGACAACAACAAGCATTTCATTTTTAAAGAGTGGGCATCTTGACAATATTAAGATATTAACAATACCTTTGCCAAAATAAGAGGCTACAACAATTTTGGCAAAACTGGCAAAATCACCAATACATAGGCATTTCGCTAAAACGGTAGTTTTTCATCTCAAACCCTTATACTGCGGTTAATACGTTAAAAACCCCTTGTGGGAAACCTTGAAGGAATTTTTATGACCTATTGTTTTTGCCAAGCCTCAAAGAAATGGGAATTAATGGTTAATGCATAATCAACTCACCCTCGTAAATTGGCTAAGGTATTGATTAAACGACGTATTTTATTGAATGCATACTCTGATTAATTTGTAAAGTAGCTCAGTAATAGATATGTACTTTATTTACTTGCTAAATGCTATAGTAGAACTGCAATATAGTAATTAAATCCTCTTTCTTTCAGTATTTATGGCATTTAATAAATTTTTTAAAGATATTATTCTTAAACTACTGACTGGGGTTTCAGAAACTGACTATGCTACTATGGCTAGTCAACTAACTTTAGAAGATGCGATCGCTAAAATTGACTCGCTTTTTGGTTGCGATCTTGTATTAAAAGAATTCAATTCAGATTTCACTATACCCTACTATACCCAGAGTGAGGCAGGTTATCAAATCTATCACTCTGGAGATGCTATGCACATGGCATTGAATCCGGACGGTGTATTTCATCCTGATGGTTACTATGGTCAACCGCGAGTAGTTGCCGAACAAATTCGTCAAATTGATGCCAAAAATGTTTTAGAATTAGGATGCGGCAAAGGATTTAATAGTCTTTTTTTAGCGGAACAGTATCCAGAAGTAAACTTCACTGGAATTGATTTAACTCCATTGCATATTAAAATAGCAGGTCGCAAAGCAAATAAACTGTCTAACCTATCTTTTGAAGAAGGTAACTTTAATCAATTAAACTTTGCAGATCAATCTTTTGATATTGTTTTTGGTTTTGAGTGTTTATGTCATGCACCTCAAGCCCAAATTCCATTGGCAGAAATTTTTCGTGTGCTGCGTCCTGGGGGACAATTAATTGTATTCGACGGTTATCGTAAAATCGAGTTGGAACAATTCTCTAAGTTACTTCAAACCGCATCTCAACTTGTAGAAGTATCAATGGCAGTTCGTCATGGATTTTCAGAGATTGATGATTGGCAAAAAATCGCACAATCAATTGGTTTTCGATTTCAAGCTCTTGAAGATATTTCCTCTGCAATTAAGCCTTGTTTATCAAGATTACAAAAATTGTCTCTGCAAATTTTTTCCTTACCTTGGAAGCTAAAAATACTTACTTATCTGTTGCCTAAATATTTAGTGAGAAATGCAATTGCTGGTCTTTTATTGCCTTTGACTGAAGACGCTTTGGGATATTACAAAATCATCTTAGAGCGTCCCTTAGAAACATAAAAACAGTTTTATCTATGCTGCATAAACTCAACTTTGGGCAATAAAGGATCTGTAACAATCCCTACGCCGCTAAAACCCCAACGTTGGAGCAAGTTTCCCAACTGTGTACCAGGAATAGATTCTACAGCGAAGCGGTTAGCTAATTCACCTGCATGGGTGTTGAGATAGCTTAAAGCATCAAAGTTTTCCCGAAACAGTAATAAATAACCTGAAGTTTCAGCATCGGGATGGGCTAAAAGATAACGACCGTCAGCTTGCGATCGCACTATATAATAAATTTCAGTAAACATACTCAATATTGGGATGGGCTAGGAGATAACAACCATCAGCTTACGATACCTACGGTAAGCTACGCTAACGCACTATATAATAAATTTCAGTAAACATACTCAATTAAGAATCCAAACGAATTCGGGGGTCAGCGACCTTCAACAGCAAGTCTGCCAATAAGTTGCCTATATTCAGTAATACGGCACTCATGACTAGGCTGGCCATAACTAAATACTGGTCTTTTGCTATTACCGCCTGCAAAGTCAATCTGCCTAAGCCTGGCCAGTTAAAGAATTGTTCCGCGATGAATGCACCACCGAATAAACCCGCTAATTCAAAGCCTAATATCGTAATTAAAGGATTTATGGCATTGCGGAGGGCGTGAACGTAAATCACCCGATTTTCTGGCAGTCCCTTAGCACGAGCCGTTTGGATATAATCTTGACGCAGAACATCCAACAATTCACCGCGAGTAATTCTTTGTAAACCAGCAAAACTAGTGATACTTAAGGCAATCGTGGGTAAAATCATGTGCCAGCCGATATCAATGATTTTACCAAACCAAGAAAAATCAGCATGATTGATGCTTGTCATCCCACCTACAGGAAATAAAGGTGAGGTGATTTGAGCAAATATGAGTAAAAACAAGGCAGTGATGAAACTGGGAAATCCTTGTCCGGTGTAGCTAATTACCTGTAAAATCCGATCAGTGGCTTGATTTTGTTTCACAGCCGCCAGAATGCCAAAGGGAATGGCGATCGCCCAGGTGCAAAATAAAGAAGCGATCGCTAAAAGTAAAGTGGCTGGAACCCTTTCCCACAACAGGGAAGCTACTGAACGTTGGTAAACAAAACTCGTGCCGAAATCTCCATGTCTCACAATTCGCCATAACCATAGCCCAAACTGTTCTGTCCAAGATTTATTCAGACCAAACTGTTCCCTTAATTCTTCAATTCGTTCTGGCGAAATGGTCGGATCTTGCCGTAGGGTATCTACATAATCCCCCGGAGACAGTTTCATGATAAAAAATGACAGCGCCGTTGCCAATAACAAGGTGAACAGTGCTTGAAATAAACGTTTTACCACATAAAGAAATGTTTCGTTCGTAACTAGCCCGATGAGCCAATCTCGACCTGTCTCCAAGGAAATTTTCGTAGAAGTCATAGCAGTTTAGTCATTGGTCATTTGTTCAGAAAGAGGAGAAAGCACGCCTGACTAGTATTCAACTAGGGAAATAATCGGCACATCTGGTAAATGTTTACGTCCTTGTAAATCCTGTAGCTCGATAATAAACCCAAATCCTACAAGTTCGCAGCCCATTTTCTGCACCAACTTTGCCGTGGCACTGGCTGTACCACCTGTAGCAATCAAATCATCCACGATTAAAACCCGGCTATCTGGATGCAAAGCGTCTTGATGCATTTCCAAGCAGTCTGTACCATACTCTAATTCATATTCAATTGAGTGAACTGCGGCTGGTAACTTTCCTCGTTTGCGAACAGGAATAAAACCAGATCCTAATTTGTAAGCTAAAGGAGGGCCAAAAATGAACCCACGGGACTCCATACCCACAACATAATCTGCTTGTAATCCAGACTCAATACATTTTTCCGCAAAAAAGTCAATAGTGTAGCGTAATCCTTCTGGATCACGCAGTAAAGTAGTTATATCCCGAAATAAAATTCCAGGTTTGGGAAAATCTGGGATGTCGCGAATTAGAGACTTTAAATCCATAAGATAAGTTATGAGGGAGTAGGGAAACACGGTGGAGGGGAGAAGATTGTCACTTCCCAATGACCAATGACCATTAACTGAGAAATCCTACACTATAATGTCATACGCTGGGGATTAAGGCTCTAATGGAACAATCCATTGACGATGTTTAGAATCTACACCAATCTAAAGATAAGCTTGTATTTACAACAAAGGAAGATAAACAGATGCTTTGAAAATTTAAATTTAAGTATACGTAACCATTGGAATAGAACCAGTAATTAATGTATATATTAGGTAGTATTACTACTGCCACAAGTCTTATTTTCTTGTTTAGCTACCTATCTTAAATTAGTTGTACTAGTTTTATTTAGTCTGTTTAGAACCGCACAAGGTATTTTATAGAATGAATGTCTCAGCCAGCTTAAAGCCATTGAATAGTCCAACCCCCCCACCATTGCCGATGATTCTGGATAGTTTACCAGACCCTGCCATGCCTACGTCAAGCTTTGCTAACGCAGCACAGGGTTGTCCCGCTAGAACCAGACTGCAAGTTGATCTAATTTTACTGGCGATTGAAGCTTTAGAACTTGGTGGTTCTGAAGCTATTCTGGCTTTTGCTGACGAGTTGGAACTCAAAGGAATTATTAAAAACCGGGTAAATCTATGGCGAATGAGGAGTTCTAACCCCATGCGACGAGCGCATATCCGCCGTCCCTTAACTATCATGGAGGCAAAAGCTCTAGTAATAATTGCTAGTTACATAGCGCGGCGTTTAACAGTTGTCATTCGCCAGATGTTGATGACATATCAGCAAATGAGTGACAAGCAGATCCCTTTGGCTCAAAATTTGCGGCTATCTAATTATCTAGAGCGATTTCGAGTCCATTTCAAAAGTCGGATGAACTCCCGACGTTCTAGTGTAATTGCCTTAAGTTCTGATGAAAAGTTAGATGAGTTAGCAATGAATTTATTGGGACAATTATTATTTTGTACCGGTACAGCTGGAATGCAGCGCTTCTGGATTAGCCTTTTTGACGGGGAAGTAGAATGAATATCCAACGTAAGTACAGTTTACCTAATTGTACGCTGCTATTAGAAGGTTTAAGTGATGCCGCCAAAGCTGTACACTACCAAGAAATGCGTCCAGAGCTATCAATTTTGGTAAATGTCAAATGCCATGTATCTGGTTATAATCAGCCTTTAGAGGGCGGGCGGGAATTTTTTGAAAGTTTAGTGAGGGCGGTGAGTGGCTATGCTCAAGAATTTTTGAGTAATGTGTCAAACCCACAAGCACACAATCAAGACTCAGAATTAGTGGAGCTACAAAAGATTAGTACTAATCGGCATAGATTAATTGTGCATTCTGAAATAGCTGCGGACGGTTTTGAGTCTAGCCCTAACTATAATAAACCGCCAATTCAAATGGAATTGAATACGGTACAGTTATTTGATCTAGTGGAAGCGGTGGATCAGTTTTTTGCTGATACACAAACTTTACCAGAGTTATCACTAGAATTACAGCCTGTTGCTAGACGTTATGGTGGTACGAGTCAAGCTCTAATCAAGCAAGCAGTACCAGTAGGTATAGGAGTTTCAACTGTAGCAGTTGCCGCGATCGCTTTTAGCTTAATTCCAGCCCCAGAAATCCGCCCACCAGAGCCAAAGACAGAGGAGAAAACTAGCTCTACAGCACCTAGCACCAATTCTGTTACACCAAAAACAACACCCCCAGATGTACCCCCAGATGTAAATACTTCCCCATCAACTCCCATTGATGTGACGACTTCCACAACTGAAACTGAGACAGTAACCAAAATTACAGATTTAGAAGCACTCTTAAATACAGTTACAGAAATTACTGATCGGGAGCAACTTAGTGTTCTAAATCGTCAAGTTTATGACAAGATTAATCCGGCTTGGAAAAGTCGCTCAGTATTAACACAAGATTTAGTTTACCGTGTGGGCGTAACTAGTGATGCTGCGATCGTTGGTTACAAAGCAGTGAATCAAGGAGCAAATCAAGAAATAGAATTAACCCCTCTGCCTAACCTGCTTTACAATCCTGCTAATCGTTCTGCCATCACTAATGAACCAATAGCCCAATTTAAAGTAGTTTTTACTAAAAAAGGTGTACTGGAAGTTAGTCCTTGGTGGGGATTTCAGTAATTGGGGAATGGGGAAGAGGCAAAGGGGCAGGGGAGGAGAGGAACGGTTGTGAAGTAACCGGAAATTTAAAGTAATTTCTTACTCCCCCTTGCTCGCCGCTCTCCTACTGTCTTCTATCTGGCGATTTGCCTCATATAATTACCCCACAGTTGAGCTGCTTGGCCACTACTACCGGATGTGGGGGAATTATTGTCATTACCCAGCCAAATGCCAGTTACAAGCCGCCGACTGGGAATTGAACCAATAAACCATAGATCAACGTTTTTATCAGTTGTACCAGTTTTACCACCTTCTCCTAGTCCAATAGAGGCAGCACGACCAGTCCCGTTAGTGACTACTTGGCGCATCATCCGGGTCATTTCATCGGCTACGCCTGTGGGTAAAACTTGCTGATTGGCATCTCGATTTTGGTCAAAGGAATAGACAACACGGCAAGTCGTTAGGTCATCACGATCTTGACAATCACTACTGTCTAGAATCCGGCTAATTGCATGGGGTGGATTCCATACACCACGATTAGTAATAGCGCCAAAAGCACCAGTCATTTCTAAAACATTGACGACACTTTGACCCAGTACTAAGCCAGGAACAGCTTCTAGTGATGACTTAACTCCTAAACGTTTAGCCGTTGACACGACTCTATCTAGCCCTACTTCTCTAGCAATTCGCAAGGCAATGGGATTTTCTGACTGGGCAAACCCAACGGTCATATTTAAGAAATTCCCAGCACCACTTCTACAGGGTCTGTAGGTAAAGCCCTGCCAAGGCATGGCAGCACAAGAATAAGTTTTGGATGCTGGTATTCCCCTCTCTAAAGCCGCAGCAAAGGCGAAAACTTTGAAGGTGGAACCTGGTTGTCTTTGGGCTTGGACAGCACGATTAAACTGGCTTTGTCTAAAATCAGTCCCACCTACCATAGACAAAATACTACCAGTTCGAGTATCCAGGGTGACGATCGCTCCTTGAGAAAAACGAAAGGTTGAGCCAGCAGTGTTGACTGAATTACGCAACGCTGTTTCTGCTTGGGTTTGGATTCTGGGATCAAGCTGGGTTTCAATTATATAGTTACCTTCTCTGGCAGCTCCCTCTCCCAAAATTGATTCCAGTTCCTGGAAGACATAACTATAAAAGTAAGGAGCAATGGTACTCGCTTGCCGGTCGCAAACTTTGGGGCTAATTTGCACTGGGGAACGCCTGGCTCGATTGGCTTCCTCTTCAGAGATTTTCCCCAGGTCTAACATTCGCCTAATGACGCGATTCCGATAGTCAACTGGTTGTAATCTATTGGAGCTATTTTCACAAAAATTGAATGCGTTGGGAGCCGGTAAAATTCCTACTAATGTTGCAGCTTCCGAGAGAGTTAATTCTTTAGCTGGCTTATCAAAGTAATAACGAGCTGCATCCTCAAAACCGGATGTATCCACACCCAAAAAGACTCGATTTAAGTAAGTCAGCAAGATTTGATCTTTGCTGTAAAAAGTTTCTAGCTTGAAGGAGACAACAACTTCTCGTAGTTTGCGTCCCAAGGAGTCTTGAGCGCCCACATAATCACGGAATAAACTTCGTGCTACTTGCTGGGTAACTGTACTGGCTCCCTGTTGTACACCTCCACTGCGAGTATTAATCAGCACAGCTCGCAAAATCCCCAAGGGATCAACACCAAAGTGCCAATTATAACGACTATCTTCTGAGGCCACCACGGCGGCTGCCAAATAAGGGCCAAAATCTTCTAAGCGCTGCATATCAACGTGAGAGGTACTCCGAGGCTCACGCAGAGGGGTCGAGCCATCACCGGCATAAATCACGATGGGAGCGCTAGTAGCAGTGGGTAGAGGCCTCACAGAAAATTTTAACCATTCCACACCTATGATTAACCCTAGCAAGGCGCTCACACCACCAATAGTGTAAGCAGTCCAAGTTGCCGCTTTAATATGCAAAGGTGGTGGATCGACATATTGTAGGCGCACGGAAGCTGCCAGTTCTGGTGGCCCTAAAGTAAAAATATCACCGTGACGCAGTTCTAAGGTATTAACCCGGCGTTTACCACGATAAATACCGTTAGTTGAGTTTTCATCTTTGATCACAAATATAGGGGTGCGTTGAGCCGAATCCCGCGACAGTGACAGGTGAATTTGGCTGACAACTGGGTTGCGAATGACTATATCACAGGATTTGGAACTACGACCGAGGATGTAGCGATCGCCTAACAATGGATAGACCTCCGCCTTATCCGCCCCCGCATCCTGCACCCATATTTCTGGTACTTTGGCATTAGGCTTGAGCGCCAATTTGGAAAAGTCAACCCTCGCTTGAATTGTTTGTACTGCTTGAGTCAGTTGACCAAGTAAAGTTTGTGGCTTGTGAGGAGGTTGGGGGGAACTCATCGGCTATTTACATCACAATTGTTGGCAAAGAATCAGGCAATGACAATCTGGATACAGATATTCCACTATTTTACTCATAAGCCCAAGGAGAAATTAGCTCTACGGAATTATTACCGCTTCAATCTTACACCAAGATAATATCCACTCAGAAAACCTACCTGATTGGGTTTGTTATTTTTTAACTGATCCAAAAATTTTATTTTATCGTCTGTTATCCTAATTTCAACTAGTATTCCTTTTGAAACAATAGGGATTAATACTTGGACTTTGGTGCTGCTAAAAACTAACTTTTAATTTACAGTAATTTTAAAGTTAACATCAAAATAATTGCCTATCTTGTTTTCTTTATTTATACATCTTCATTTAGAGAGATTTTCTTCCATTATTTGTTTGATTTAATTAGCGGAGTGTTCTGTCTCCTTCGAGGTAAATTTCAGAATGAAGGGAATATCTCTGACCCTGATTGGTACAGCCTTGACTTTGGCTCTGACTACCAATGTTGCTGTTGCCCAATCAATTAAATCCCGTGTTGCCGAATCCAAGAACTTATCTATGAATGCGCCAACGGAGATCAAACTTTCACGAGAAGGTATGAAAATTCTCTGTGAGCGATCGCCTCTTAATTCCCGTTGTCCTGGCGGTACAGCACTCATACCTCCTGCACCAAACCCTGATCCTATGTCAGTACCACTTATTGATAGTAACACCACTACACCAGAAACTTTGATTCCGGGTGAATCTGAACTAGATAGTACCTCAACTCCACAGGCAGAACCTTTGCAGAATGAGGTAGAGTTTCAAAAAGAACTAAATAATTACTAATTTGTAATTCGTAATTCGTAATTCGTAATTTAAGAGGAGACAAATCCCCTCCATAATCTGTGATTTGGTGATCCTCAATCAGTGGCGCGTCTCAGGCCGCCATTGATTTTAATTACGAACTACGTAAAGCCTGCGGCATAGCTGCGCTTAGAGCGTAGCTCCTCTGCAAGAAGCATGATCAATTACGAATTATTTTCAGGTGCTTTTTGGAAAGAAGCAATTAACAAACATATAAGACCAATACTAATAAAAGAATCTGCTAAATTAAATACAGCAAAATTGATAAGGCGAAAATCGAGGAAGTCAACGACATAGCCTAAAATGAACCGATCAATACCATTGCCCAAAGCCCCACCTAAAATTAAACCATAGCCTAACTGATCCCAGTAACTTAAATTCTGGCCAAACCATGCCAATGCTATTAATACCAAACTTACGCCTAACGATAACCAACGTAACCACTCTACTTGCCCGCTAAATAGACTAAAAGCTGCACCAGTATTCGTAACGTAGGTCAGGTGGAATACATCAGGTATAATTGGTCTTGTCTGTCCTAAACTAAAGGTTTGCACTACCCAGTATTTTGTCAATTGGTCTAAGAAAAAAGTGATGAAGGCGGCAATCCAAAACAGATGATTTTTTAAACGCATGAAATTAGAGAGTGGGGAGTGAGGAGTGAAGAGCGAGAGTCATAACTAATAAAACATTAAATGACGTAATATATATGCTATTACAGTCACAGCGCACACTACTGCCAGTTGACCGGGTAGCGCAAACCAAGAGTATTTCAGGATTGCTTGCATTAGAGCTAGATTTTCTGTACCTTTCCATTGAAAAAAATAACTGATGAGCAAATAAATAACACCGCAGATGTGTACAGTTAACAAGCCCGATATACAACTAAAAGCCAACGTTTCCAACCGGGGACTAGCTTTAAAGGCCAAAGAGCCACAAATCCACGCGCCAGGAATAAAACCTAGCAAATAGCCAAACTGAGATAGCTTGATATAACCAATACCGCCACCATCGGCAAATACAGGTAACAAGGTCAAACCCATAACTAAATAAGCGATTTGCGATAGCGCACCAGCATTTTTACCTCCTAAGCAACCTACTAACAGTACCGCACCCACTTGACAGGTGACACCTAGAGAAAAAGTTTGAATTCCGTGATTATTGCCAGGCCAGGCAATACTATAGGCTTCTAGGAATGTACCACCCATTGTCAGGAGTAAGCCAACCATCGACCATAGTAATTGAATAGTTCCCACATTCCAACGTTTCCAGTCATTTTACTTGCATAAATGCTCAAACAATGCATGACAAATCATTTGCTGTGTTTGAGACTCTATTTTGAACATAGTTATGTATATATTTGGTAACACTTAACTAATGCTCTCTTTTCATTATGACCAGTGAATCATATTTTGGCTCTACAGGACTTAGTATGCTAAATGAACAGGGAACAGGGAACAGGGAACAGGGAACAGGGAACAGGGAACAGAAATAATATCCAATATTAATGACTTTAAATACTTAATGATGTGGAAAAAAGGGATGGATATTGCACCAAATATGCTATTTACTCACTAAAGTTTTTTCCAAAGACGAGTTATATGCTATGGTTCCACAAATCAGAAGGAGTGCAGCATCTATTCGGGCTAATATAGCCGAAGGATATGGACAACGATATAGAGGAGAATATGTAAGATTTTTAAACATAGCGCAATTGAGTTTTAA
>NZ_JAYGHH010000022.1:22079-26053 GCF_034931045.1 Nodularia sp. UHCC 0506
TTTTAAAGCAGCAAAATAGTCGTGTATTTATCTCATCTTTTAATCCAGTTGAGTTCTTATTTAGATATAAATAATATTAGGTTGGTATTTTAAAATCAACATCAAATAACTTTGGATTGTATGTTTTAAACCTTGGTTCAACTCATATAGGACTCCTATTTGAATTTTGAACAAAACGACCTATTCCTTGATTCCTTGATTCCTTCTTCACTGTTCCCTGTTCCCTGTTCCCTACCTCTAAGAATAAATATGGCTACGCCACGCAAGCTACAGAAACTATACTGGATTCCTATATGTCATTAAGTAATTCTTGGTCAGTAATTGGGAATTTTTGTCTCAAAAAATCTTGAAAATACTTTGTCTGGTGAAATGAGATATGGAATTTGAAGACCAGTTGCGGGACAATTGTTACTGTATAGTAACCTGTGTTTTAGTGACTTTACTACCAGAATTTACTAAAAGCTATGTATCAATTTGATTAATTAAATAGACTTAAAATGTAGCAAATTGATCAAAAAAACATACATTTTTGCTTTTGTTAACCTTTTGTTTACCTTGAGATGTCTCTTCTAAGGGTATCTTGGTATGGCTTACATGGATAAAATCACGTAAAAATTAACAGCGATGCTTGTGTCACAGAGCAAGCCTCACATATTTCCGGTGGTACTGCTACAACTGTAGACTTTGTTGCCAGTTATGTTGCCATGACCGATCAAGCAAGGTCTTTTTGATCTGAATCCGTAGTCGTTTCGCAAAGTGAATATATTTTTCATGGTTCTCAATCGCAAAGTCCTTTTCGCAATCACTACTCTACCAATGATGTTGGTAGCAACAGCCTGTGCGCCTAGCCCAGAAGCTGGTAATGATGGTACGCCAGCTGGTCAGAATGTTAGTGGCAGTGGGCAGAAGATAACTATTAGTGGAGCTGGGGCGACCTTCCCCGCACCTATTTTTCAACGGTGGTTTGATGCCTATAATCGTCAAGTTGACCCCAATGTTCAAGTGAGCTATCAGTCCATAGGAAGTGGAGCTGGTTTAGAGCAGTACATCAATGGCACAGTAGACTTTGGAGCCAGTGAAGCACCCATTACTGACTCAGAGTCCCGGCTCAAGTCTTTTAAGGAAAAATACCCTTACGAGCCAATTCAAATTCCCATGACTGGAGGTTTCTTATCTTTCTCCTACAACTTGCCAGGAGTTAAAGATCAAGAACTCAGACTCTCCCGCACCACCTATTGTGGCATTGTAACAGGTAAAATTACTCGCTGGAATGACCCAGCGATCGCGGCAGATAATCCCGGTTTAACGATTCCTGATTTACCCCTGACCTTTGCTCACCGTTCTGATGGCAGTGGTACTACCTTTGTCTTCACCAACCACATTCAAACAGTTTGCCCAGATTGGAAGTCTGGCGCGGGAACTTCAGTAGATTGGCCTGTAGGCGTTGGCGGTCAAGGTAACGAAGGTGTAGCCGCTACCATTCAACAGAATGAAGGAGCCATTGGTTATCTATCCTATGCTTATGCTGCCCTGAACGATATTAGTTCAGCCGTAATTGAAAACAAAGCGGGAACCTTCATCGCTCCATCCCCTGAAGCAGCAGGTAAAGCTCTATTAGACGAGCCAGTACCAGAAAACTTCGCTCTCTTAGTCCCAGACCCCGCCGGTAAAGATTCCTACCCCATCGTCGGTCTAGCTTGGGTAATGATCTATCAAAATTATGAAGACGATGCCAAATGGCAAGCCATGCGTAAAGTCTTTGAATGGTCTTTAAGCCCAGAAGGCAAAAAGATAGCAGAAGAACTTCTTTATGTACCTATTCCTGAGCCTCTGGTGGAACGGATTAAAAAGCAGTTTGACACCGTGAACGCCAAGTAAGGAGCCGAGATGTTTGGGAGTGTTATTGATTATCAAACACTCCCAAAATTAATCCAACATACTTGAGTTAGGACATGACCATATGACAATATTATGGAAGGAAAAACCTTATGACATCGGCTAATCAATCAACTCAATTAACCGGGCGTAGTCTTGAGAAGCAAACCAGTCCGGCTAGGGTAATCGATGTTGGTTTTTGGGGATTAACCCTGCTACTAGCTATCAGTGCTGGAGCTGTTTTAATTTGGGTAATTGTACAGACAGCTACAGCAGCTACACCAGCCATTCAAGAATTTGGTCTTGGTTTTTTATGGGGTACAACCTGGAACCCTGTCACAGACATCTATGGGGTACTGCCCCAGATATATGGAACCTTGGTTACAGCCTTTATTGCCCTGTTAATTGCTGTCCCCCTGGGTATCGGAGTGGCGATCTTTTTAACCGAAGGATTTGCTCCTAGTTGGGTGACAACTCCTATCGCCTTTGCCATTGAGCTAATTGTTGCAATTCCCAGTGTGGTTTTAGGAATCTGGGGTATTTTTATCCTCATTCCTGCCATTAGGCCAATTTTCACCTTTATTAATACCTATTTCGGCTGGATTCCTTTTTTCAGTGGCAAGGGTTCTACAGGCAATAGCCTACTACTTGTGGGCTTGGTACTGGCAATTATGATTGTGCCTATTATTATCTCTATTACCCGTAGCACCTTTGAAGTTTTACCCGCATATCTCCGCAATGGTTCCTTAGCTTTGGGCGCAACCCGTTGGGAAACAATTCTGAGAGTGCTGATTCCGGCTGGTTTGTCGGGGATTATCAGTTCCGTCATGTTGGCTATGGGTCGGGCGATGGGGGAAACTATGGTTGCTGCCATGCTAGTTGGTAACGCCAACCGGATTAACATTTCATGGCTTCAGCCTGGATCGACTATTACAGGTTTGATTGCCTCCCAATTCGGAGAAGCAGGACGCACCCAAGTTGCAGCTCTGATGTACGCTGGCGTAGTCCTAATGATCTTATCGCTGGTGGTGAACATTTTAGCTGAGATAATTATTCGTCGATTCCAGAATATTGAGTAAAGTTTCTGGCTTTTGACTCAGCTTTTATTCAGAGTAAATGCACAATTAAGTTTACGCAAGAGCAGTTATGGATAATTCAAGTAAACAGCCTTCTTTTGGGTATAAAGGCAATGATTTCGATATTAGCCAGAAGACTATGGCTCCCCATCGTCGCATCACTGGGCAGGTGTTGACGGTTTTAACTATGGTCTTTGCCGCAACTGTCGTTATCCCTTTAATTTGGGTTCTGGTGAGCGTGTTTCAAAAGGGCGTTAATTCCCTAGTATTTCCAGATATTTTTACTAAGCTTCCCCCACCTCCTGGTTTATCTGACGGTGGCTTTGGTCATGCCATTATTGGGACTTTAATGACTCTGGGAATTGGTACAATGATTTCAGTTCCCTTTGGTGTGATGGCGGCCATTTATCTGGCTGAGTTTGGTCGGGGGACTAAGTTAGCTTACTTGGTTAAATTTTCTTGCAACGTACTCACCGGAGTCCCGGCTATTTTATGTGGCTTGTTTGCTTATTCCATTGTGGTTACGCCTTTAGGCTCGTTTTCGGCTTTTTCCGGTGGGGTAGCTTTGGCTGTGTTAATGTTACCCATTATTATTCGGTCTACAGAAGAAGCTTTGTTGCTAGTGCCTAATGAGTTGCGGTTGGCAGCAACAGGTCTGGGAGCAACCAGATTTGAAACCGTTGTGCAGATTGTGTTACCAGCTGCTTTGACTTCCATTATTACAGGTGTGGTTTTATCTGTTGCTCGCGCATCCGGAGAAGCAGCTCCTTTACTGTTCACCTCCTTTAACAATAATTTCTGGGCTACGAATATTTGGGAACCTGTGTCAACTCTGCCAGTGTTGATTTACTTTTTCTCGATTATTCCCTACAAAGCGTCTCAAAGTTTGGCTTGGGCAGCAGCTTTAACATTACTGTCAATTGTGTTGTTGTTTAGTATTTTGGCTCGGTATTTCAGTCGGAAGAAGAAATTTTAGGATCAGAAAATAGAGATGAATTTTGGTAATAGAAACTCATCTATAGG
>NZ_JAYGHH010000022.1:26147-37071 GCF_034931045.1 Nodularia sp. UHCC 0506
TGTTCCCTGTTCCCTACCTCTACGAGTAAATTCATAAACCAAACCGGATTCCTATAGGTTCTATTTAAATTGGAGATATCATGATGGAACAAACAATGAGTAGTGCAACTGTGGATACCAAGCACATTTTTGAAGTTAACAATTTATCGGTTTATTATGGCAGTGCGCTTGCGCTTCGGGATGTGACAATAGATATTCTGAAGGATAAAATTACCGCTTTCATTGGTCCTTCGGGTTGTGGTAAAAGCACTCTTCTACGTTGCTTCAATCGAACTAATGATTTGATTCCGGGGGCTAAGGTCAAGGGACAGCTAAACTACCGGGGTCAAAAATTTTATGACTCTAGTGTTGATCCAGTAGTGGTACGTCGTCGGATTGGGATGGTGTTTCAACAACCTAACCCTTTTCCGAAGACAATTTATGACAATGTAGCCTATGGCTTGCGGGTGAATGGCATTAAGGGCAACATGGATGAG
Source organism: Nodularia sp. UHCC 0506 (assembly GCF_034931045.1). Taxonomy (NCBI): domain Bacteria; kingdom Bacillati; phylum Cyanobacteriota; class Cyanophyceae; order Nostocales; family Nodulariaceae; genus Nodularia; species Nodularia sp. UHCC 0506. The sequence goes on from NZ_JAYGHH010000022.1 coordinate 26,624, forward strand.
ATTGTAGAAAGTTCTCTGCGCCGTGCAGCTCTTTGGGATGAAGTTAAAGACAATCTGCAAAAATTGGGTACTTCTCTTTCAGGGGGACAACAACAGCGCTTATGTATTGCTCGCGCGATCGCGATTCAACCGGATGTAATTCTGATGGATGAACCTTGCTCGGCCTTAGATCCTGTTTCGACTTTGCGAATTGAGGAGTTGATGGTGGATCTCAAACAGCAATACACCATTATAATTGTTACCCATAATATGCAGCAAGCTTCTAGAGTCGCTGATTATACAGCTTTCTTTAATGCCGAAGCCTTGGAAGGAGGTAATCGCGTGGGTTATCTGGTAGAGGTAGATGCCACTAATAAGATTTTTTCCAATCCTCAAAATCAAAGCACTCGCGATTATGTGAGTGGTCGTTTTGGCTAAGGCTAGGAGAGTGCTGAGTGCTGAGTAATTGACAAGCTCAATACCTGACAGACTCAAGACCTACTATATCGAAAGTCAGTTATCTATCGCCCAATTGAACACTACACTATATATTAATTATGGCTACTAACACTAGTACCGTGAATGACACTGAAACGGCTTTAAGAACAGAAAACTTAAATGTTTACTATGGCAAGTTCTTAGCTTTGCAAAATATTTGGCTGGATATCCCGAAAAATCAGGTGACATCTTTTATTGGGCCTTCTGGTTGCGGTAAAAGTACATTGCTGCGATGCTATAACCGTCTGAATGACGTGATTAATTCGTTTCGAGCCGAAGGTAAAGTTTATTTTTACAATAATAATTTGTATGCACCAAATATTGATCCTGTAGAGGTGCGGCGACGAATTGGGATGGTATTTCAAAAACCAAACCCATTTCCCAAATCAATTTATGACAATATTACCTTTGGAGCCAAAATCAACGGTTATAAAGGTAATTTTGATGAATTAGTCGAACGAAGTCTGCGACAAGCTGCTTTGTGGGATGAGGTTAAAGATAAACTGCGAAAAAGTGGGACATCTTTATCTGGGGGACAACAGCAACGTTTGTGTATTGCGAGAGCGATCGCCATACAACCAGAAATTATCCTAATGGATGAACCTTGTTCTGCTCTAGACCCTATTTCGACTTTGCGGGTGGAAGAACTAATTCACGAATTGAAAGAGAAATATACTATCGTGATTGTCACCCACAATATGCAACAAGCTGCACGAGTGTCTGATAAGACGGCATTTTTCAACGTGAAGCTTTCTGAAGGCGGTCGCAGTGGCTATCTAGTTGAATACAATGCTACCGAAATGATTTTCAATGAGCCTCAGCAAGAAGAGACTAGAGATTATGTCAGTGGCAGATTTGGTTAAGCGCACAGATTAATTCTGTAACCAATCCCCACCCTAAAAAAGTTTGCCGGTGGGAGTTTTTTTGTCCAATCGCCATCGGATTGCAGATTGATTTGGACAAAATTAGGTAGTTTATTGTTGTAGCCGGTGTTTTGCCTCCTTCGCTAGAGAACTCAGTTCACTGATAGTTTTTGGCGTGTCTAGAGAATTCGTCTGAGTCAATTTTAGATGTGCTGACCACCAATTTAGACCAGCGATCGCGATCGCGGCTGTAACTACTCCTCCTACGGAAGCAAGTAAGGATAAGTTTTTTGGTGGTGCTTCAAAATCAGAGATCATTTCTGTTTAACATTTTGGTGTGTTATTTAGTATACATTTAAAAAAATAAATAATTTCATCCTTCTTTGTCGGCAAATATAAAGTTATATAAACTGCTACAGGGAATTTATCAACGCAAAATTTACTCAAAAGCTCTCAAATTTGAGCCGTAGATGATTATTAATCTATATAACTAAGTATTTACACTAATTATTTTAAAATTTATACCGTATTATTAATCAATAAACAATTGATAACAAAACATGGCAAATTTTTAGTATTGAAGTATACTAAGCAACGGGTAATGGTTTTATTGCCTAACTTACAGTACAACAGGTGTATATCCGGTGATTTTAGAATTGGTATTGGATGTCATAACTAGTCAGCAACCATTGCTCTGTTCACCAAAAGTCATTTTATGTAATCCTTTTGTAATTATTGTCAGTCCTGATAACTTTGATCAGCAACCAATATTTCCAGAACCAAATCACATATCTACCTATAGTAGAAATACTAAAACTAGATACTCTCAAAATACTCCGTTCCCAGATCCTATACCTACTAGCACTCCAGCACGATTAACTTAAGCGCTCATAAAATTGCTGCTCAAGGTGCTTGGAATTACTGTGAACGCAATTGCAAGCAAAAATCACTAACTGAGAATTAAAGCCTCTGTAAATGTAAATATAAATGCCGTCATTTCATCAACTTTAATTTCCTCAGCCAGAAACAGAAAAACATTCATGTTGTAATTTTCCTGAAGGTGCAATATGGCTTCAGTCTCTATACTTAATGATGCAGAAAATTTTCCCGGTAATAGTCGTTCTAGACTCAAAAAAAGAACGCTACTATTTCGCTATTTGGCAGAAATAAATTTAATTTTTGGTGCTTGGTACTTGCATTGGCGGATTGCTAACTCTATTAACTTTGATGCACTGTGGCTGGCAATTCCCTTATTATTAGCAGAAATTTACACTTACTTCGGTGGAGTTCTGTTTGTCATTGGACTATGGCGACCTTTAGTCAGACAAACTAAATCTCTCGACCAGCTCACACCATCCATACCTACCTCTGATTGGCCGACTGTAGATGTCTTTGTTACCTGCTACAATGAACCGCCAGAAATTGTAGAAGCAACTGCTAGAGAAGCTTTAGCAATGGATTACCCAATAATTAAGTTACGCGTTTATATACTTGATGATGGTAATTCAGAAGAAATGCGAAGGATGTCAGAAAGATTATGTATTGAAGATTTACAATCACCATTATTGCAAAGTGAAGCTAATCGAATTGATGCAGAACGTTCGATGTTGCTAAAACGTCTTGAGCAATTAAATAATTTGCAACCAGATTTAAAAGCTGCTGAACAATGGTTACAAGACTCTTCTTTAGCAGCAGATAATCCTACAAAAAGTTTAAATAGTCTGCGACAATTTATTTTATGGTTAAATATTCCTGATCAAACTAGTATTGATTTATCTGAAAATACTATACAAGCACGGCTAGATACTGAGAAGCAATTATTAGAATCAGCCATTTATCAAAAAGAACTAGAACTAGTTGAATTGGCTCGTTTACGTTATATTGAACAACCTCAAGAAACAGGTGGTCTTAATTCTGCAATTTTTTCCGGCGAAACTATAGGGGATTTTATTCTCACTTTAGATGCTGATCATATCCCCAACCCCCAATTTCTCAAACGAGTTTTACCATATTTCTTTACTTACAATTTCTTTTCTGGAAAATACGAACAAAACCAAATTGCTTTTGTCCAGACACCCCAAGATTTTTATAATATTCCCTCTGGCGACCCCTTTGGGCATCGCGCCAGCTTATTTTATGAGACTTTGCAACAGGGTAAAGATGGTATGAATGCAGCTTTGTACACAGGTACAAATGCCATATTGAAAAGAGAAGCATTAATTAGTGTAGGAATACAATATTTTGCTGACGAATATGCTCAGGATGGAAAGCGTTTAGATAAATTTAAATTAAATAGTAGTGTCTCCAGCAACATTATTACAGAAAATATAAATACATCTGTGCGTTTACATAGTGCTGGTTGGAAATCTGTTTATCACAATGAACTGTTAGCAAAAGGATTAGCGCATAATGATTTGAGTTCTATATTCCAAGAAAGATTACGTTGGACGCAAGGAACTATACAAGTATTAATGAAAGAAAATCCCCTGACAAAATCTGGACTAAGCTTTTGGCAAAAATTGCAATATTTTTATACCATGTATAGCTATTTTTCAGGTTTTGCGACTTTTATCTTTATTTTGTGTCCAATTATCTATTTTTTCACAGGAATTATCCCAGTAAAAACATTTAATCTGGACTTTGTTTTACACTTTTTCCCAGCTTTTATAATTAATATCCTCACATTTCTAGCTGCTAGTTGGGGGATTCCTGCTAGGGTAATATGGCAGTCAGAACAATATAATCGCGCGTTATTTCCTTTATTAATGCAAGCTGTATGGAATATATTTTTTAGACAACCAATTAAATCTTCAATTCAACCGAAGCAAAGCCAATCAGCAGTTGATCTGCGGTTAATTTGGCCTCAGTTAGTTGTCTTTATTCTGACTATTTTAGGTATATTATGGAGTTTCTACTATTTTGCTACGGGGGCTGTAAATAATCCTGGAATATATTTATTCAATGGTGCTTGGGCTATCTATAATTTATCCTTGATGTGGGCAATTATTCATGCCTATATTTGGCAATCAAAAACTAATTCATAGATAATTTTGATGTGCTAATCTCAGCTATTAAAAAATGTTGATAAAGCTTGCTTTTTGGGAAAATTATATGTAAAGATTAAAATATATCTCATGAATTAAGTTGAAGGTAGACTCTATGAATCCTACAGTCAAGATACTTGAACCTTCAGGTATTTTAAATGCAGTTAAGGGTAATGAGCTACGTCGGGAAATTACTAATCTTATATCCACCGGCGCTGATATTGTATTAATTGATTTGAAAGATGTCAATTTTATTGATAGTTCTGGTTTAGGTGCTTTAGTTGCGGCTATGCAATCTGTCAAGCAAGCTGAAGGAAAACTATTTATTTGCTCTATTAATGATCAGGTAAAGACAATGTTTGAATTGACGAAAATGGATAGAATTTTACACATATTTGCTACTAGAGATGAATTTAATCATCAAGTTTTAACTACACAATAATTTAAAAAAGGAAATGTGTATGAAGTGGTAATTTATTAATTGCTTTTCTTGATTTCAAATACATTAAATTATCTAGTTAAAGGTAATTTTAATTAAAGATAAATCATCATCAAAAGTAGCATTGGCGTTGGAATTTTTAATCAGTCGTAATATTTCCTGAAGATTGCAGTTATTTTTATGACTACAATTTATTAACAAATCAAAAAAGCCGTTGAAATCCCAAATTTGTCCATTTGGTTGCATAACTTCATAAGCACCGTCACTAAATAAGTATAAGGTGGTGTTTGCGGGAATTTCTAAAGTAACCATTTCAAAATTGATATTAGGAATAAAACCAATTGGCAAATCTAAAGAACTTAGCTGTTTGATATCTGTAGCATCTTTATTCAGCAGCACACCTGGCGGATGTCCAGCATTAGCATAAGTTAATCGCTGTTGTGAACGATGATAAACTCCATACCAAATTGTAAAATACTTATTGCCATGACTGCTCATTTGAAAGGTATGATTAAGTGCTTTTAAAACTTCGCTGGGATGACAGAAATTAGTATTGGGTAGAGATTGCGATCGCAAGACATTTAACACAGACATAGACAGTAAAGCTGAACCCACTCCATGTCCAGAAACATCTAAGAGATAAATAACTAAATGATCATGATCAATCCAGTAATAGTCAAAGCAATCTCCCCCTAACTGCGCCGAGGGAACAAATAAAGCCTCTGTCGTTACAGCACCTACAAGGGGTGATGGTAAGAGCGATCGCACATAATCAGCCGCTTCTGCCAATTCTGCTTCTAAATTTCGGTTTGACTCTTCTAAAGCTAACTGTTTATTTTTTAAATCCTGACTTAGCTGATGTAACCTCAAACCTGCTCTTACCCGTGCCTTCAATTCATTCATTTCAATTGGTTTAGAAACAAACTCATCCGCGCCGGCATCTAATCCCTGAACTCGCTCCCCCTCTTCCCCTGGTGCAGCACCTTTAGCAGTCAGTAAAATAAAAAAAGTTGTCGCCAAATCTGGATCTCTCTTCACTTGACGACACACTTCTAATCCATCTATTTCTGACATTACCCAATCACAGATAATTAAAGCCGGATGTAATGTCTTCGCTTGTATAATTCCTTCTTGACCATTACTAGCAACAGTAGTTTCATATCCCTGATTTTGCAGTGTTCTTTTCAGTGTTGCTCGTACTATAGGATCATCATCAATAATTAGTATTTTAAGCATAAGTTTAAACTGATACTAAATTTCGGCAACGCATTATTAATAAATATTTCCTGTTGAATCTGTGATTTTTACCTTCTGTTTAGCTAATTTAAGCAAACCAAGCCTAATTTCCAGCAGAAATTGTTATAACTAATCTAGCAAGCAAAATTTGTTCTTATTTTCACGCCATAAATATAAAGATCATCAGGGTGAAGAATGAATAGAAAAATTCATTTAAAAGTTAACACAGACATAAACGCCACAACCGAAATATTATCCTGGTTTGAGCAAATAAATCAACCTCCTCTTCCTGATCAAAAAATTTGGTGGCAATGTCAAACTTTGCTGATTGAAGGTTTTGCCAATACTGTAGAACACGCTCACAAAAATTTACCTGTAGAAACTCCCATTGAGTTGGAAGTTATTCGGTTGCTTGAGCATATAGAAATTCGCATTTGGTCCCTGGGAGAAGCATTTGATTTGGAACAACAATTACAAATAACACCTGAATTGATAGACAATTTTTTAGAAAGAGGTCGCGGTTTAAAAATCATATCTTCCATTGCCGAAAAATTAAGCTATTTACCAACAGACGATCATCGTTATTGTTTATTTTTTACAATAAAATATTGATTCTGTCGTGAATGAGTCAATTGAAATATATCAAAAAAATTATTACCGAATATGATAACATTTTTAGAGTCATTTTAGTAACAAAAAAGATTGAATTTTGGCGATAAAATCTTCTAATTCTATGATTAATTCATTTGCACCCATACATTGATTTAAATAACTCAATTTTTCTAGCTTTTCTGCGGCTTGTTCCATAGATATAGCTCCTATATTAGCACTAGCACCCTTTATATGATGTGCTTCTTGTGCCAGTTGTTGATAATTTTCAGCCGCAATTGCCGCTTTGCTTGCTTCTAAATGTAACTGGCTATCTTCAACGAACATTTGTAATAATTCTAATTCAAATTTGGGGTCATTTTCAGAAATTTGATGTAAATGTTCCCAATCAATTGCTAGTTCAATATTGAGATTTTTAGTTAATATTACTTGGCTCCAATAATTAAGGATAGATGCTAATTTTTCTTTTTTTACTGGTTTACTCAAATAATCATTCATACCTGCTTCTAAACAGTTTTGTTTGTCTTCTTTCATGGCATGAGCTGTCATAGCAACGATCACAGGTTGCCGCTTCATGCGACGACGAATTTCTTTTGTAGTTTCTAAACCATCTAAAACTGGCATTTGACAATCCATAAAAATCAAATCATAGGGAATTTTTTCTAATAACTGTAAAACCTCCTGACCATGACCTGCTACATCAGCTTCATAACCTAAATTTTGCAATAGTTGTAGAGCCACTTTTTGATTTACTAAATTATCTTCTGCTATCAAAACTCGCAACTTAGAATTAGTCAACTTAGGTTGATGAATAGTTGGTATCTGGATGTTTACAGATTTTGGTTGACTTGCCAAGACGTTGAGAATTGCATCGAGTAGCCGAGATGCTTTGACAGGTTTAACTAAATAACTAGAAAATCCTATATTTAGCGCTTTTTGTACTTCATCTCTTTGATTAGTAGAAGTCATGATCATGATGGGAATATCCGCAAGTGCAGAATTTGTTTTAATTTGTGTTCCCAAAGTCAAACCATCTACTTGTGGCATTTGCATATCAATTAAAGCCACATCATACAAAATTCCTTTTGTCAGAGAAGTTTGTAAAACATTCAATGCTTCAGCCGCACTAGCCACCTCATCTACTTTCATTCCCCAATAGGTAGCTTGATCATAAATAATTTTACGGTTGGTAGCATTATCATCCACAACTAACAAGCGTCGATGCTGAAGAATGCCTTGATTCTGGACAGAGGATACAGGCCGAAACTGCTTAGTAAAAGTTAGTTCAAACCAAAATTGAGATCCTTTTCCTTCTTCACTGTTAACCCCAATTTCACCTCCCATTAAGTCTACCAATTTCTGACAAATAGTTAATCCCAAACCTGTACCACCATACTTGCGGGTAATGGAAGCATCTATTTGGGTGAATGGCTGGAAAAGTTTATTTTGATCTTCAGAGGAAATTCCAATTCCTGTATCTGTGACAGAAAAATTGATGGTGATTGTGTTGAAATTTTGGGATCGCAATTCGGTTCGAACGATAATTTCTCCCGTGGCGGTGAACTTGATGGCGTTACCAACCAGATTCATTAAAATTTGCCGCAGGCGACTAGCATCACCTTGGAGATGAGTCGGAATGTTAACATTAATTAATCCGGCAATTTCTAATCCTTTTTCATGAGCTTGGGGTGCTAATAATTCTAGAACTTCTTCTACACAATTAGATAATTCAAAATCTAAATTTTCCAGAACCATTTCGCCAGCTTCTAATTTTGACAGATCCAAAATTTCATTAATTAAGGATAAAAGTGCATCACCACTAATGCGAATTATGTCGGCAAAATCGCGCTGTTTTCTATTTAAATTAGTTTCTAATAATAAGTCAGTCATCCCCAAAATGGAATTCATGGGAGTGCGAATTTCATGACTCATATTTGCTAAAAAAGCACTTTTTGCCTGAGAAGCTAATTCGGCTTGTTGTCGGGAAATTTCTAGTTCTTGTCGTTGGAGTATTTCTACTTCTAATAAATTGGCTTGAGCTAAAGCAATACCTACTTGATCAGCAAGCGATCGCAACAGTTGAATTTCCCAATCTTTCCATTGTCGGGGTTGATGACATTGATTTGTAATCAGCAATCCCCATAATTTATTTTGCATAAAAATGGGAACTACAAGATTAGCTTTAATCTGAAATTTTTCTAGTAATTGTTTATGGCAAGGCTGAATATCAGATTCTGCTATATTATTGATAATACTGATTTTACCTTGGTAGTATTTCTGGAGATAATCATCTGTAAAACAAGGGTCAGCAATATTTTGACCCATAACTATAGGTAAGTCAGGAATTATCGCTTCTTTCAAAATTGTTGCAGAACTATCAGATTGGAACTGCAAGATGAGTACCCGATCTGCTTGCAATAGTTTCTGCACTTCTGTAACGCTGGTTTGCAGAATTTCATCGATTTGTAAAGACTCTCTAATTTTTAAAGTAACATTAGCTAATAATTGCTCCCGCAAGTTTTGCTGTTGTACTTCTGCCTCAGCTTGTTGACGTTCGGTAATATCAATACCAGTAGCAATAATATATTCAATCTTACCTTTTTCGTCGTACAAATTAGCGTGAGTCCAAGCAATCAACCGCCGATGACCATCTTTTGTTAACCAGTAAGTCTCGTAATCTTGGATTTTGTGACCTAAAGCTGCTTGCTTAAAGATAGCTTTTACTGCTTCTATTTCTGGAGGAACTAAAAACAAGTTCCAAATATATCTATTTTGCACCTCACTAAATGAATAACCAGTAATTTGTTCACCAGCTTGATTAAAGCGAACAATTCGTCCTTGTAAATCCAGAACTACTACTAAAGCACTGGCTGTATCTAGGACGGCTGAAATAAAGTTGCGTTCTGTTTTTAAGGCTTCTTCTGTAAGTTTTCGCTCGGTAACTTCTCGATAAATTAGATGATAGGCAAAAGCCAAAATTATAAAACCCAAACAAATGGCGATCGCCACTGTCATAATAATGTTAAATCTGCTGGTTTTTACGGCTAAAGATTGTTGCTGAAGTCGTTCTTGTTCTTCTTGGTTGATTTTATTGATCATCTCGTGGATATCATCCATGAGATTGTTATCCTGATTAGTTTTGATTACCGACAAACTAGTTTCAAATCCTTGGTTTTGCCGCAAGTTGATAGTTTGTTTAATTTCTACCAACCTGGTTTCTATCAAATTTTCTAAGGTATTAATCTGTTGTTGTTTATTCAGTTGATTTGCTGTGATTATTTTTAATCCTTGAATTTGTTGATTAATTTTGGCAACGGCTAATTCATAAGATTTTAAATAAGACTGATCAGCAATGAGAATATAATCACGCTGTCTAGTTTCAGCATCTTTCATCAGAAAAAGTAATTGCTCTTGACTATCAATTTTTTCTAAAGTTTTTTGTTGTTGATTACTGATTTCCAGATATTTTTTTGTATTTTGATAAAAAACTAAACTAATGAGGAGGATAATTACTGATGCTAACCCTAATCCTGCCGCAATCTTTTGGGAAAATTGCCAACGTGCTTTCTTTGATTGCTGACGATTTTGATTTACGAGTACCAAACTGGCTAAATTGCGTCGCAGTTCCAGGTGCTTAATAACTTGATCACCTAAAATATGTAAAGCTTCGACTTGTTCCGCAGTCAAAGTTCGCGGTACTTGGTCAATTACACAAAGCGTGCCTAAATTGTATCCTTCAACATTAGTTAAAGGTATACCCGCATAAAATCGGATATTGGG
>NZ_JAYGHH010000022.1:37102-40853 GCF_034931045.1 Nodularia sp. UHCC 0506
GATGTAACTAGTGGATTATTAGTAAATCGTTCATCAGTTGTGGCATCAGAAACCATAAAAATATCTTTTTGCAAAATAGCATGAGCGCAAAATGCCAAATCACGGGAAGTTTCTAATGTTTCTAGACCAACTTTAGATTTAAACCATTGACGATTAGTATCAATTAGACTAATTAATGCAATGGGTGTGCCGCAAATATACGAAGCTAAACGAGTGATCTGATCAAAAGTCTCTTCAGGTTTAGTATCAAGGATTTTATACTGTAAAAGTGCTTCAATTCTTGCAGTTTCGTCTTGAGGTAATGATGCTGCCATTAGTGTCAATCCCTGCCTCTAGTTGTTATACTAGGTTATTTATAGGCAAATTATTATTTATTAATGATGACACATAAAACTCAGTATGTCAGAATAATGAATGAATATGAAGAATTTTGACAGATAATTAGCTGGCGCTGATAGCTTCACATCTGCAATAACAAATACACATAGAAATCCTAAATAGATCACAAACCCAAAGATCCCCGACTTCTTCAAGAAGTCGGGGATCTGAACCTCTACTAAGGTTTGGCTTTAACATCCGCGTCTCGATTTCTTGCCAATAATCAGGGGAAGTTTCGCCAATTGCTGCTTTTTTGCAATCGAGAATCAGCTTATTTGCGTAGAGATAATCTGCTTCTGCTGAGTCAAAACCCTGCGCTCGTTTAATTAATAAGCCGTGTTGCGCCTCTATAGCTTTTACAACTTCTAGACTCTCATTAGTTGAAATATCTTTGAGATATTCAGCAATATATGTTTGAATTTCACTTTCTTCAAATAAAGCATATTGCTCTTGATTAAACTTACGATTAGCCACATGACTCAGCAGCTTTATTCCCCTTTGATATAATTGCGATCGCTTAGTTGGTAAATCTTCAATCTCACCGAAAATCCAGCAAGTCAAACTCAATCAGCGAATACTCAAATTGGGCTAAAAATCTTCATCATCAACAAAAAATTCAGCATCATCATCTAATCGAGACTTACCCGAACCTGAACCAACAAGACCCCAAAGAGGTTGGAGTAAAGCCATACCAATTAAACCCACGCCAGCGCTAAAAGCCAGCACTAAACCCACTGGTATTTGAATCGTTTGAAATGTTAAAAATCTTAAAGATACAGGTGTGGCATTTTGAACTGAGATAATAGCGATCGCTACTACCCAAATAGCCACAACTAGAGATATAAAAATAGGAATCAAAGTTTTCATAATAATCATGCATACTCCCCTCTCCGTTGCAGAAGAGGGGTTGGGGATGAGGTTTTCTTAAACTGCTACTGCTTCTAGTTTAGCGATCGCACTTTGCATTTCTTGAGCAACTTTAGCGAGTTTTTCAGCAGAATTGGTTTCCATGTAAACGCGTACTAAAGGTTCTGTACCAGAAGGACGTAACAAAATCCAGCTACCCTCTTCTAAATACAGCTTAATTCCGTCTTTGCGTCCGACTTCTTTAACTTTAATCCCGGCTACCTCTGAAGGGGGATTTTTAGTAAAAGAATCGATGACAGCAGTTTTGTGTGCCTCTGTCAAATGTAAGTCCAGACGGTCATTATAAAGCGGACCATCAGCTTCCGCGATCGCTTCCTTCACTAATTGACTCAAGGGTTTACCTTCATAGGCGATCGCTTCTGCCACGAGCATATCAGCTAAAATTCCATCTTTTTCAGGAATATGGCCAATGACACTTAAACCGCCTGATTCTTCACCCCCAATTAATACGGTAGTTTCCCGCATTTTTTCACCGATGAATTTAAAACCAACTGCCGTTTCATAAATTTGCAACCCGTGTTTAGCTGCGAAATTATCTAACAGGTGAGTTGTCGCCACAGTACGGACTATCGCGCCGCTTTGACCTTTGTTTTTAATTAAATGGCGTGCTAGTAATAACAGCACAGTATTGGGCGTAAGAAAATTTCCTAATTCATCAACGATACCAAAGCGATCAGCATCACCATCTGTAGCCAGTCCTAAATCGGCTTTATCGGCTCTGACTGCCTCCACTAACCCAATTAGTTGTTCACCCTTGGGTTCGGGCATTCCGCCGCCAAATAGCACATCGCGAGTAGTATTAAAGCTTTCTAACTGACAGCCGCAATGTTGCAAAACTTCATCTAAATAACCGCGAGAAGTCGAATAAAGGGCATCGTACTTCACCTTTAAATTCGCACTCTTGATGCGTTCTACATCCAGTAAGGTGTAGATAAACTTGAGATACTCTGGTTTGGGGTTAAACAGAGAAATTGCCCCAGCCGGAACACTTCCAGGCAGCGCATCTGATGCACCTTCAATATTCGCCACAATGGTGTCAGTAATCTCTGGAGTGGCAGGCCCAGCGTAATCAGGGATATATTTAATTCCACAGTAAGGTGCTGGATTATGGCTGGCAGTAAACATCAAAGCCCCAGCCGATTTTAACAGCCGGGCGTTGTATGCAATTACTGGTGTAGGGCAATCCCGATCAGTAATTTTTACAGTCCAACCCAAGTCTGCCAAGACTTCAGCTGCTGTTTGAGCGAACTGGTCAGCCAAAAACCTAGTATCGTAGGCAATAAGAACTGGTCTATCTTTGGAATAGGCTGTTTCGAGGTAACTTGCGATCGCCCTTGTGACTTTCCGCACATTGGGAAAAGTAAAATCATCGGCTATAATTCCTCTCCAACCGTCAGTACCAAATTTTATTTTGCTGGAATTGCTACTAGCGCTCATTGTTGCCCCTTTCTCCCGGATATCTTCAATACTATAGGAAGCTTCCCCTAAAGCGTGCGTAGCCGCAAGTATTCCCCAACGTATTTTTTCTCACTGATATTGAGCAATGTCATTTCCTAATCGACCTTTTGCTAGTTATCACCTTTGGTCTTTAGTTGCCCCAGCAACAGGACAAGAACGTTGGCATTGCCAGATGAGAAGGGGGTTTATTAAAGCGCGTCAACATGAACCGCAAGTTAAAGCGCTGTTAGGTAAGGCCACTGCACCCCAGAGGATTGGTATTCTCGCCCAAAAAGGCGTTTATGAATTCCATCATAATAGACATCTGTTACACCAATCAGACGGTGTAGATCAAGTTGCCCAGTTATTAAAATTAAGCAACTCCACTGAACAAGTCCAACAGCGCGTCCGGCAAATTTTGCAAAAATATCATGATGCCCCATTACTGTTAGATAAACACATTGTCCAATTAACAAGGGGAGATGAAGGTTTTCCTAAACCAATTTTTGTGGAACAGGAAGATTTTCATTTTCGGTTATATGCAGCAATGGATTGTGTTTTTCGGGAATCTGATCGCACTTTGCATATTTTAGATTTTAAAACTGGTAAATCTGCATTTGACCAAAGACAAGCATTAGTTTATTTACTCGCGGCGCGTTATCTTTACCCTGAATTAGAAGCGGTAGCATCTTTTTATAATTTGGAGATGTCCAAAAAATCAGATTTAATTAGCCTGAACAATCGGGAATTAGAATCTTTAAAGTTAGATTTAGCAAATATTGCCAACAAGCATCAATACGATTTACAAAAATATCACGAAAAAAAGAGTAATTTTAGTAAAATATTTCCGCCGAATCCAGGGAAACACTGCCGCTTTTGTCCTTTTAATACTATCTGTGAATTTGCCGACAAAATATCTTATTCACACCCATTACCAAACTTAAAAACTGATAGGAAATATTAGAGGCTATGGGCAAATTTCAACAAGTAGGGCTGGCTGAAGAAATCT
>NZ_JAYGHH010000022.1:41011-46165 GCF_034931045.1 Nodularia sp. UHCC 0506
CAGCAAGCCCCAAGTAGAGGCGGGTTTACTAATATGATGGTTAATCATGAATCATATCTCTAAATCCGCCCCTACAACTCATTGCAGTATCTACCCAATTTTCCGATCACCAATGACCAAGAACTAATGACCAAACGGCGGTAATTCTTTAAGAATTGTAAAACGAATGTGATTAATTGCCAAATCGCCGAGAGGAATGTCTTCTTTCGTCAGCCTTTTACCTTGACTACTTAAGGTTTCAAAGGTTATGCCTTTGCCAATTTCAATGTGATACCAGGATAAACCCATAAAAAAGCGTGTGGGGTAGGGGCCGTAGTTACCTACATCATCAGGATTAGATTCCATTGGCAACCAACCAAAACCGGGGATGTAAAATTCTAACCAAACATGGTTAAAGTCTGGTTGCAACGGTACGCCCTGATGTTCACTATGAGGAGGACATTTATATCTACCAACTGTGCGGCAGGGAATGCCATTTAAACGGCATAGAGCTAGTAAAACGCCTACATACTCGCCACAGGAACCAATACCCCGTTCTAAGACTAAATCAGGGGTGTCAATGTGGGGTTTAATGCCATAGGATAATTCATCGTAAACGTAGTTCCGGATATTGTACATTTTCCGTAGCAGGTTGGTTTCTGAACCAATGGCTGCATTGGCAGCACGGCGAACAATGTCAGTATCCATTGCTAAATCGTCGTCATCTACTAGGTAGCGACTTTGAAATTCTGGTGATAGTTCGGGAGCGTTTTCGACATCTTTTGGGGTGATCCGGTACTTAATTCCGCGAACTTCTAACAGTGCTTTCCAGCCAAATATGTGCCTTTCGCCTGGTGTCAAGGCATCAAATTTAAAGACTGCCACACGTTGTCCATCTATAATTTCTTCTGTAAAAGGGATACCAATGGGTTCAACGTGTTTCAACTTTTGGCGTTCGGTTTCTGAGGGTAGGGCAATGCGCCATTCTACATCCGGTAAATACACCTCGTCTAAAGGTGCAATTTCCTCAGCATAGGACATTTCAATGAGATAGCCGTTAGATAGGGCATATTGTTTATCTGCTTCGTGATGATAATGTAAAGGGTGAATAAATGTGCGATCGCGGAATGTGAGTTCATGACACGGATCAGCATTGGGGTTATCCCTGATATAAGGCTCTTCTGAGGCATAGGCTACAAATAAGGTTTCTTTACCTGTCTCTTCGTTGGTATGTATAGCTATACCTGTGGGATATTCAAAGGGCGTTAACACGCTAAATTGAAGTTCTCCAGTGCCTCTGTCCATAGAATAGACGGTTTGCTCTGTGCGATCGCAAACCCAAAGGGTATCAACGCTAACTGCCAAATTTTCCACCCCGACTCCAGGTGCATAAAATCTGGTAATTTCTTTGCGCGAATTAGCATCAAAAACCAAAATACTGCCCAGCTTTTGGCAACTCACATAAACTGTTGATTCCCACACAGCAACGCCATTAGCAGGATAAGGTAAGGTGACAAAATGCTCTAAACCTAAAGACGAGAGTTTGGACAGATAAACACTGTTTTCACGTGTCACCCAGATAGAATCTAACCACACTGCTAGACCTGCAACATCGCTAAATTCCCTGACTTGATAGGGGTTTAGGATTTTGCTGTTATCAGAGGTGGGATCAATTTCCAGTAAATGCCCTTTAATACTATCAATCGCGAGCAGTGTATCTTTGATGAAAGCAATGCCACAAAGAGTGGCTGCTGTTAACGGTCGAATCGTTCTTTGACCAAACATTTGACTAGCAATTAGACTAGGAAGTGCAAAACTCATATTAAGCATATTTATTCAACGGTTTAGCACGCCCAGAATTAATTTTGGCATATCCTTGATGACCCAAATGGTGGTTTTTAGAGTTACTATAAGCAAGCAGAATGTGTTAATTTCTACTTTTTTAGCAGATAAATACATAGGAATAAGCCAGAAAAATTAGCAAGTTTTACGGAACACATCTACTTTCAAGTTACACAGCTTGGTAAAAATTCTGAGTTTAACTTTAGTTGATGCTTTTTCAGTCATCCCTAAATTATGATCGAATTCTATAACCATTTCTGTGACACACACAATGTCTGCTAATTCTCAGCCTGTTAATGAAGAGTCTCCGTCAGGAGAAAGTAACGCTGTTTGCCATAGTTGGGAAATTGATAAAGCTTTAGACCTGCTTGATAGTAACGCAGACAGTGGCTTAACATCTCAAGACGTGCAACAGCGCCTACAAAAGTACGGTGAAAACGAACTAGAAGAAAATGATGGTCGCAGTTCTTGGGAAATTCTACTAGATCAGTTCAAGAACATTATGTTATTGATGCTGATTGCCGTAGCTGTCATTTCTGGTTTTTTAGACTTCATAGCTTGGCAAGCTGGAGAATTTCAGGCTGGAGAAGTGCCATTTAAAGATACGGTCGCTATTATGGCGATTGTAATTCTCAATGGCATACTTGGCTATGTCCAAGAAACTCGTGCCGAACAAGCTTTAGCAGCGTTGAAAAAAATGACTTCTCCTTTGGTGCGAGTCATCCGCAACGGCAAATTGATGGAGATAGCCGCTAAGGAACTTGTACCAGGAGATGTGATGCTGCTGGAAGCGGGGATGCAAATAGCAGCAGATGGACGCTTGATTGAACAATCTAATTTACAAGTGCGGGAATCGGCACTCACAGGTGAAGCTGAGGCTGTAAGCAAACAGGCTAATTTAATCTTACCGGAAGACACATCATTAGGCGATCGCCTGAATTTAGTCTTTCAAGGTACAGAAGTCGTTCAAGGACGTGCCAAGGTACTAGTCACTCACACTGGAATGCGAACGGAACTTGGTAAAATTGCTACCATGTTGCAGTCAGTGGAAAATGAGCCGACACCTTTGCAGCAGCGCATGACTCAGCTAGGTAATGTCCTAGTTACAGGTTCCTTGGTTCTCGTAGCCATTGTAGTCGTCGGTGGGACTATTCAAGCCAGAGGTTTTGACAACATCCGAGAACTTTTAGAAGTTTCTTTGAGTATGGCCGTGGCTGTGGTTCCAGAGGGTTTACCTGCGGTAATTACCGTGACTCTGGCATTGGGAACTCAGCGCATGGTACGCCACAATGCCTTGATTCGCAAACTACCAGCCGTAGAAACTTTGGGTTCTGTCACTACGATATGTTCTGATAAAACTGGCACCTTGACCCAAAATAAAATGGTGGTGCAGTCAATTTATGCTAATAATCATGTTTTTCGGGTAACAGGAGAAGGTTATGAACCTACAGGGGATTTTCTCTTAGATAGTCAAGCCATTTCTGTCGAAGATTATCCCGAAATCTCTGCAATGCTGGTTGCATCTGCCGTTTGTAATGATGCGGTGCTGCAAAAAGAAAAAGGCGAATGGGCAATTTTAGGCGACCCCACCGAAGGCGCTTTGGTGACAGTGGCGGGAAAAGCCGGCATCGAAAAAGACCAATGGCATAGTAAATTACCCCGCATTGGCGAGTTTCCCTTTGATTCAGAACGCAAGCGGATGAGCGTCATTTGTCAAGTGGAGGAAGTAAGCACAGGTGAAGCATCTGTAACGGCTGTAGACCCGGTAATTGCTAGTTTGATTGAATCTGAACCTTATTTAATGTTTACCAAAGGTTCTCCAGAATTGACTTTGGCACGTTGTACTCAGATTCATCAGGGTAATAATTCTGCCCCATTAAGCGACGAACAACGCCAGCAAGTTTTGGCAGAAAATAACCAGATGGCAAGTAAAGGATTGCGGGTACTAGGTTTTGCTTACAAACCCCTGCTAGAAATCCCCCCTGAAGGTTCGGATGATACATCTGAGGTAAACTTGGTTTGGTTGGGCTTAGTCGGGATGCTAGATGCCCCACGTCCAGAGGTGAGGGTAGCAGTACAAGAGTCTCGAAATGCCGGAATTCGCCCGATCATGATTACAGGCGACCACCAGCTAACTGCACAAGCGATCGCCATTGATTTGGGAATTGCTCAAGAAGGTGATAGAGTCCTCACAGGTCAAGAATTGCAACATATAACTGACCAGGAATTAGAACAACAAGTTGACTTAGTAAGTATCTACGCCAGAGTTTCTCCAGAACACAAACTGCGAATTGTCCAAGCGTTGCAACGTCGGGGGAGATTTGTCGCCATGACCGGCGATGGTGTTAATGATGCCCCAGCCTTGAAACAAGCTGATATTGGCATTGCGATGGGTATTACTGGCACGGATGTGAGTAAAGAAGCCAGTGATATGGTTTTGCTTGATGACAACTTTGCCACTATCGTTGCAGCAACGAAAGAAGGTAGAGTTGTTTATACTAATATTCGCCGCTTTATTAAATACATTCTTGGTAGTAACGTGGGCGAAGTTCTCACCATTGCTTCAGCACCACTTCTCGGACTGGGAGGGGTTCCCCTGACACCATTACAAATTCTCTGGATGAATTTGGTAACAGACGGTTTACCAGCTTTGGCTTTAGCTGTGGAACCCCCAGAAGCAGATGTTATGAAGCGTCCCCCTTTTAGTCCCCGCGAAAGTATTTTTGCTAGGGGGTTAGGTTCCTACATCGTTCGCATAGGGATTGTTTTCGCCATTATCACGATTATTTTGATGCTGTGGGCATATAACCATTGCCAGATATTGGTTCCAGGACTTGACCCCGAACGGTGGAAGACAATGGTGTTCACATCGTTATGTTTAGCACAGATGGGTCATGCGATCGCCATTCGTTCTAATAACAAACTCACTATAGAGATGAATCCCTTCTCTAATATGTTTGTCTTGGGGGCTGTAGTGGTGACAACGATTTTGCAGATGATCCTAATTTACGTCCCACCCATACGTGCTTTCTTTGGAACTCATGAATTACCTCTAAGCGAGTTAGCTATTTGTTTTGGTTTCAGTACTTTGATGTTTGTCTGGATTGAAATGGAGAAGCTTTTTTTCCGCTTAATAGGCAAAAAGAGTGTGTGAGGAGTGGGAAGAGGCAGGGGGCAGGGGGCAGAAGAGAAGAGGCAGGGGGGCAGGGGGCAGGGTGCAGGGGGGAGAAGAGAAGAAGCAGGGGAGCAGGGGAGCAGGGGGCAGAAGACGGTAATTTCCTAATGACTAATGACTAATGACCATGATTTATGTAGGGCTGGCTGAAGAAATCT
>NZ_JAYGHH010000022.1:46345-51478 GCF_034931045.1 Nodularia sp. UHCC 0506
CAGCCAGCCCTATGTACTTAAAAAATCTACACCTGAGACAATTCCGTAATTACCAAGACCAGAAGGTTGAATTTACTGCGGCTAAAACAATTCTGGTGGGTAATAATGCTCAGGGAAAATCTAATTTGTTGGAGGCGGTAGAGTTGCTGGCAACATTGCGATCGCATCGGATGGGGCGCGTTGCGGATTTTATTCAAGAAGGACAGGATATCGCTCAAATTAATGCCCTTCTGGAGCGAGAAAATGGGATCAGTGATTTGTCTTTAACTCTCCGCCGCAATGGTCGCCGCAGCGTGGCCATTAATGGCGAATCCGTGCGCCGACAAATGGATTTTTTAGGTGTACTCAATGCTGTACAGTTTTCTAGTTTGGATTTAGACTTGGTACGTGGTGGCCCTGATGTCCGGCGTAATTGGCTAGATACCCTGTTAATTCAACTTGAACCGGTTTATGCTCACATTTTGCAGCAATACAACCAAGTCTTACGCCAACGCAACGCTGTTTTGAAAAAAGCCCTAGACTCAGCAGATGGGATCAATCGCATTTCTACTGAGGACTCAACACTGGCTATCTGGGATGCTCAATTAGTTACCACTGGTACAAAGGTGATTAGAAGACGCGATCGCGCTATTCAGAGATTGGCTGCTATTGCGGCTACTTGGCACGCTAGTATTAGTGGTAGTACTGAGGTTCTGCAAATTAATTATGTTCCTAGTGTTCCTTTGGCGGAAACCCATCCCGAAGATATCCAAAAAGCTTTTTTAGCTAAAATTCAACAACGATCTGCGGCTGAACTCTATCGAGGAACTACTCTTGTTGGCCCTCATCGTGACGAAGTAGAATTAATCATTAATCAAACACCTGCTCGTCAATATGGTTCTCAAGGTCAACAACGAACTTTAGTATTAGCCCTAAAATTAGCCGAATTAGAACTAATTGAACAAGTTGTCCAAGCATCCCCACTACTTTTATTAGATGATGTTCTAGCTGAATTAGATCCATTCCGCCAAAATCAATTACTTGATGCCATTCAAGACCGTTTTCAAACCCTCATTACTACTACTCACCTCAGTTCTTTTGATGCCCAGTGGCTAAATTCCTCACAAATTCTTTATGTGAAGTCAGGGGAAATAGTATCGTGAATAGAGACAGGGGAGAAAAGACGGTCACTTCCCAATGACCAATGACTAATAACTAATAATAAATTGAGTGGATAAACTCTATTGGCTCGACCAAATTAAACTGCAAGACCGCTCTCAGGTAGGTGACAAGGCATTCTACTTGAGTAAAATTATGCAGCGTGGTTATCCAGTAGTACCTGGTTTTGTGGTTTCAGCAGAAGTATTAAAACAATTTCTCACAACTCTCAATAGTACATCCGCTTTAGTAGCAGATTTACCCTATTCTTCTTTGCATTTAGATGTGGCTAATTGGCGACAACTTCAGCAGGTAGCTGGGCGGTTACGTCAGGAAATCATCACAGGGATAGTAGCACCGCAATGGGTAAATAAAATTTTCGCCGCAGCTAAAGAATGGCAAAGTAGTTATCTAATTTTGCGTCCTAGTTTGGCTTTATCGGCTATAACGCCAGAGGGAGGAAATACTTCTGGGTTGTTAGATGCAATTTTTTGTCGCTGCGATGAGGAAGCGATCGCCTCAGCATTGAAACGCACCTGGAGTCAGTTATTTCGGGCTAGGAGTCTACTATATTGGCGACGGGTAGGAGTTAACCTGCAACAAATAAATTTAGCGGTGTTGGTACAACCGGCGGAAAATGCGATCGCTAGTGGTCTTCTCTATGCTCATTCTTCTGGATGGACAATAGAAGCCACTAAGGGATTAGGAATAGCGCTTTCCCAAGGTGATGTCCAACCTGATGTCTATTACATTCAACAAGAAACAGGGATCATACTAGAGCAACATCTAGGTAATAAAATGTTGGCTTATGGTTTTGCTCATGGCGCAACTGTGAATTCTCACAATTTAGTCGCAACAGTAGATAATACTGATATAGTGACCTATATACTTGAAGAAGCCCAACAAAAGCAATACGCTTTATCAGAAGAATATCTGCAACAAGTAATCACTCTAGGGAATCAACTTGTGAGTGAAATAGGCGACAATTTTACCATTAAATGGACGCTCTCCGATAACACCCCAGATCCCACTGTCCACTTAACTCAAGTTAGTTCGCCTCATTCTGCAACTCCTAATTTACAGTATGGCTACGCGACACCAGCTATTATCAAAGGTCTAGGAGCATCTGGGGGACGTGTAACAGCAAGAGCTACTGTAATTACTGATGTCCACAAAAAACCAGAACAAATACACAAAGGAGTAATTTTAGTAGTAGCAGCTCTCGCACCTGATTGGTTGCCTCTTTTACAAGAAGTTGCTGGTATTATCACAGAAACGGGAGGATTAACTAGTCATGCAGCAATTCTGGCTAGAGAATTGGGTATCCCAGCCGTAGTCAGTGCCGCAGGTGCTACAGTCTCAATTACAAACGGTGAGAGGTTGCTTGTGGATGGCGATAGAGGAGAGGTTTATCGGAGCAGAGGAGAAAAAGCATTACAGTTAGACAGTCAAGAACTAAAGTCTTCAGAAAAAACTGTTCCCCCATATCCTCATCCTCTTGTTAATCCTCATTTACCGATGATTTCTACCCAGTTGCTGGTTAACCTGAGTCAGCCCAAGTTGATAGAAGAAGGGCAAAATTTACCTGTAGACGGAGTGGGATTGATCCGTTCAGAATTAATGTTACTCAACATACTTGAAGGTCAACATCCCCAGAGTTGGCTGGTCAGTGGTCGTCAAGCAGAATTGTTAGAAAAATGGACTGAGCAGATTATCTTATTTGCTCGTGCTTTTGCACCCCGGCCAGTTTTTTATCGTGCTTTGGATTGGCGAACATCGCATGAGTTACCATCATCTTTTGAGCATCAAAATTCTGTGCGCCGTTCATCTCTAGGCTATCGTGGTACATTCAGTTATGTATGCAATCCCGCCGTTTTTGAGTTGGAATTAACAGCTTTGGCAAATGTGCAGAAGGCTGGATACAGCAATATTAATTTATTGTTGCCTTTTGTTCGCAGTGTGCCAGAGTTCTCTTTTTGTCGGGCTAAAGTTGAGCAAGCTGGTTTAACTCAAGTACCGCAGTTTCAACTATGGATAATGGCAGAAGTCCCAAGCGTGCTGTTTTTACTGCCAGAATATGTCAAAGCAGGTGTATCTGGGATTTCTATTGGTACTAATGACCTCACACAACTACTGTTAGGCGTAGATCGAGAACAAGGAGAAATTACCAGCGTATTGAATGAACGTCATCCAGCAGTCATGGGTGCGATCGCGCAACTAATTCAAATGGCGAAAACTGCGGGGATACCTTGTTCAATCTGCGGTCAAGCACCAGCCATTTATCCAGAAATCATTGATCAATTGGTAGAATGGGGAATTACTTCTATTTCCGTTGAACCCGAAGCAGTAGAAAGGACTTATAAAGCGATCGCTCGTGCTGAACAACGCCTCATTTTAGCCGCAGCCAGAAAGCAAATAGATATAGACTTAAACCAGTTATAGACATTAATGCCAGCATCGTGTCTACTCAGATAAAATGTGATGTATAATTTCAATATGTGGGTGTTGTATTTGTATATAGTTAATTTCACCTGATACAACACCACCAAAATTATCAATAGCGGAAAATCGCTGCTACTGGTGTATCATTTGGCATTTGTTCTGAATCAACAGTATAAACTTTACCACCGTTGAGAAATGTTTGAATCGCAGCCAAATCTAACATATCTTCATCATCTGGCTCTGGTTCTGAGTGTACATCGACAGTCATTGTGTCTGGATCAAATTTACCCCAAATTTGCCTATCCATTGGCACAAACATAGAATCAACTCTTTGGCAATAAGTAGCTGAAACAATTTCTTTAATATCACTAGAAGTAGTTCCAGTACCAGCTAGTTGTTGATAAAGCGCCATTGCTGATTGCTGATTTTCATGAAACAAAGGTTTGACAATAGGCCAAGCCTGTTTATGCAATTCTTCCGGTTTCATGACTTCGGGATTACCAGTAATACCTGCTTCGACAAAATAAGGATAGGTATTTGCCTCTTGATAAATTGGTAATAGATACTCAACCCCTGCTAACACTAAAGGCGCACTGTCACCCCGGATTTTTTCGTGTATTGCCCTATCAATAATGTGACAAAATTGTAAAATATCTGCTTGACGTTTATCTCTGTCAGGACTTCCCTGACCATGAACATCACCCGGCTGTTGAAACGAATTAGCAGTTCCCCCTCTAGGTGTACCAATCCGATGCTGTACCCCTTTTTGGATATCATCCTCTAAGAGAGCTGCATCCATACTTCGAGGCATATTTGCTACTTCTACTTCCTTGAGGCTGTAGCCTGTTCCCTCAAAAAACTTGATATCCTTTTGGCTAAGAGCTAAGAGATAAAACTTGCCATCACTATTAATTAAATGCAGCAATGGCTTAAGATGAAAGCGGGATTTTCGGCCAGCTTCGCTAACGCTAACAACTACCAATTCTTGAAAATCCATTGGTAAACGGTAGTAGCGAAATATCTGGGGAGAAATAAAAATTGCTAATCCGCTATCTTGGTTCTGCCAGAAATCTGTCGTATCAAGTTCTTTCGCTGGTTGGAGAAAATCGACCGCCTTAGTATGGCGAATACCCATTGTATCCAAACGTTCTTCAGCTTCACGGATTAAATTTTTCAACCGAATTGGGTTTTGTCGGATTTCTGGCCCTGCTTTTTGCATAGGCATATATAAAGAAACACAAGGGCTTTGAGAATTATCGATTAAAATTTTCAGTTCATCATTGGATAATATTGTCATATTATTGAACTCCTATCAATTAAAACTAAACAAACTAACTTCATTGCACAGCAGGTTTAATTAAATTTCATCTTGCTTCTGACAAGAATTTCCCTGCCATATACACCATTCTTTAGATAGATAAAAAAGTGGTTTCAGACAGGAATAGTTTTGAATTTTCAGGAGATAAATAATTAGGAATTGCTGAATAAATATAAAACCCAGATAAATCGAAGGTTTGAGGCTGATTAACCCGAAAGTAGGTGCAAGGCTTCGTC
>NZ_JAYGHH010000022.1:51552-61369 GCF_034931045.1 Nodularia sp. UHCC 0506
ATGACAGATAGCTGATACTGTTTCCCTGTTCCCTGTTCCCTTTTTATGCCTAACGGCACGCTACGCGAACAGCCAACCCTAATTAGTACAGCTAGAAAATCAGCGCTATGTTGTTAGCAATAGCAATTTGGCAGTACAGGCAACGATACAATCAATATAAATCCATAAAAGGCAGTCTTTATGGCGACACAACTCGGTAAAACCAAAGAGCTACATAATCTGGTAATCTCTTGGGAAGCGTTGCCGGATGATTTTCAACTAGAGGATGAACCAGTGGAAAATACAGGTCAGCCAATCTTGGCTGGTGCTTTGCGTGAAAGTTTAGAAATTAGCGGTTTCATCCAACCGCAGATGTTGATTGCTTCCAATTTTGGTCTGTGTGCAACTGTTAACGAACAATTGATTCTGAAAGCCCCAGATTGGCTTTATGTTCCGAGTGTTAATGAAATTTTAAGCGAACGCAAAAGCTACACACCGAATTTACAAGGTGATGTTCCCGCCGTGGTGATGGAATTTCTATCTGATACCGAGGGGGAAGAATATTCTGTCAAGCGAACCTATCCCCCTGGAAAATGGTTTTTTTACGAGCAAATTTTACAGGTTCCTGTGTATGTGATTTTTGATCCCAATGGCGGTTTATTGGAATTTTATCACCTGGAAAATGGCCGCTATGAATTAAAGCAACCGGATGAAAATGGTTTTCATTGGATTGCGGCGATGAACTTATTTTTGGGTACTTGGCAAGGTATAAAAGAAGCCCGAACAGGTTATTGGTTACGCTGGTGGGATCAGGAGGGTAACTTATTACCTTGGGCTGTGGAACGAGTGGAACAAGAACGCCAACGCGCCGAACAAGAACGCCAGGAAAAAGAACGGCTTATGGCTTATTTGCGATCGCAAGGTATCGACCCGAATAATTTGCCCATATAGCAAAGTGCTGAGTAAAAACTGGGTAGGGGCGGGTTTTGGCAGTTAGTTTGTGGTATAAACTCGCCACTACAGAAGTAAAGATATTTACTCAGACAGACCACAGTATTTATTTAGGTCTTGTACTAACGCATCTGATTTTTGTCCAGCACTTTCGGCTGATGTCAAAGATGTATCAATTTCCGTTCTCGCCTTTTGGAGTTGTTCCCTACCTGCTGCTGATGCTTCCGCATTTTTAGCTACACTCAAAGCTTGAGATGCTTTAGCGATCGCTTGACTCAGATTCTCAAATATTCTGGCAAAATTGCTTTGAAATTCTTTGAGATTCGGGTCTGTTAAATTCACGGCTTCTAAAGATTTGGTGATCACTTGCAAATCCCTTGAAAGTTGTAAGCTAGTTACCACCTGCTCTCCTTTATTTTGCTCAATTAAAGAGTTGCCGGCATTCACCACTTGAATCAGTCGCTGACATTGGGTAATTTGATCTTCACAACTACTAACCAGTAAAGCAATACTTAAACTCACAGGAGCAATTACAATCAGCTTACGCCACACAAACAATCCCTCAACACCGAATAAAACCCAAATAATTTTAGCTTACCAATCTACTGGCAAACCCAATTTGTTTAAACTATCTTTCTCTTGTAAAAGTGCTTGGATATCAGTGTCTATTTGAATACGTCCATTCGATAGTACCAAAGCACGTTGAGTCACTTTCCCCAACCAATTTAATTCATGAGAAGCAATTAACATTACCTGCACTGGTAACTTTAACAATACTTGGGCTAAATGCTGTCGCCATGAGGGATCAAGTCCGGTAGTTGGTTCATCTAAAATTAAAATTTTCGGCTCTAGGGCTAAAATCGCTGCCAAAGCAGCAAGCCGTCTTTGTCCTCCAGAAAGTTCGTGAGATGAACGGTTAGCATAGGCTTCTAGACCAAAATCTGTTAATAATTCCCTGGCTCGATCAATGGCTACGGCTGGGGGAACACCGTAATTGCGCGGGCCAAAGGTAATATCTTCTAAGATGGTGGGCATAAATAGTTGGTCAGTGGCATCTTGAAAGCCAAAACCGATGTCACGCCGCACTTGAGGTAAGGTTTTCGGTTCTAGAGGGATACCATTAATCAAAATTCTTCCCGAACTTGGTTGTTTTAAGCCAATCAGGTTTTCCAATAAGGTGCTTTTACCAGAACCAGTTGCACCCATTAACCCCACACGTAGTTTGCCGTTGTAGGCATCCCCTGCATTCAAAGTAAAGGAAAGTTTTTGCAATACTGGTTCTTGGTGAGCATAGGCATACACCAGATTTTGCACCTCAATCACTGTCGGGTGGGGGTGATCTGTGGAAATTTGGGGATCAAAAGTTAAAGATTTCAAAATACCTGCGCTAAATTATGTAAGAAGTTACGGTTAAACCAGATGCGATCGCCCAAGCTATTAACAAGGCAAAACGCTCTTTTGGTCTAAATGTTCCATCTTCAGGTAGCTGCCCATTGTAACCACGCATAACCATTGCCGCATAAACTCGTTCTGCTCGATCTAAACTGCGGAGATATAAGGCTCCAATCATCGCCGCACTTGTATAGCGCAACCATCCTACAGCACCATTTAAACCCCGCAATTGAGCGCTGCGCTGCATCCGTTGGACTTCATCCAATAAAATTTCTAGATACTGCCCGGTTAATAATAAATTAGCCTTGATTGGTGCGGGTACAGGTAAGCTTTTTAAGGCAATACTGAAACTATGGGGAGGTAAGGTTAACAAAAAACTATTCATGGTAACTAGACAAACCAGGGAACGCACCAATAAAAAACTCGCACGTTCCCATCCCAAAGGTAATGCCATGAATGAGAGGAAAATTAATTCAGTGCCGAGTAATCCGCTTAGTTGGGGAATGGGTACGCGTAAAGATACTGCCCAAACCAGAGCGATCGCCCCATATACGCCCAAGCAAAACCAAGCATTAAACTGTAGTAAAGCTGCCCCTACCACAATCACTAAAGACAAATGCAAACGTAACGGCAGAGTTACTTTAAGCATTCTTGGGTTTCACCACCTTGGCAATCCCAAAAGCTGTAGCAAAACTCACCACAGATCCCAACAGTCCAGCAATACTCGTACCAATTAATCCTAAAGATTCATTTTCGTAGTCGGCTAAGGGTGTTGGCACTTGTATTCGTACTTCCTCGGCTAAATCAATAAATTCAAGGTTTTCAGCAACCCTTTCTAAACCATCAGGCCACCCTGAAGCCACTAAAGATAACACACCGGCAACTAATAAAATGCTGATCACAGGTACTAACCAGCCTTTAAACTGCTGCTCCTCCCCTGGTAACAAATCTGGCCTGGCTTTCGCTAGGTAAACTAGGACACCACCAGTAATTATGCCCTCGCCAATCCCAATGAGAATATGTACTCCCGTCATGGCAGGTAAAACTATGGCGGCGGATGCGGTTCCAGAAAGCACTAACTGAATGGCACAAGCCACAGATGCCACTACTACGCTAACACCAGCCGCAATGCCAGCCGCCAGAGGTAAGCGCCCTTTAGAACCTCCAAATAGCCGTTGTAAGGTTTGGGTTAACACCCAGCCCACCCAAACAGAAATTACTGCTGCATTTAAAATATTTGCTCCCAAGGCTGTGATTCCACCATCGGCAAATAGCACAGCTTGAATAATGAACACTGTGGCAATACATAACATTCCCGCCCAGGGACTGCCCAAAACTATTGCCGCTAAGGTTCCCCCTAATAAGTGACCACTAGTGCCTCCTGCTACGGGAAAATTGACCATCTGGGCGGCAAAAATAAAAGCAGTGGTTAAGCCGAGTATGGGGGCGCGACGGATACCAAAAGCTTCTTGCGATCGCCCACAAGCTACAACAAGTGCGATCGCACTCACTAAACTAGTAGCCCCAGCTACGGGAACTGAAAGAAATCCATCAGGAATATGCATTATGTACCCTGTATTTTATGTGTGGAGTCACACAATATAAACAATGTAATTACGGTATCACATTAATAGAAAACAGAATTTTCTTAGCTTTGGCAATGCCTACCGGGGGCATTATATCCTGTAATTTAGGAAATCTAGATTATAAAATTTTTATTAAAAATATACTAATTTATCGGAATGTTGAATTTTATTTCTAAAAGTTGGGAAACAGTTTCAATATTCTTTGCCGGAAACCTGCCAAAATAGGATCTTCTTCAGCTAGTTTTTGGGCAAATTGGATCTGATAAATCAGAGGTACTCCTAGCTGTAAATCTTCCATAATTTCACCTTGGCTAAATACATCTGGTGGTGTTCCTTCTAACATCAGTTGTCCTTGATCCATGACAAATACCCAATCTGCCCAACGATATACTAAATCTAGATCATGGGTTGCCATTAATATGGTTGTTCCAGAAGTATGAATATTTTTCAGGGTGGTCATCAAGTTACGAGTATGCAATCTATCTAGATATGCTGTGGGTTCATCTAGTAATAGTAGTTCTGGTTTGAGTACCATGACATCAGCAATAGAAACTCGTTTCTTTTGTCCCAAGCTGAGATGATGTACAGGTCTTTGAGCTAATTCAGTTAATCCAAATTCAACTAAAGCGTCATCGATACGTTTGTGAATTTCTGCTGTGGGTAATCCCAAATTACACAAACCGTAAGAAATATCTTCTGCAACAGTTGAGGCTACTAATTGTTGTTCTGGATCTTGAAAAATTAGCCCAACTTTTTGGCGTAATTCTAGCAAGTATTTCTGGTGATATTGTAACGGCTGTCCTTGCCATTTAATATTTCCTTTTTGGGGTTTATATAAACCATTGGCTAACAAAAATAGTGTGCTTTTACCACAACCATTTTGACCTATTAATGCACATTTCTTTTTTGCTGGTATATTTAGGGTGAAATTATTTAAAACTGATTGTTGTGTGCCGGGATAGGTGTAATGTACTTGCTCAAATTCTAGTAATGATTGCTGCATAGTTATTATATTTTCCCAAATCCTAAGTAGGAGTCCTATGATTAAAGTCCTGAGTTAAGGGCTAAAGCCCTGACTACGAGCTAAATTACTATATTTTTACATGGCTTCACATAGTTAGGTTTATTCTAACTATTCGCCTATATAGCGTTCATAATCGATACGTTAAAAAAATTCCGTGAAAAAAGTCAGTAAGAGTCCTATAGTATAATAAATGTTTTTAACTTATAATTTTCGTCCTGCGGTTTCTAGCGCCATTCTAATATTATTAAAACTACATATCCGATAATTGCTTCTATGGCGTAGCGTTGGGACAGATGATAACGATGGGGATACCAAACTTTAAACTCGCCATTAAAACCCCGTGAGGCTAAACTTAAAGAGACTTGACGATAGTTTTCTAAGGTACGCCTGAGCAGCTGTCCAATCAATAGCGATAAACTCTTGATCCCAATTATAAAAGTACTGTAGCCACCACGAGACTTTTGTGCAATCCAAATTTGCGAAGCTGTGTTTAATAAGACGAAAATAAAACGGTACATTAATAATAAAATATCTGTTAATATCACCGGAAAACCAAAGCGGCGCAAAGTTTGTAAAAGTTCAGTAAATGGGATAGTTAACATGACAAAATATAAGCAAGAAACTGAAGCGATCGCCCGTGTTAAAATTGTCAATCCTTGCTCGATTCCATCATGACTAATATATATATAATAAGAGCCAACATTCAACCCAATGATTGCATCATCTTGGATTAAATTGAAGTAATCAATATGTATACCATTAATTACTAAAGCTGGCAAGCTTGTTAACCAGAAAAAAATAGCAATATAAACTAATTTTAGATATATTTTTAGGGGAATCTTGGCATAAATCACTGTCCAACAACTAACCCAGATAGCAATTAAAAGCTGGACTGGGGGATGAGAAAAGGCAATGAGAATTAATAAGGCGATCGCAAATAATAATTTTTGCTCTGGCGCTAACCAACGCAACCGATTAGTATAAGCCAGAGTATCTATTTGCAGCGTCATCCTTTATGCCTTTGCTGCCGATTACGCTCCTTATATAATCCGATGACATAACCAATTACGCCAGCACCCACAGCCGCTTGAGAGGTAAATAACAAGCTTTCTACTTCACCGCTAGGCGGTTCAAAAACAGGTTTAAACCAAGGTTCATATCCAGGCTGAACTTCTATAATCGCTGCTTCGGCTTCTCCATCTGCACCATTAAATTCTGCATCCCGGATAAATATTAAGGGTGCAACTGCTAAAGTGATCACTCCTAATACCAATAGCCAATTACTCAAGTTTTTTTTAGATTGATCCATTGTTTTGAGGTTCCCCTTTAATTAAATTTAATAGTTCCAGTTCTTGAGGTGTGTAGGATTGTAACCAGTTCCACACCAGTACAGTCAGCAATCCTTCGCTAATTGCCAAAGGCACTTGAGTAA
This sequence comes from Nodularia sp. UHCC 0506, assembly GCF_034931045.1. Lineage (NCBI taxonomy): Bacteria > Bacillati > Cyanobacteriota > Cyanophyceae > Nostocales > Nodulariaceae > Nodularia > Nodularia sp. UHCC 0506. The sequence goes on from NZ_JAYGHH010000022.1 coordinate 57,917, forward strand.
TGGCGAAAATACCCGCAAACTTGGCGAATGAAGCCATAAACCCGCCCACAGGGGCAGGAAAAGCCAGAGCGAGTTGCACAGAAGTAATGATGTAGGTGAGTAAATTTGCTAAAGCTGCGGCTAAAAATATGGCAATTCTGGGCTTATTAGTGAGCCGCTTGGTCAGATGATATATCCAGTAGGCGGCAAATGGTCCAGCGATCGCCATTGAAAAAGCATTCGCTCCCAGTGTTGTTAAACCGCCATGTGCTAACAGCAACGCTTGAAACAATAAAACCAGCGTCCCCAATACCGACATGGCTAAAGGGCCAAATAATACGGCTCCTAAGCCAGTACCTGTAGGATGGGAAGAACTACCTGTAACTGAAGGTATTTTCAGCGCTGACAAAACAAAAGCAAAGGCTCCTGCTAATGCTAAAAGTAATTTTAATTCTGGATTAGCTTGGGTAATCCGAGTCAGCGATCGCAATCCTAAAACCAAAAATGGTAACACTACCACCCACCAAAAAATTGCCCAATTCCCTGGTAAGTAGCCTTCCATAATGTGCATTCCATAAGCTGGTGCAGATGCTCCCACAATTATGTAAAAGCTGAGAACCCCCATCAGAACTAGTGATCCAAGTTTTGATTTCAAAATCATAGAATAGTATAAATTTGTTTTAATCACCTAGTTTAAACGTTTTTGGTTGGAATTGTCTGCTCATCCCCATTTCGCCAAGCCACGCCGTCAGCGATCGCATTGACTTAATTGGTGATGCAGAGAGAGCAGTTTAGAATGAATGAGCAGTGAGGCGATAGTTAAGGGTTCACAGTGTAGATAGCTTGGGCTTGGAATACCTGTAGAAAGTATATCTCTTAACTCAACACTGATAACTCCCCATTCGTAAATCTAACTAACAACTGATGCAAGAGCTTAACAACGAAAAAACCATTGATCTACTAAATGCCATCATGGAATTTGAACTAGCGGGAGTAGTACGCTACACCCATTACTCCTTGATGGTGACTGGCCCTAATCGTATTCCCATCGTGGATTTTTTCAAAGCGCAAGCCAGTGAGTCTCTACTTCATGCCCAACAGGTAGGAGAAATTCTCACCGGTTTAGAAGGGCATCCCTCTCTCAAAATCGCCCAAATGGAAGAAACTTACCAGCACACAGTCAAGGATATTTTGGCAGAAAGCTTATCCCATGAAAAGAAAGCCCTGGATTTGTACAAAAGTCTCTTAGAAACTGTCACCAATGCCAGCATTTATCTAGAAGAATTTGCTCGTGGCATGATTGGGCAAGAAGAGATGCATAATCTCGAACTCAAAAAAATGCTCCGCGATTTCAGCTAAAAGTGGTACGGGAGGGTTTATTAATATCCTCATTCATCGTGAATAATATCTGTAAACCCGCCCCTAGTGGCGATTGGGTGGTAAGGGTGAGTTGAGTAATATCCTCATTCATCGTGAATGATATCTGTAAACCCGCCCGTACAGGGTATTGGGACGAAAATGTTTCCTTAACTGCCTAAGTAACCTCCTCATTTTCATACCTTTTAAACATGAATATCAGCACTGCTCTACCTACTTTTGTGATTACGCTCCGAGAAGGAGTAGAAGCTGCCCTTGTTGTGGGCATTGTCCTAGCTTTACTCAAAAAAGCCAACCAATCCCGACTCAATTCTTGGGTATATACTGGCGTTGCTGTTGGTATTGTGATTAGTGTCCTCATTGGTGTGTTATTTACTTGGTTAATTCAAACACTAGGGGCAGTAAATCCTCAATACACCACAGTGGTTGAGCCAATGCTCGAAACTGTGTTTGGTATCGTGGCGATCGCTATGCTCAGTTGGATGCTAATCTGGATGACTAAACAAGCCAGATTTATGAAAGCTCAAGTTGAAGGAGCCGTCACAGAAGCGCTAACACAAAATTCCCGTGCCGGTTGGGGCGTGTTTAGTTTGATTTTAATCGCCGTTGTTCGTGAAGGTTTTGAAACTGTTTTATTTATTGCTGCCAATTTTCAAGCAGGATTAGTCCCCGTTTTAGGTGCAATTGCTGGTTTAATCGGGGCTGCTGCTATTGGAGTTTTACTATTTAAATTGGGTGTCAAAATCAACATCCGCCAGTTTTTCCAAGTGATGGGCGTTTTATTAGTGTTGATTGTTTCTGGGTTAGTAGTTTCTGCTTTGAAGCATTTTGATGAAGGTTTAGCTAATCTTGCCCTGAGCAGTAGCACTCCAGAAAATATTTGTTTATATTACGATCACTTTAGCCAAATCCACTCTTGCATTTTGGGGCCAATGGTGTGGAACACTGACGCAATATTGCCAGATAAACAATTCCCCGGTATTATTCTCAAATCTTTGTTTGGCTACAGAGAACATCTATATCTAGTACAAGCAATCAGTTATGTTCTATTTTTAGTAACTGTTGGGAGTCTCTATTTCCGCAGTTTAAGTGATAATCCTGTGCAGAATGTCAAGCATAATTTAGCCAATCAAAAATCCATGACTTCTGCTAAGGAATAAAAGAAATAATTGGAGGAATATCACTCATGAAATCACTGGCTTATGTGGGTTTCGTTGTCTATGTAGCAGCGATGTATAATCGCCAGAGTTAACTGTAATAAACATGAAAATACGAGTAGACACAAAAGCCAAAATTCTATGCAGAACTGAATAACTGTGCTACTCGCTATTATCTATACAAGGTTGATTGCAAAATCTATACCTAAGTATATAGTAATAATGCGAAATTTAATGTTTGATAGATCACAAATATTGTTTTTCTCAATTAATTGCTAGTCAAATTTTTGAGCATCATTTTTTGGTTCGGTTAAAACTTAAAGTAATATGTTTATTGGAGCAAAGCCAAATCTTCCGGTGTATTACAATTAAATAACATCTCTGATGCTGATAAGAACAAAGGCTGTATGGAATGCTGATTCAACCACTGTTGAAATGACCGTCCGTCTTGATTGACAAACTCTAAAAGTTGTGGTAGAGAGCGACGGCGATAAAAACCACACAGAGGTTCCCAGCCTTTCCGATGATGAACCAAAGTGGCGATCGCCTCATCCGGTACACTATTAAGTTCACTCGCCCATCCTTGCAACACCTCAACCCGTAACCGAGGTAAATCACAAGCCAGTAACAATACCCAATCAGTCTGTACCTGCGCCAACCCTTGAGCAAATCCTACCAATGGCCCATGGGCAGATGAGGGGAATAAAGGTAATTCCCGAATAAATTGGCAATTAGGTAATATTAATTGCTGATAGCGTTCGGGCCAAGGTGTAACGACATAAACATGATCTGTGCAAGCTGCGGCCACACCACAAACTAACTGTAACAAAGGTATGCCGTTAATAGAAATCAGAGCTTTATCCTCACCCATGCGAGAACTCTTGCCACCAGCCAAGACAATACTGCTGAGTAAAGAATGATCATTTATACCCATCTTTTA
>NZ_JAYGHH010000022.1:61729-72822 GCF_034931045.1 Nodularia sp. UHCC 0506
TATACTTTTTCTGTCTTCCTCCCTTGCCTATCGTATACACACAAGTGATCAAATCGCCCTCTCACCCCCAATTATGGGGTAATAAGAATTTTCCAAGTTCTCCAAACTTGGGGGATTTAGGGGGCAAAACAGGCTCAAACGCAGACAGGCAAGACTTGTGTGTACACCGTAGGCTTTAATTTAAGCCCTAGTCTGACTTTGCTGCACTTGCTGTAACAACTGTTGTTCAGTTTCAGCTGGCGCAAGACACTGGAAACCTTGGCAAACTAAACCGACGCTATCTGGTGGTAAGTCAGATGTCACAACAAACTCAGTCACAGGCAGATACTTGGTCATGAGAGGAATTATCTGCTCAATAGTACTACGAATTAAAGTAGAATTACGATACCAATCTAAGGCGCTAAATAAGCTGGGACAAGCCTGGGGAGTATTACGCATCACACTACTAAAAGCTTTTAGTCCTTGCTCGGCTAAACCAAGATAATGTAGATCATCAGTGAGTAGAGAAAGACGGACTAAATTAGCGATCGCCACTCCATTGGCAGATGGTGTAGCATTATCTGCATAACTGCGTTCACGTACAATTAAATCTTGACTAGCATCAGTGGCGGTATTGTAGTAGCCACCTAATTCTACACTCCAGAGAAACTCATTAAATTCATCTTGTAGTGCGATCGCCGTTTCTAACCAAGATTTTTGTTCCGGAAAACAAGCTTGTAAATCCAATAATGCCTTAATAAACAAAGCGTAATCTTCAGACTGTGCCAATACAGCAACTTCACCTTGATAATTGAGTCTGTGGAAACGTCCATCTACAAACTGATTTTGCAGAATAAAAGTTGCGGCGCGGATGGCAATTTCCAGATATAAAGGTTGTTGAAATACCCCACCAGCCTTAGCCAAACCAGAAATCATCAAGCTATTCCAAGCCACAATCATCTTCGTATCTGTCACCGCCGGAATGCGTCCAGGCCAACCGCCAGTTTTTGCTTCCTGATTATTAGCAGCAGGGGGAAAAGTTCTTAGTGCTTCCGGCTTTTTACCATAACGCGCCGCAAACAATTTACTTAAAGCAATTTCTATCTTGGCGCTCAGTTCCCCTTGATGACGGCGTTGTAAAACATTCTTGCCTTCAAAATTCCCATTAGGAGTTACGGTAAACTGTTGTTGTAATTCCGTTAGTTCCTCTGACGTTAACAGTTCTTCAAGTTCGCTGTAACTCCAGACATAAAAAGCCCCTTCCTCCGGTTCTACATCCGTGGGACTAATAAAACTATCAGCATCTTGAGCCGCATAAAAATAACCTTCTGGAGCTGTCATTTCTCGCCGCAGCCATTCCACAGTTCCAGCTACCGACCTCATAAATGCTGGTTTTTTAATGCCATCACTCCATAAATTGGCGAGATACTCCACAATTTGACCATTATCATAGAGCATCTTTTCAAAGTGAGGCACTGTCCAACTGGGATCAACTGTATAGCGATGAAAACCACCACCCAGATGATCATAAATACCCCCCAAAGCTAAATCTAGTCCTCGCTGAGTACAAATTTCCATGCCATCATACTGGGATGGAAACGAAAAGCGGTTTCCCCGTAACGCTAATTCTGCATAGGGGATCATCGGAAAGCTATTACCAGACTGATTTGGAGTAATTACACCTGTGCTAGTTTCCCAACCTTGGCGGAGCAATTCATTTTCTGCAACTTCTTGATTTATCGCGCCATTTTGTAATATTGCAGAGGTGAGCAGCGATTCAATAATTAGTGCTTTACGTTGGCTTAAATCCTCTTTTTCTGTATCGTAGTAACGGCGCAAAGCTTGCAGAACTTGCAAAAATCCGGGACGACCGTAACGTGGTTCCAAAGGAAAGTAAGTTCCAGCGTAAAACGGCACTAAATCTTCTGGGGATAAAAAGATATTTAAAGGCCAACCACCTTGACCACTCATCATTTGCAACGCTTGCATATAGATGCTATCGATGTCTGGTCTTTCTTCCCTATCTACTTTAATAGGTAAAAAATTTGCATTCATATACTCAGCGATCGCTGAATCTGAGAAAGCCTCACCTTCCATCACAGTACACCAATGGCAACTAGAATATCCAATGGAAAGAAAAATTGGTTTATTTTGATCCCTTGCAGTTGCAAGAGCTTCATCACACCATGACCACCAATCAATCGGGTTTTCGGCGTGTTTGCGGAGATAGAGACTCCTAGCTTCAGCAAGGCGATTAGTCATAATGTCAAATGCAAATAGTTGCCTGATTTGCTCAGTGTACCCTGTTCTCAGAAGTGTTAGCCTAGTACCCCAAGGCGGAAGTCAACAATCTTACCCACCGACTCATCCCTTAGTTACGAGAAAATATAGTATAGAGAACTCCACAAAAAAGTTGATCCAAATTTCTGCAACTAAAATGACCTTTTCTCCCCCTGCTCTCAAAACGACGGGATATTTTTTTATTTGAAAGTCTCAGATGGTCAACTGATTGAGCAACTAGCTATTTATTTTAAAGAGCGTAAGAGAAAGCTAACAATTGTGACTGGCGTTTCCCGTGATGATGAGGTTGCCCTGGTTTGAATGCGATAATTGGGGCTAAGACCTGCTATCAGATGGAGTAAAAAGGTAATAATGGCAGCTTGCACAAGTTTTTCAGGCATGGCAGGTATCCCTTTGTTAATAGCACTTCAAATCGGATCGATTTCTGTAAATACACGCCTTGCTATTGGTTTACCGGACTTAACAAAATTAACCGGATAATTAATCAACAAGAAGCTGAAAAAATGTTTAAAAAATTACCAATAGTTGACATAAATTTACTATTAATACACCTTATCCAGTGGTCTGTAGCAAACCCTCATATCTGGGTTGACGGCAAGAAAACATCTTGTCGTAGACATCATGTGTTGGTTTTTTAATTTTTTCCTCCCTTGACCACATGGAGATAGGAGATATATATGTATGTAGACGTTCCTCCTCTATAAAAAGTGCCTATGCAGTTTTTTTCATCTGTCTAACAGAGCAATAATTAGGGAAATTTTGGACAAAAACAGTAATTAGAGAACTCCACAAAAAAGTTGATCCAAATTTCTGCAACTAAAATGACCTTTCCTTCCCCTGCTCTCCGCTCCCTGCCCCCCTGCTCTCAAAACGACGGGTTGGAAGTCTCTTAGTTATGAAGTGAAGCAGCGTAAGCGTTTAGGGGGAATTGGCATCCCGCCAGGTGTTCTTCAGAAGGTAGAAGGGAATCCCTATAAATAATAAATTGAGGAGATTTAACAAGAACGCAGTATTTCTGCCTCCTGCCCTCTGCCTTTCTGCGGTCAAAAGTCAAAAATTTGATGAAAAGCATATTTGATAGGCTTTTTGGCTTTTAACTAAGCTTTAGACAATTATGAGAAACTATGAAACCGATAAGATAGATGTAAAATTAGAATACCTACAAGCACGCTGCATGATTCCTATCGTTGTTGAACAATCGGGTCGAGGCGAACGCGCCTTTGATATCTACTCACGACTTTTGCGTGAGCGCATCATATTTTTGGGACAACAGGTTGATAACGAAATTGCAAATTTGATTGTTGCCCAACTGCTATTCTTGGATTCTGAAGACTCGGAGAAAGACATTTATTTGTATATCAATTCTCCCGGCGGTTCGGTAATGGCTGGTATGGGCATTTTTGACACTATGAAGCACATCCGCCCTGATGTTTGTACTATTTGTACCGGACTAGGAGCAAGTATGGGTGCTTTTCTCCTCAGTGCAGGTACTAAGGGTAAGCGAATGAGTCTACCCCATTCTCGGATTATGATTCATCAACCCTTGGGTGGCGCTCAGGGACAGGCTACTGATATTGAAATTCAAGCGCGTGAGATACTCTACCACAAGCAACGGCTAAATGAATATTTAGCTGAACATACTGGTCAACCAATTGAGCGGATTGCGGAAGATACCGAACGCGACTTTTTTATGTCTCCAGAGGAAGCTAAGGAATATGGCTTGATTGACCAAGTTATTGACCGTCACGCTGCTGGTAGCCGTCCGGTTGCTGTTCTGAATCGGTAATTAATGGGATAAGGGATTAGTACCGCAAGGTGGAAGTCCAAAGTTGAAAGTCAAAAAACTTTATGGTTGCTTGATTTACGCCGTGCTGTACTGGGGGGAAATTTTTCTCCATCCCCAGTCCCTAGTCCCCCATCAAAATCCCGCTACTGGATCTGGCTGGGACTCTAGATGTTGGAGGAAATCATGTAATTCTTCTTCGGTTAGCAACGTGCGACCACGCTTGCCGTAGGTTTTAATTAAATGCTCTCTTCCTTGTTCTGCTGTCCAGCCTAAGCGCTGGAGTTCGACATCTGTTTTGGCTATAACATCAGATAAATCTACTGGTTCACTTTTCTTCTTTTTTTTGCCTACCCCTGTTTGATTACTTACATTGTCTACTGGACTATAACTACGGGGTGTAAATGGTGTGACATTACTGGCAAAATTTCCAGAAAAGACCTGATGTTCTGGCTGGTTATCCGCTATCGTCTCCCGGTTTTCCAATGAGGTATCGAGTTCTAAGTGTTGGTTGTGAGTTGCAGAAACATTTTGATTGTAGGTATCGTTGGGATCAGAATTTTTGGGATTAGTTGAGATTGACTCTGTTTTGAGATTCTGTTCGCTCAGAGGCGATAGAGATATTTCTCTGTCATTGGGTGCTGACCAGTCGCTACTACTAAAGTCTTCATCTATAGCAGGGGAATAGTTAGTCTGATGAGTCTCATTCAACTTCACCTTAGCGGTGTCTAAGGGAGGATTTAACTGTGATGGGGCTGTTGTTTGGGGAGGCAATTCTACCGATGTCTGTGGTGAATTACTGATGCCCAAAACCATTAATGCTCTAGTTCTGGCTTTATCTTCTGCTAATTCTACAGTTTCTGCCCCTGCCATGCCAGTAGCACGGGTAACATTTTCAATTTGTAGTGAGCATCGGACAATGTATTTTCCTTGAAAAATTTGCACTAACTCAGTAATCATACTGCCCTGGGGATACAAGCTCTGAAATTGAGCTAACATCAACATAATACTGCCACCAATCTAAATCTGCTTTGTAACGAAAAGTGGACTACTTTTTCCAGTGTCTCTAAAACAGAAAAAATTAAAGTTTATTTCTGATTCGGACTCAGGAATTAGCACTCAGCACTCAGTTGTGTCCCGATTGTAGCAGTAGCTGTTGGTTGAGTAACTCTAAGTGGTCACTGTTTAAATGCTATACTAATTACCCAATTCTTGATCCGGAATTATTTTTTGGAAGTACGCACTAAATCTACAATAATGGAGATCAGGTTGGCCCTCATTGCTTGTTAAGCTGCTTACCTGATTGTTACCGATTCTACATTTAGGAAAATCGGGTTTACGGGCAGTTTATTCTACTTACACATCAGAGTATCATGATGTTAAAGTATCCTCAATCTAGACAATCAAACACCTGTGGTTTCCCCTGGTAGCGCTTGCGGTCTGCGTGGAGAGTTATGCCAACCCAGCCTCTTTTAAAACTCGTTGCGTGATTACCTAGAGTTGCTCAATTCCAATTAGGTGTAATGTATTAAGTTGGATTAGTTGAAGAGGCTTGTACTCAGACGAACTCACCAGATGATTGTGCAGTGCGAGGTTCGTAGATCCAAAGAGGCTTCCCGTAAGGGTAAGTCGGCTTCTTTACTCTGAAACAGAAACCCTGCCTCAAGGCAATTCGTTTCCAACTAGTGTAGTTAAGCAGAAGTAACCGACTATCTGACAACAAGTCGTTCGCGCCGCGTTTCCCCAGGGGAAAAAGCTACAAATAAAACTGATTTTTCATGGAAACTCAAAAACCCCTCTCATGTAAGGTGAGATATTTGAAAATTTCCCCCTACTCTATTCGGAAAGGGGGCTAAGGGGTGAGGTTATAGGATAACCTTTCCTCATGACCTGAAAAGTCAGCAGAGAAAAAGGTCTTTTGACTTTTGCGTAGCAGCACTAGTGTCTGTAAGCCGTGGGGGTATACACCGAAAGGGCTTGATTAAATGAAAAATGATGTTTTGACCAAAGGTCGGTTCACTGCATGGAATTTTCTATCGCTACACTCCTTGCCAATTTCACGGATGATAAATTGGTTGCTCGTAAAGTTTTGGAAAAGAAACTAGGTTGCGAGGATGAAATTAGTTTACAAAAACTTCACATTGCTTTGGAAGTTCTGGAAAAAATCGGAATTCTGGTGAAAGAACGCGGCAAATATCGCCGGGTAGCAGAAGAAGGTGTAATTGAAGCCAAACTCCGTTGTTCGAGTAAAGGCTTTTGCTTTGCTATTCAAGATGTGGAAGGAGCCGAGGATATTTATATTCGTGAAAGCCATCTGAGTAATGCTTGGAATGGCGATCGCGTTTTGGTAAGAGTCCTCAAAGAAGGTAGTCGCCGCCGTTCTCCAGAAGGAGAAGTGAAGCTCATCCTAGAACGTTCCAACCACACATTACTGGCACGAATTAAGCCCGTAGAAAACGGTTTTCGGGCTGTACCTTTAGATGATCGGCTGCTGTTTGAACTCAAAATCCAAACAAACGGCATGAAATTAGAAGAAGCCATTGACCACCTGGCCCATGTGGAAGTGCTGCGTTATCCTCTGGCACAACATCCCCCATTAGGTCGAGTGGTACAAATTCTGGGTAGCGATGCGGAAGCGGCTGCTGATATAGATTTAGTAACTTGTAAGCACGATTTATCCCGTAACTTCTCTGATTCAGTTTTAGACGCAGCCGCTAAGTTACCGAAAAGGCTCCTAAAAGCAGACCTAAAAAACAAACTGGATTTACGAAATTTATTTACTCTGACGATTGCAGGTGTAAATTTTGACACAAAATTCATTGAGAATGCTTTCAGTTTAGAAAAAACAGCAGAAGGTCATTGGCTTTTAGGCTTTCATATTGCTGATGTTTCCCATTATGTCCACCCTGACGAACCTCTAGATCGAGAATCTGTGAAGCGGGGAAAATCAGTGTACTTGGGAGATTTAGTGCTGCCCATGTTACCTGAAGGTGTGGCCGAACGCTGTTCCTTTGTAGAAGGAAGCGATCGCCTAGCCCTGTCTTTCTTAATTGCTATTGATCCAGAGTCTGGAGAAGCGTTAGAGTGGGAAATTCAGCCCAGTGTGATCAATGTAGATGCGGCACTGAGTCGGCAAGAAGCAGAAGCTATTCTCACAGGTGAATCTGAAGATGAAGTTCCCAAGGTAATTGAGATCCTGCAAGACCTAGAAACCTTGAAAAAGGCAGTGAAACAAACGCGCCTGGCTCGTGGAAGCTTGCAGTTAAATCTACCACCTAACCAAAATCCCTACTACGATGAAGGGATATTGGGAGCAGTATTAGTCAATGATTTACCAGTGCGATCGCTCTTGACAGAGTTCGTGCTACTAGTAAATGAACTCATGGCCAAACATCTGAGTGCTTTAGGTATTCCCGCCATTTGGCGAGTCCAAGGGACACCTGATACCGAAGATGTTCAGGAAATGCTGAAATTAGCCATCAATTTAGGTGTAGAACTCACACTAGAACCAGAAGTAGATATTCAACCTTTAGATTATCAGCATTTAACCGGGGCTTTTGCGGAATCACCATCAGAGCAAGTTCTCACCTATCTATTACAAGACACACTGAAACCAGCTGCCTATAACACCACTAAAGGAACCCACTTTGGTTTATCACTAGAGCAATATACTCACTGTACTTCGCCTCTACGAAGATACCCAGATTTGCTCATGCAAAGAGTGTATTATAGGTTACTAGAACATGGACGTGATCGCCGCAACACCCGTGTGAAAGAGCGAGTGAACCTGCGCCATTCTTCTTCTCACAACGAAATTAACTGGAATGTTCTGCCGCCAGAATTGCAGCAAGAACTCCAAACTGATTTAAATCGGGTGATCATCCAGATTAACGATAGAGAAAAAGAAGTCCAAGAAGCCGAAGCCGATTTAGCCGGACTGCAAAAAGCCCAACTAATGAAACAGCGCATCGGTCAAGTATTCCAAGGTGTAATTACTGGTGTGCAATCTTATGGCTTCTTTGTGGAAATTGAAGTTCCAGCCGCAGAATCGAATCCTGGAGAAGATATTAACGTACCTTTACGAGTAGAAGGACTGGTACACGTTAGTTCCCTCAAAGATGATTGGTATGAATACCGCGCCAGACAACAGGCACTATTTGGGCGCAAAAATCGAGCTTCTTACAGACTAGGCGATCGCGTAGCTGTACAAGTTAAAAGTGTCGATTACTATCGTCAGCAAATTGATTTAGTAACTGTCAGCAGTGATCTTATCGCTAAAAGTTTGGGTATCAATGCTGAAGCATCAGATATCTACTTACCTAGCAACTTAGATTATGCAGAAGATGAATAAACTTTACTAGAAGCTCCGTGTCAAACAACTCTAAACCCCTTATATTAGGCATATCTGGTGCATCTGGACTCATCTACGCCGTTCACGCCCTCAAATATCTGCTCGCCGCAGACTATGAAATCGAACTAGTTGCCTCTAAATCAACTTACATGGTTTGGGCCAGCGAACAGGAAACTCGAATGCCAGCTGAACCAACCGCACAAGAGCAATTTTGGCGCGAACAAGCTGGAGTTGCGGTTGGAGGTAAACTACGCTGCCATCCTTGGGGTGATGTGGGAGCCGGCATCGCCAGTGGTTCTTTTCGCACCTTGGGGATGATTATCATGCCATGCAGCATGAGTACAGCCGCGAAACTAGCAGGTGGCTTAAGTTCCGACTTACTAGAACGAGCTGCGGATGTTCAGATTAAAGAGGGGCGAAAACTAATCATAGTTCCCCGTGAAACACCATTTAGCCTGATTCACCTGAGAAATTTAACAAGTTTGGCAGAAGCTGGAGTCAGAGTTGTCCCAGCAATTCCGGCTTGGTATCACAATCCTCAAAGCATTGAGGACTTAGTTGATTTTGTAGTTGCCCGTGCTTTAGATCAACTAGATATTGATTGCGTTCCTATTCAGAGGTGGCAAGGAAGTCCGTAAAAAGGTAAAAGTAAAAAGGTAAAAGTAAAAACAGAGTAACTTTTGCCTTTTGCCTTTTGTCTTTGGCTGTGATTGAGTAACTTTGACTTTTGCCTTTTCTATGGCTGTAATTCGCTTAATTCTGTTGGTGGCAGTACTAGGGATAGTCTCACTGTTGCTAGTTCAAAATTGGTCGCCTGTCTTATCTCTTGTATTTTTGGGTGTGCGAACTCTACCATTACCCCTGGCAATGTGGATTTTCTTTAGTACTGCTGCTGGTGCTTTCACATCCCTAATTATTACTACCTTGCTGAAAGTATCAAATTATTTTGGGGAACCACAACGCCAAAGACCATATAAATCAACGGGAACTTCACCCCGTGCGAAAGCGACATCTAGGGAAGAACCTCAACCACCACCTTATAGACCTTCGACCGCACCTAGTAAAACCGAGTCCAATAACAGTAATGCCTTTGATGATTGGGAGACAAATGATAGTAGAAATGATGATTGGGACTTTGATGAACCGCAGCGAGAAGCACCTACCCCCAGTCCTCAAACCTACGAACGTCAACAAGAACCTCAAAATCGTTCCCAACCTGGTTCGGTTTATTCCTACAACTATAGTGATCCCAAAAATACTGCTGTAGGAAAAACTGAATCTGTTTACGATGCTGATTACCGGGTCATCATCCCCCCTTATGAACCATCGACTATTAACCAAACGGATGAACCAGCTGATGATGACGATTGGAAATTTTTTGAAGATGACGACATTGAGGATGAAAATGAGCAGCCACGTAAATAAGCTGGGAATTATTGAGACAGCACACGCTCACGAGACTCCTGCTTAACTTTACCGTTCATAGCTGCTTCTTGCAAAGCCATGAAAGCATTGAAATCTTCCAAGTCATAGTTGGTAGTCAACAGATGCCGGAGTTGATTTTCTGCTTCCACAGTCAGATAGCTATTTGCTAAGGCTTGTTGCACTACTTCACGAATTCGAGTCATTGTTGATGCCTCTTACATACCATATTGATTTATTTGGTCTTACTCTGATGGGATATGCAGTAACAGCTGTTACTAAACCTTCAATTTGATCAATGAAGTTCATTACCCAAATGTTGCAAAAAGTCATTTTTTATACTTAAATTTGCTTCAATTATTAAATAAAGCTTGCTATAACTAAGTTTGATGAATTTAATACTGTGCCTTTTAAAAACATAGTATTTTTAACCTCTAAAATTTCCCACCAGAATTAATCCTGTTAATTTGTGTAGACAGAATTTTCCTCCATAAAGTTTCACGGAAACTTTATAAAATTTGGTTTAATCATCAAATATACTTAAGCCAAAATTACTCTATTGTCTTATTTTGACTTGTGGGAATTTAGTCTTGTAATATTACATACAGATTTAAATTAGATTAATTTCAGCCTAATTGGAGCGAAACGACTGGTGAATAGCTTATTGCAAGGAATTAACCTGTATCTCATCGGGATGATGGGGGCTGGTAAAACCACGGTAGGACAATTACTAGCAAACCATCTGAGTTATAGGTTTTTAGATACTGATAGTGTAATTACTCAATCAGCAGGAAAATCAGTCAATCAACTGTTTGCTGAAGAAGGTGAAGCAGCGTTTCGCCAATTAGAAAGCAATGTCTTAGCACAAGTTTGTGCTTATACTCAGTTGGTTGTGTCCACAGGTGGAGGTATAGTCTTGCGTCCAGAAAACTGGAGTTACTTACACCACGGTTTAGTTGTGTGGTTAGATGTGCCAGTGGAATTACTCTACACCCGCTTGCTAGAGGATACCACAAGACCATTATTACAAGATGCTGATCCTCAAGGCAAATTGCGATCGCTTCTAGAACAACGAACACCACTGTATTCTCAAGCTGATCTCAAAATCACTATCACAGCAGAAGAAACACCCGAAGCAATTGCTAACAAAATTATACAGGCAATTCCCAGCGTTCTGAAAGCACAAGTTTCGCCATGAACATCGAGCATTGCTACTGTCCAAATTCCACAATTTGATTGTGGCATACCCCAGAACTG
>NZ_JAYGHH010000023.1:0-9095 GCF_034931045.1 Nodularia sp. UHCC 0506
GGCATACTATTACAAGAGACAAAGATGATTCAGTCACCTTTGACTTATGGATTGTCTGCAAATATAGAAAAGGAAAGCGTAAAAAATATGGGGTGCAATACTTTGCTTATGTTACTTATAAAATCAAAACGAATTTAAATTATATATATCAAGATTATCGAAAAAGATTTGGCATCGAAAGTAGTTATCGGCTGAAAAATCTTTGTCGAATTAGAACAAATAATAAAAATCCAGTATTAAGATTACTATTCGTTGGTATATCTTTTCTTTTAGTTAATATTTGGGTTAATCTCCTCTGGCTCAGAATAAGTCGGAAAAGGAAAGGTAGCCGATTAATTTACCGGACACTTTTCGTACTTAAACAGATGTTAGCCTTTTTATCTCAAGCCCTACAGCGTAAATATCAAGTAGTAGAAAGCATTTATATTCCATCAGGTTAGCACCAACCAATTATCAATCAGCTAATCATAAGTAATCATTATCCATACTATGTCTGCTGGTTAAAGGAGCGAGTATTAAAAAGTATCTTAGGCTACACAAAATTTAGCGATCGCTCTTTCGGAAAAAACTTTTTGGTTTACTGATATCAGCATCTTTAAGATTTGCCTCTTTTAAGTCTGCACCTATAAGGTTAGCGCCTTTAAGGTTAGCGCCAAGATATGATTTTTCTCTACCATTGCAGGTCACGAGTAAATTAAGAATATCTCGTTTAGCTAATATTGAATCTCCAACTCTGGCAAGGTCGAGTTTTTTGACTTCATAAAACCGAGTGCGTGTGAGGTTGGCTTTTCTAAAATCTGTATTTCTGAGAGTTGCACCAGTAAAGTCAGCATCGGTTAAATCAGCATCACGAAAGCTAGTTCCACCTGTGGCAGCAAAGGCTACAGCAAATGAGCGAACCCAAGCGTCTTTTCCATTTCCAGTGAGACTACGCCAGCCAATGTAAGCACTAAATAATGTAAAGATTACGGCTACAGCTCCGGCTACGGCTACGGCGAAAGCTCTGGCTCCGGGGAAAGCGAAGGCTACGGCTCTAGCTCCGGCTACGGCGAAGACTCCGGCGAAAGCGAAGGCTACGGCTACGGCGAAGGCTCCTAAACCTGCTGTTAAACCTTTACGAAGGGTAATAAAACAAAACACCAGCAGCACAATTAGGCAGACTATCCCGGTGATGAAGTTTTCAGTATAATTGGGGTGAAAAACATATACTACCAATACACTGAGAAAAATTGAGAAAAGCCCTGAAAATGCCGATAGCAGCCATGAGGCTATGAGCAACCCAATTGTCCAACGTCGTTGTAGTCCAGCTTTAGCACCTGTAAAATCAGCATTTTTAAGAGTCGCGTTGGTAAAATCTGCCCCGCGAATATCCGCCTTGCTAAAGTTGGCTCCAGTCAGGTCTTCACCTTTAAAAGAGCGACCTCGGAGATTTTGACCAGTGTATTTGTCTGGCGGCATAATCGCGTCAGTATGAGATTATTACTGAGATTATATACAACTTCGCTTTGTAATATTCCAGATCCAAAAATATCTTGTGGTGCGAGCATCTTGTCCGCTACCCTACGGAAAAACCGGGTTATTGGAGATAAAAACCCGGTTTTTTAATGTCTTATTTAATCTGCAATCGATGTTTGAGGATTATTAAACTTATCCTGTTTCCTATGCAATCTTATCTACGGCGATTCCAGGGACCAAAGATAGCAAATGTGATACCAGGAGATTGTATGTTTACAAACAAGGTTCTACCGTCAGCAGAGAAACAAGCACCGGCAAACTCACCGCTACCGATATTGTTCATGGCAAACTGATAGACTTCACCCTTTTTGTTAACGCCTACAATATAGTCTGTTCCACTACCGTCTTCGCAAAGGAAGAGGTCTCCAAAGGGAGCAACAACGATGTTATCTGGAGCCTGTAAAAATGCCCCACTGGGAGAAGCTTCAACTACAAGTGTGATTTCTTCTCTAGCCGGGTCATAAGCCCAAACTTGACCATTACCTCTAGCGTTACTAGCAGAAGATACTGGCGGACCACCTTGAGTAGCAACAAAGTATACTAGTCCATTACCATACCAAGCACCCTCACCTCGGAAGAAAGTGGCTGCACCCTTGCTTTGAGCTTCGCTACGAACAGTATCTTGGTCTGGGTCTGGATTATCAATTTTGACCCACTCCACTGGTAATGTTTGATCAACCTTAACCAATCCTGGCTGACCACCTTGGGCAGGATTATTGGTTGTATTGAGGGCAAAATTGTTTATACCTGTCACCTTCAAGGCATACAGGGTTCCACCTTGAGCCAAATCACCGACTTTGGTAGGTTTAACGTTAGGCACGAACCGATAGAAGCAGCTATCACCACGGTCTTCAGTTTCGTAGACATAGCCAGTTTTGGGGTCTACAGCCACGGCTTCATGATTGAAGCGTCCCATGTCTCTGAGGGCAACTGGGATGACTAAACCACTATTGGCATCAGCTATAACTTCAAAGTTGTAACCATGTCTGACGGTTTCAGTACTAATACCAGTGGTATTGGTACTTGTAGAGAAGGTTTCTTCGCAGGTAATCCATGTCCGCCAGGGTGTAGGACCTCCAGCACAGTTACGAATAGTTCCAGCTATGGAGTTAAAGTGATTGATGAGTCTACGGTTTGCTCCCACTACTAGTGTGCTGGTTCCGCCTTGAGCGCCTGTAGAGTATCTGATGTCGCCGCTCACCGGATTTCCAGAAGAAGTACCTAATTCATGGTTACGAACCAGGATTGTGGTTTTGTTGGCTCCTGGAAATGCAGCCATACCGTCGTGTCCCTGGGGTACGGTGAAGCCATCGTCCATTTGTTCACCAGTAATGGAGAAGGCCGTGTAGTTAAATGTACGAGGCAATTTTAAGATGGCTCTGTTTCTCAAGTTACCAGGAAGTTCGGCAGCGTTTAAAGGTAACTTTTCTTGAAGTTTACCATAACCACTACTTGTAGGCATTTCACCACGGGCAACTTTTGCATAAAATGCTTCCAATGGTGAAAGCATGGTCACGGTGGCTGCACTTGTACCAGCTAAGGTTAAAAATTTACGTCTTGAGACTTCCACTGTCTTGTTCCTCTTCTCTTTACGTGAATATGCGATCGCACGGTAAGAGATTAGTAGACTAACATTAACAATGGATAATGATGGGTTTAATGTTTGGTTAGTGAGATATTGTAATTAATCTAGGATAATACTACACAGCCAACTGTGTATATATTTCAAAAATATATATAATTCTACACATATTTTACCGAAAAATTGGGTATTTGTCATCCCATCATGATTTAATTTCTCGCTGGTTTTCTAACCACTGTAAAGTCCGATTCCAAGCCCACCAAATATCAGGATCTTCTGCTTGACGCTGACCTGCTTTGCTACTTAAATAACCCACATGACCACCATAAGCAGTAAGTAATAAATCTAGGGCTGCATTACTTGCACAAGCTGCTTGTAACTCAGGAATGATGTCTGGATGAAACAAGGGGTCATCGGCAGCATATAAAATTAAAGTTGGTTTGGAAATCTGCGGCAACAATTGTAAAGCGCTACTGGCTTCATAATATGCTTCTACCGAGTCAAAACCTAATCTGCTAATTACCAGTTCGTGGTCAAAAGCCCAAATACTATTGGCTCGTTCAATGGCGGCTGGGTCAATTGTGCCAGGATGAGCATCATGTATTCGCCATGCCAGTTTTTTCAAATTACGAGCGATCGCCTTTTCTAAGTATTTCCCAATTGGTTGTTGTATTAAATAGTCAAGCGATCGCCACGAATCCAAACTGGGACAAATCACCACCCCACCACCAATATCACTGTCTTGTAATCCTAAAAATTCACCACCTTGAATCAGGTCAGTAGCAGTTTTTACTCCCCATAGTGCCAATTGCCCCCCCAAAGAAAACCCTGTAAACCAAAACTTACTCGGACAACCCATTTTTGCTGCTGCGGCCGCAATGCGAACAAAATCTTCTCCCTCATACAAACCATCAGAGGTCAAAGTTGGAGACAACTCGGCTGTTTTGCCGTGGGCGCGCCAATCAAATAACACTACGGCGTATCCTTGAGCATAAGCTTTACGCCCTAAGAGTTTCAAAAACCATTCTTGTTCTAGATCACCCGTAATGCCATAAGTGGCAATAATAGTACCATGAGCATTTTCGGGTATGGCAAACAAAGTAAAAATTGGCACACCCTGCCCACCAATCAGAACTGTTGAGTGATATTGCAGCGCTGGAAGTGCAGTAGTTTCTTGCCAATAACGTTTTCCCCACAAAGCAGAGTAAACAGTCATGGCCACACCATTTTTGAGAAACCGGGGCGGATTGTAGGCAGAATAACACAACATATATGGAATTTAGAGTACCTTAGTTCTGGTTCCACCATCCTTTAGTTTATAAACTTTATGCTAGGCTTGAATGTTTTTTATAATCAAGATAAAAATCTTTGTATCTATCAAAGGTTCTTATTTATCCTTAACTAAGTAGTAATAATTTTTTAAAATAATGCCCAGGATTCTTGTCATAGACGATGATGCAGCAATTTCAGAACTCGTTGCCGTCAATTTGGAAATGGCTGGCTACGATGTCAGCCAAGCTGAAGATGGTATCAAAGGTCAAGCGCTGGCTTTGCAACTACAACCCGACCTGATTATGCTTGACCTGATGTTGCCGAGAGTAGACGGATTTACAGTTTGCCAACGTTTACGGCGGGATGAGCGCACAGCCGAAATTCCTGTGTTGATGCTCACCGCTTTAAGCCAAACTCAGGATAAAGTCGAAGGTTTTAATGCTGGTGCTGATGATTACCTCACCAAGCCCTTTGAAGTGGAAGAGTTATTAGCGCGGGTGCGGGCATTATTGCGGCGTACTGACCGCATCCCCCAAGCTGCAAAACACAGTGAAATTCTCAACTATGGGAATTTAACTCTGGTTCCAGAACGATTTGAAGCTATTTGGTTCAATGAAACAGTAAAATTGACTCACCTGGAATTTGAGCTACTTCATTGTTTACTGCAACGCCACGGTCAGACAGTTTCCCCCAGCGAAATTTTACGGGAAGTTTGGGGTTATGATCCAGATGATGACATTGAAACCATTCGAGTGCATATCCGCCACTTGAGAACGAAACTCGAACCAGACCCCCGTCACCCCCGCTATATCAAAACAGTTTATGGTGCGGGATATTGTTTAGAATTGCCTAGCTTACCTCAATCAAACGAGGGGGCTTCTGCATCGATGGTTGAGTGAAATTTTTTCGGGATTTCAGACAGATGTACTTTGTTTCGCTACGTACCCGATGAGAAGGCCTCTACTCTACGAGAAGCCGCCTTTCAAAGTACAGTCCCGAAAGCAGAACTCAAGTCCTGACGCTATATAATATAGATCCCCGACTTCTTTGAGAAGTCGGGGATCTGGATATTCTGGATATTAGGTTTTTTAAGTTTGAGCTACTTATCAATTCAGATTCGTCAACAGTGCTATAAATGTGCATTCCCACACCAAGCGTGGTTGGGCGTAGCACAGTAAGGATTTGCGAGCTTGTTCTAGCTTTTTAATAATTTCTGGTTGATGCCACTGTTGCCAGTAGGATTGTTGGAGATAATCGACTAACCATAGTTGTGCTTCTGTATCTAAATCCTGAGCAATGGTCTTGGCTAACCCCAAAGCGTGACGGTAAGATGAAGGGACTTTGGTGACATCTTGGAGTAAATTTGCCGGAATTGTTTGTAATTGCTCATAGGATGCGATCGCACTGCCTGGACTACCAGCTGCTATGCTCAATACTGCCGGATGCTGCAAAATTTCCTCATGTCCGGTTTGGGTAAGTACCTGAGTTAAAGTCTGTGTATCCAAGCGATAAAAAGGAATGCGTTGACAACGTGACACTAAGGTAGTTAAAACCGATTCAGGAGATGGTGCAATCAAAATCAACGTCGCCTGTCCTGGTTCCTCCAAAGTTTTCAGTAAAGCATTAGCAGCTGATTCTGCCATTGTTTGGGCTGACTCCAGCACTACCACATTTCGCGGTGCTTCCAAGGGGGGACGGCCAAGAAATTCTGTAATTTCCCGAATCTGCTCTAGTCTAATTACAGGTGGTGCTTTCCGCTTAAGTTTTTTCTCTACTGCTTCCGCAACTGTGAGGCGTTTTCCCTCATGTTGGTAGGTCGGCTGTACCCAAAATAAATCAGGATGATTACCTTGACGCAAACGACTTTGTAATGAATCGATATTCCGCGTTTGGACAGAAAATAATAATTCCACAAAACACCGTGCGGCTAAAGTTTTGCCTACACCATCTATCCCCACAAATAAATAAGCCGGGGCGATTCTGTTTTGTTTCACAGCCTGAGTCAGTAATTCTATGGCTTGTGACTGCCCTAAAAGTGGGGAAAATGGATCAATGGTCATGAATTAATTATAGATTGGCTTGTGCCTGTCAGCATTTATGACGGTTTTACAATATCTGTCGTCAGGGAGTAAATTCGTAAATCCCCCACTATACATTTCGATAACTGTTCACTGATTTAAGCAATACTGCCGCGTTTTCTGGCTTCTTTGTAGGAAGTTCCCACATTTCTCAAACCGGCTTTAATCATTTGTCTTTCTAACAGGGCGAAGAACCGAGTTCTATCCCCCCCTCTTACCACAGCTTGATTATGGGCTTCTGCTATAGCTACAGGATAGCCATAGCCTTTCTGCACCTGCGCCAGCATTAATCCCAAAGCTTGATTAAACATATCTGTATTCTCAGCTACCCATACCGGAACTTCTATGCGGGCAATTTCACTACCTACATGGACATGGCAAAAGTAAACGCTTTGCTCTCCATAGAGTTCTAAAATCCGGTTATTACTGCGCCATAATGGTCCTCTTTGTCCTGGTTGCAGTTTGGTTCCCCACAAAGTTGTATCTCGCAAAGTATCAAAAAGTTTACAGGGTACTGATTCTAATTGGTCTGGGCAATAACTTTTACAATCGGGGACTGGATGGGGACAAGCTAACAATCTTAAGAAGTTGGTACAGTCGATATTGCGAGAGGCGCTAAGATAGCCCATAATCGGAATTTTCGCTGCATTCAACTGTTGCCATGCTTCCAGAATTGGGGGTAAGATGCGATCGCGTGCATCCATTGGTAGTTGTTCTAAAAACCAGTAAATTAAGGAACCATCAACCATTGCTAAAGCTGGTGCTTCCCCTTTTGACGCACAAGCCAATTCTGCTAAAACTGTGGTTTCGGAAGCAGTGCGGCGATAACCCATCCATTCCTCAGTTTTAATTCCCCATTGCCGAGAGACATATAAATCTTCTGGGCGATAAAATACTTCTGGTAAACTATCCAGTAATGGTTGGCGATTTTGTCCGTAGTGTAAAACAACTCTGCCAATATTCAACAGATAGCAATAAGCAATTTCATGATGATTGGGGGCAATTTGGGAACCGTCGGTAGACATGACTGTATGCACTTTCGGCGGAACAGGTATATCAATGCAGGTTTCTAGTGGTTCAATTGGTGTAGCATTAGCAAATATAATGCGATCGCGCCATTTTTCCTGACGCTCAATTAAATCCTCCTGACACTCATAAGCCTTTTGCAAATGTTGTTGTGCCAATTCTAAACGCTGGCGACTAGCAGCAGCTTCTAAGGTCAGATGCTGACTCAAACCCTGCATTTGTCGCGCCAATTTTGTTAAATCAAGCATAATTAAATCGGTAAAATTATTGGTAATTTTTCTGTACGTATCTGCAAATAATAAAATATTCAATCTGTAATGGATTAACACAGCCAATAGGCACAAGTATAAATATTGTGGGGTAAGCTTTCTATCCCGCCCAAAATAGACAAAATGCCTGTTCCACAAGAAAAATATAATGCAGGATTTTAGCTGTGTCAGTCCACTACATTCTGTATGAAAGATGTCTAATATGTTGCAATTTTATTAAAGTTCAATTACAGCCATCCCGTGAAATCTTTAGTAAACTGAGGTAGAGTTAATACCTGAATTCGCAGATCATCTTGGGCAGCTTTTCTTTCTGTTTGGGTATTATAGCCCCAGTCTGCCAAGAAAAGTTTCACATCTTCCAGGTCTGTTTGCTGTTGAACTAACTGCAATGTCTTGATTCTGTCTTCTACAAACCACAGACTAACTGGTTTTTTTTCGGCTTTCTGAATAAATTCTCGCAAAGTTTCGTATTTAGGACGCTTTATTTCTTTGCCAAAAATTGCTGTGGGTAGTAAATCTACTCCTTCTCGTTGTAATAACTGCCGCACGAAGCGCCCTTCTTTGGTGGTGACAATGTATAATTTTGTTTCACTAGCAATAGTGAGTTTAATTTTTTCTAATACACCCGGATAAAATCTATGCAGACTTAGCCAACCGTCTAAATCTGTGTTAATCCATTCATCCCGCAAATTGTCTAGTGCTGTACCAATTGTTTGGGATTGGAGATGATGATCTAATAAAATTTGTGGTGTAATCTTCGCCCACCCCTGAAGAATTGTTTCTTCAGGAATCTTATCTACTAAAGCTTTGATTAATACTGGCATTTCCCAACCTGTTTCAATCACAGGTCTGAGGCGATAAAATCTTAAAGCTAAATCATCTGGTGGTGTCTCGTCTACGGGCGACCAAATTTGACAGTAAGTGCGCCATGCGACTTCAAAATATTCTATTAATCCATCGCAAATTACTCCATCAAAGTCTAAGGCTAAAATCGTGGGACTACTGGCGGTCATTATATTGACGAATAAACTGCTGTTGTTAGATTAACTGATAAATTCCAACTACGCAGTAATTTTTGTAAGTATTTTATAATTGATCAGTGAGGAAATTTGTATCATACATGGGAATATTATGACAATGCAAAATATTCAAGAAATTGTCTTAACCTTTAAAGAAGGAACATCCAATAAGGTTTACCGAGTCTATTTAAGAAAAATAGCATCAGAGCTATACACAGTAGATGCAGCATATGGGAAAATGGGAAGTAATTTAAAAAGCATAACCAAAACACCCAATCCTGTTTCTTTAGAAGCAGCAGAAACTATTTTTCATCGTTTAGTAAATAGTAAAATT
>NZ_JAYGHH010000023.1:9120-22216 GCF_034931045.1 Nodularia sp. UHCC 0506
GAAGGATATATTGAAGCTGCTGGAGCTTACCCCAACAGCAAAACGTTAAAAAATCGCCAAGCCATTGTTGATAGAATCAAAGAAGAAAAAGTAGATGCTTTTTTAACCGCCGCCATTGCAGCAGGTTTAAATCCTATCGGGGACTTCACCGGATTGAATTTAAGAAACATTGATTTTCTGACAACAGAAATGATCAACGGTGATGAAGATGAATATGATCTCAGCAATGCCAATTTAGAAAATACTAACTTGAGTCTTACCAATCTGCGTTACATGAATTTAAGCAATGCTAACCTGAAAAACGCTAATTTAAGTGGTGCAGAATTAGCTATTTTGCCAGGAGCTAACCTCACAGATGCGACTTTAACTGATACTTACTTGGGTAATGCTGATTTAACTGGTGCAAATTGCCTCAGAGCCGATTTTAGTCGGGCAAAGTTTGCAGAGGAATATACTACTCTGGAAGATTGTAATTTCCAGTACGCTAAATTTATTGAAACTCAATTTCATTCAGAAACTGCCATTGATGGTTGTGATTTTAGCTATGCGGACTTTAGCCATGCTCAAGAGATTGTAAATTTATTTGGTATTTGCGAAATTGAAAAAGGCGTTAATTTTAGTTATGCCAACTTTAGTTACACAGATTTAAGCGGTTTTGAATTTAACAGAATGAAGTTAGAGTTGAAATATGCCCAATTCCAACATACAGAATTGAGAGGCGTTAATTTATCTAATTTAGATTTAAGCTACATTAACTTTGCCAATGCGAATCTTGAAAACGCCAATCTCGAAAACTGTGATTTAACAGGAGCGAGTTTAACGGGTGCAAATCTCAAAGGGACTAATTTAAAAGGAGTCAATTTTCAAAAAATTGGACAGTGCAAAAATATCAAAATAAATCTCAAAACGCAGATTGATGAAGAATGGCGAATGTTGGTAAATGAACAATCTGCTAACACTAACTACAATTTA
Organism: Nodularia sp. UHCC 0506; assembly: GCF_034931045.1. Lineage (NCBI taxonomy): Bacteria > Bacillati > Cyanobacteriota > Cyanophyceae > Nostocales > Nodulariaceae > Nodularia > Nodularia sp. UHCC 0506. The sequence continues at coordinate 10,093 of NZ_JAYGHH010000023.1, forward strand.
GAAGAGATTATACAGCAACTCACCCGCCTACAAAATAAACCATCTTGGCAATTAAAATATATCAGCAATCCTGATGGTACAGAATCTGCGATCAATGATTTTCATCGGAACAAAAGTAATTTCATTGAGAAAATTGTCCAGGGACATTCCGTTAAATTGCTAATTCGCTTTATTGGGGAAAATCACATCCTCTCTTTATCACCTCAAACAGTTTGGGTAGAAGAAGTCCCTAGAGAACATCCTAATTTCCCTGATGATTCTACCGTTATTGCTCAATATCAATCTATTTGTGATCAATCCTTTTTCCCTCCATCTCTCAGAACATTTGCTGGCTCCTGCTGCCAAACCCTTCTCATCCTCAATACAAAAGGAGAATTTCAAGTAACACGCTGGCGAGTAGAAGATAATAGTTTGATAGATTCAGTGTCAATGGGTGTCTCTGTTAGATGGCTGATTGACTGAATAATCTCAGAAACGTTATATTTGGTTTGCTTCGTACAGGTTGCGCTGCGCTTAACCCAACCTATTTATAGACTTTGAAAACACACCCTAGCTGGTTGCAGATAACAATATCATTATGTCAAACACATCAGAACTACTCTGTCGTAGTTGGCGACACGCCTATGAAGAATCTCATCCTGACTTTATTACTTACTACTCCCAAGATTACCCCTTACCTGCGTCACGAGGACGACCGGGGATGAGCTTTCAATCTAATGGTGAATTTATCAAAGAAACTATTGCTCCCAGTTGCGGTTTTAACTATACTCACGGTAGTTGGCATTGGCAGCCTAATGGTAATGTACTGATTGACCTCCCTAGTGAGCGATGCAGCTATGAACTGGAAATTGTCTCTTTGACAGAAACACAACTGCGCGTTAAGTGGCAAAAATTTTCCAGAAATGATCAAGCGACCCAATTAAGTTAAGTAAGACAGAAGAGTGGGAAGAAGTTAATTGAATTAAACTTAGCTGAATTAATCTATGAGTCAACGTGATAAATTTACCCCACTTCGTCATGCATTACGAGTGCGGGACTGGAAAGCAGCAGATGGGGAAACCTATGACTTGTTGTTTAACTATGTTTATCAATTCTACTGTCAGCAACACGGCTCTAGCTGCTGGGATAAGCTTGAATCTGCCTACTTGAACAAGATTCGCTCTGAGTGGGCTGAAAACGGAAAAAAATTATATGCTCATATTCATGACCGGAAGCGGATGATTTTGACTGCTATTTTTGATCATGAGAGTGCAAAGCCGTTATGGGATGAAATACCTGATGCAATTAAATATTGGCATAAGTGGGGCTATTTCCTCAAAGCTATTCCACCAGAGGATCTACAGGTGATTGATCTGTTATGGATTAAAAACAGTGGGGAGAAATTTGGTTTTAGTATTCAACGGCGTATTTTCCTAGAATGTGGAGGCACAATTGAATGTGGAGGAAAAATTATTAATGATGAAGATCCTCGTCGGTATACAAAACCTATTGATCTCATGAAATTTCAGCGTCGGGTCGGTTGGCAGCGAATCCCATTTTCAGGAAAAGATTATCCCTGTTTTAACTATCAAGACGCACTTCCAGGACATCTTCCTCTAATATCAATCCACAATCCATTTTTATCGAGCATTGTGCCTGTCGCTGACTTCCAGGAGAATGATCATTCCTATCAAACTCCACTCTGTCAGTATTATTGCTGGCCTATACTCGCTCATTCTGCCTTCAATGTTTAGCACCCCTGAAGTTTTGGCAACAAATAGACATGAGCAAAATTTCTGAATAAGTTGGTATAGCAGCATTGCAGAGCAGGAGTAAACAGCATGAAACACGAACACTATCACCAACTCAGGCAGGGCGTTGAGGCCTGGAATGCTTGGCGACTGGAGCATCCAGACGAAGACATTGATCTCACAGAAGCTGACATACGGGGGATTGATTTATCAGGAGTCAAACCGAGTGATCAATCCCTGAACCCATATTTGGACCCTATCTCCAGGGATATGAGCCTTTCCAACCTTCGTATAGGTGTTGATTTGAGATTTGCTAACCTGGCAGGTGCTAAACTCTGCAACGCTAATCTCCGTGGAGCAGATTTTAGAGACGCAGTTCTTGACAATGCTGACTTCAGTGGCGCTAACCTTGGTGATATGTATCACGATAGCGATGAACCGATGATGTCTCAGGGAGCCAAATTCTCCAACGCATTTATCGAGGGGACTAATTTCAGCAGTGCGGACTTGAGCGATGCAGACCTGGGGTTAAGCTGGATTATTCGCGCCAACTTCAGCAATGCTAATCTCAGTTTTGCCAAACTCCATAGGGCTGATCTCACAGATAGTAATCTCGAAGGGGTGAACTTCTGCGGTGTCTCATTGAAAGATGGGAACCTAAGTGGCGTTGATTTGTGTGGAGCAAACTTGAGTCAATCTAATTTTGAAGGCACTGATCTCAGTGGTGCTAATCTCGATAATACTAGTTTTTACTTGAGCAATTTGCAAGGGGCAAAGCTGACGAGAGCGAGTCTCAAGGGAGCTTCGCTGAGTGGTAGCAATCTCTGTGGGGCTGATCTTAACGATGCTAATCTTTATGAGGCTAATCTTGACAGTGCTAATCTCTGTGGAGTACAAGCCTTGGGTAGTCAATTTAACCATGCTATTTTAACAGGAGCTTGCGTGGATGGGTGGATGATCAATCAGCAAACTCAACTCACTGATGTTGTCTGTAACTTTATCCATCTGAGGTATGACTGGCACAAAAAACAGTTTACCGAACGCCGTCCCCGTGATTATAATCGCCCCTTTGCTGCCGATGAATTTAAAGCGTTAGTGCAATTCCCACCCATTATCCTTGATTGGGGATTTGTAGAGATTCATCTATTTATTCGTAACCGATACCTTCTATTTTTGATTGATTCTGGTGGTAAAAATACCATGTCTGGGACTAAACAGTAATGCTAAAATAAATAAGCCTGATACTACTAAAACGATAGCGGGGCCGGAGGGTAAATTATAAAAGTAGCTGAGGTACATCCCGCTAATACTGGAAATTACCCCAATGAATGCCCCTAAAATCATGACGTGATGTAGGCGTTTAACTAATAGATACGCAGTTGCTCCGGGTGTAATTAGCAGTGATAATACTAATATGACTCCTACTGTTTTCATGCTGGCAACTATTGTTAAGGCAATGAGCAACATTAGTCCAAAATTTAGGCGATTAACTGGCAAACCTGCGGCTTGTGCGCCTAAAGGGTCAAAGGTGTAAAATAACAGTTCTTTGTATAGTAAGAAAATCACTATTAAAACAATAACGGCAATAATTGAGGTGTCTCGGACTTCGTTAGATGTCACGCCGAGAATGTTGCCGAAAAGAAAGTGATTTAGGTCGATTTTTTGACTTTTTTGAATAACAGTAATTAAGGTGATACCGAGGGCAAAAAATGCAGAAAGGACTATACCCATTGCGGCATCTTCTTTGATGGGCGATCGCGTTTGAATCCAGGCGATCGCCATTGTACTCACAACACCAGCTATAAATGCGCCAAAATATATATTTCCCCCTAACATAAAGGCGATCGCTAGTCCTGGCAAAACTGAATGGCTGATAGCATCACCCAGCAATGCTAGTCTTTGCACCATCAAGTAACTACCTACAACTGCACACAGCAAGCCCACTATAATCGCAATCACAAGCGATCGCTGCATAAAGTTGTATTGCAATGGCTCAATTAATGCTTCTAGCATAAGTATTTGTCAGAGTCGCAAAGATCAAGAATTTATAGCCTCATCATCAAACGCTATCTTACCAGATGATTTTCTTTGTTAGCCATCGAAAAAAAAGTTCCCATGCGATCGCTGAATATGTCATACTTAACAAACTATTGCTTCTGTGACTTTTCATAACAATCTTGATTAATTCCCCCCGATACTTATTCTTTGTGTCATAGTGAAGGGGTGAGAATTTATTCGGCGATCAGCTTTTGTTTTTAGTATTGACAGGCTCTTTCCTTTTGGTATTTACAGACTTTTCCCCGAAATCGAAATCTCTACACTCTTACGATTTTGGAGAAAATCTATGTCAGTTTACGTAGGCAATCTATCTTACGAAGTTACACAAGACACTCTTAGTGCTGTGTTTGCAGAATATGGTTCTGTAAAGCGCGTACAGCTACCTACCAACCGTGAAACAGGACAACTGCGCGGTTTTGGCTTTGTAGAAATGGGTACAGAAGAAGAAGAAACAGCAGCTATTGAAGCTCTTGATGGTGCTGAATGGATGGGACGGGACTTGAAAGTAAATAAAGCCAAGCCCAGAGAAGATAGAGGTTCCTTTGGTGGTGGTAATCGCAGTGGTGGTGGCGGTAATTTCCGTAGCCGTTACTAAACAATCTAAATTAAACCTTTTCACCTCCTAAACACTGGAACTGAAAAAGGTCATATTTTCAACAACCTCAAGCCAGACTCGGTTTGAGGTTTTTTAACATATAGCAAGTAACTGAGTCGAAACCCTGTATTTGTGTAGGTTGAGTTAAGGAACGTTGAACCCAACACTTTGCAGGATGTTGGGTTTCCCAAAGCCTCAACTTTTGACTTTTGACTTTTGACTTTTAACTTCCGTCTTTAAGGGAGGGTTGGGGCTAAGTTGCAATAGCGATTTCTCAGGAGTTTGCAAAATTTGCTGTTCTTGATGACGCTGTTGTAATTTGTACATATGATCAAATAAATGCCAGCAATATTCCTCTGGTAGTCCACAAGTAACAGCACCCCGCAAAACAACATTAAAATACCAGTCATTCGGCGCTAGTTCTTCTGTGAGCTTGTTAACTACTATATAAGTCCGAGCTTTTGTATATACCTGATTTTCGCAGTAAATATCTACTTCTTCCCGACGATATAAACTTTGAGAAACACCTTCGCGTTTGTCCAAATATGCACTCAATCGCCAGGGTAACTGATACAGCACACCTTTAACGCTGGCGTTGGGGTCTGGTAACACATCCAAAACCCCACAATGACGAGTTGGAGAGTAGGAATAGAACCCTAAGCGATAATTCTTTAAAATTGCCGGGCCGATAATATAAGAATGAGTGTTTTCACCAAGCGATCGCTTCAAGTCTACCGGACACATACAAGAGCCATAGGCAAAATAGTAAAACATTGGCTCTTTCTGTAGCGGTTGTTGCAGTTTTAACTCTGGCTTGGCAGGATTATGAGATTGTATCCAGCTATGGTGTGAGCGATCGCTTTGATTACTCATCTATCTTTGGAAGTATTTATATTAACTACAATTTTATCATAAACTACCCTACAAATACAACTATATTCCGATAGATAAAGTGTAGTTTTTACTTCTCCTGACTCATCTTTGAACGCTGGTAACAATCCGATTCCAACTATTGACTACTTCACGCAAATTCTGCGGTAGGTTATTTTGAGAAATATCATTGTACTTAACTGTACCTTCTCTACTGGTGAGGGTGTAGGTAAAGTAATCAGCCGCGCCTCTGGGTGCTGGATAGCTGAGATTGGTAAATTTAGAACGTTTTAGCAATTGCTGAAATTGTCGTACTTGTTGGCTAGAAATGCGCCACACACTACGCTCAGAATCATTAGCATCACCAATCCGCACACGCATTAAACGCCCATCATTGAGTAAGACAGTTTCGTAGGTTTTTCCCAACAATCCACCACTGGAGATTTGGCGAAACACCATACCTTGAGTTAAAGGTGGGGGTAATTCACGAGCAGGAATGGCTATAACACCGACATTTCCGGGATTACCAACAATTTTACTCGCTGCTGCGTTAAATTTAACCAGAGAATCTTCATCAGTATGATACACAAATCTTTCTGGCGCGATCGCTACAGTCACTCGCCAACCTGGAACTAGTGCTAGGGTGCAAGGCCCACGACCTAAATCCAAACAGCCATTACTCCAAACTACCTTTTCTGCTTGAGTAATATTTCTGGTATTGACAGCAATCTTGGTTCTAGCTCGATTCGATGCGTCTCGTAAAACCGCATCCCTAATTTTTCTGGGTAATTGCTTGTCAGAAATGTTACTGGCTTTTTCATTTAGCCTCACAGTGGAACCGGTTTGATTAGTGTGATACACCAAAGTTTGATTAGCAGCACCAACAGTTACTCGCCAACCTTGAACTAAAGCTTGGGTACAGAATTCACCAGCAGCAGCTAAGTTCAGACAGCCATTATTCCAAGTCTGTTGTTGAGCTTCAATCACCTTTAGCCGAGAAGTTGGTAATTGTAAACGTTGCGAAGCGGCTTGGAAAACTGCATTTTTTACAGACTGTGGTAGATTTCTAGATGGATTTGCTGAGGCTAGTCGTAAAGAACGCCCATTGCTATTGGTGTGATATATCCAGTTTTGTTTGTGATTAGATACGACAACTCGCCAACCAGGAACTAATGCTTGGGAGCAAAGCTCATTGGGTTGAGGCAATTCTAAACAACCATTATTCCAAGTTTGTTGACGATAATCAATAATTTTTATATCTTTATTTAAAATTCGCTGTCTCCGTGCTAAATCTCGCCGGACTGCATTAGCTACTGCACGTGGTAAGGGGTTTTGATTATTTTTTACTAATACTTGATTATGCGTTTTTGGCGCGAAGTTTGTAGAATCAGCAGTAGCACTTTCTATGAGTGTAAAAATACCACTTACAGATAAAATCCCAGTCAAAATCAAAGCGGTGATAATTCGGGCTTGATAGGTAACGCCATACTTTTTTAGAGTGGTCTTCATAAAAAAATGCCCATATTCATTAGTGCTTAAATTGACGCTAGTATTCTGACAATTTGTTCCTTAATTTTTCACAGAAACGATACGGAATGACTGAGGCTGTTTTTGGGATATCTGGAGGGCTGTTGTCAAGAATTAAGGCAGATATGACAAAAATTTACAAAATCATAGTCAGTATTTTAACTTGGAGAAAGTAACGCAACTTATGTCTAAATAGATAAGTCATAATTCATGTTTTAACCCCTTGGGATCAAATTATGAAAAAATATCTCAAATGGTGTATGGAATTGATGGGGAGGAATTTTTTTCACCGTCAAAAGCCAGCCTTTTTTGCCGTGATAGTTTCTGTGAGTATGATCGCTACATTCATGCTATCGCTTCCCCTGAACGCCCAAACTACATCTAGGACAGAATTAAGAGGCGTATGGTTAACAAATATTGATAGTAATGTCCTATTTGAACGCGATCGCTTGAAAAATGCCTTGCAACGCTTAGATGACTTAAACTTTAATACAGTTTACCCTGTAGTGTGGAACTGGGGCTATACATTATATCCTAGCAAAGTAGCAGCTAAAGTAATTGGGCGATCGCTCGACCCCGAACCCGGATTACAAGGGCGAGATATCCTCAAAGAAATTGTCACCGAGGGACATAAAAAAGGTTTGAAAGTAATTCCTTGGTTTGAATTTGGCTTTATGGCTCCGGCTGATTCCCTTCTCGCTAAAAATCATCCCCAATGGCTCACCAGTCGCAGCGATGGTAGTAAAATTGTTAAAGAAGGCATACATGAACGGGTGTGGTTAAATCCCTTTCACCCAGAAGTGCAAAATTTTATCCAAGATTTAATCGTTGAAATCGTCAGCAACTACGATATTGATGGCATTCAATTTGATGACCATTTTGGCTTACCATCAGAATTGGGCTACGATGCCTATACAGTAGCTCTATATAAAAAAGAACATCGTGGACAAGCACCCCCGCAAGACCCCAAAAATCCCGCATGGTTGAGATGGAGAGCGAACAAAATTACCAACTTCATGAAGCAGGTATTTACAGCCATCAAAGCCAATCAAAAAGATTGTATTGTTTCCGTTGCACCTAACCCTCAGCGTTTTTCCTACGAATATTATCTAGCCGACTGGCAGAAATGGGAAAGAATGGGACTGGTAGAAGATTTAGTGTTGCAGATATATCGAGATGATTTGAACGTATTTATCAAAGAATTAGAGTATCCAGAAGTTAAAGCAGCTCGCAGCCATATTCCTGTGAGTATCGGCATTTTATCCGGGTTAAAAAATCGCACCGTACCCATAGAACAAATTAAAACCCAAGTAGAGAAAGTACGCGATCGCAAATTTGCCGGAGTTTCCTTTTTCTTCTACGAAACCCTGTGGAATTTGAGCCAAGAACAGCCCCTAAAGCGTCAAACAGGCTTAAAAAATATCTTCCCCACACCAACAGCTTATCCAAATTTACTCACAGGCTGGAAACCGTAGCAAGAGGCAGAGGGGCAGAGTGCATCCCCTCTCCTGACCGTGCCAATTTTAGATTGCCAATTTCAGCTTTCACCGGATGTCCTCTGGATTCAGAGGTCTTAAGGTGCAGCCCATACTGCCTTGGTGTGGCCCACCGCAGCCTCGAATCACAAAATAACCTTGAACACGCAAAGTAGAACGGATATAAGTAAAATCAGCGTCTTTTGAAGAATCCCCTCTATCAATTGAAAAGCTGGTTCCTGTGCATTTCAGTGATGAAGGCATCTCATTGGTTTTCAATGGCTCGAAGCAGCTATGCCAAAGATGAAAAAAATCAACTCCGAAGCTATTATTAGTCAGTTCTATTTCGTTGTTTTTGCTAGGAAGATAATAAGCATCTATGAATACTGGCTTCTTTTGATTCTCTAATATAAAATTTGTGAACGCATTACTCGCCTCGTAATGTCCAATTTCTCCTTTGAATTGGGGAATTTGACTGGCATCAGCTACGTTATTTTTATATGCTCCTAGTAAAAATGAGGCGCAAGCTATCAGGTAAAAAACTTTCTTCATTGGGTTCTATTTCGTGGCTTTTGTGGCGGCTCACATCTTCCCCTATCGCATTGGTTGCCTGTGTTTTGTGTCACCTTCTCATGACCCTTAACATTGACCTTAATATAGGACTCCTATTTGAATTTTGATAGCTTGCGTGGCGTAAGCCATACAAAACGACCTATTCCTTGATTCCTTCTTCCCTGTTCCCTGTTCCCTGTTCCCTGTTCCCTACCTCTACGAGTAAATATGGCTACGCCACGCTACGCGAACATAAACCAAACCGGATTCCTATATAATGGGTAAATCAATAAATTTAGAGCGAGTCTAGCTCATAGGAATTGTTCCCCAATAAGGCAATTAACTCGCTCAGTCTAGTGGCCATTAATTTATATTGGGTTCTATTTCCCCTGGTAGAGTCTGTTCCAGATTAACGGATTGTTCTGGAGAGGCTATGGCCACTTTGGGAATTTCTATTACCGGGTTATTTAAAGCCACCATTAGGGGAGAATTTGCAGCTACAGGGGTTTTTATACTTTGTGTAGGCTCTAGTGGTTGTTGTTCCGCTAGTCGCAGGGTATTGAATGCACCACCTGATAGCAAGCCAGATAAAGCACCCATCACGCAAGCAGCTACAGCAGCTGCACCAAATCCCCAAATGGGAAGGGAACGGCGGCGCACACGCTTTAATACTTGCTGAACTGTTACCTCTGGCGGTTGTTGGGCTGTTGGGACGGGAAAACTCCGTAAGCCTCGACGTAAATTTAGTAGTCGGTTATACAGGCATTGAACTGAGGCATCGTTTTTTAGCCATTCTTCTACCTGCCTACTTTCAGTGGCTGTCACCTCTCCATCGAGGTAAGCACTTAATAACTCGAAGCGATCGCGCTTCACCATATCCATAGCACCCGTTATTTCATTGGTATGCTGGCCTGTCCCGGTTGGCAAATTTTCAGAATCTCGCCAAAGGGAGCGGTCATCAAATGGAGAATTAATATTCATTGTAGCATTATGACCAATTCAGATGCGGGTAAAGATCATGAAAGATTCTGACAAATTTATTTAATTTCCTCTGAATGGGAGCAGAATTCTCAACTGAAAACAAAATTTTCACAGGTTTTTTAAATTTTGCCCTGAGATCATCACCAAAAGTTGGTAATTTTGTGATTTAGGCATCTAAATAGTTTTGTAACTGAGTTTGCAATCTGGATCTAGCTCTGGCGATTCTAGATTTCACTGTTCCCAAGGAAACACCGGTAATTTCGGCAATTTCTTCGTATGCCATCCCTTCGATTTCTCTCAGAACAATGGTAGTCCGAAACACCTCTGGTAAATCCGCGATCGCTTCCCGCAATTGCTCATAAAATTCTCTGGTTGTGAGTTCTTCTTCAGGGCCAGGAGTATCACCAGCAATTTCCCAATCCATCTCGCCGTCTTCTAGTGTGCGGGGAGCATCCAGTGATAAGGGACTGGCTACCCGCTTACGTTTACGCAACTCGTCATAAAACAAGTTGGTAGCAATCCGGCTTAACCACCCCCGAAACTTGACTGGCTCTTGTAATCGGTTCACATTTCGATAGACTCGAATCCAGACTTCTTGAGCTAAGTCAGCTCTGTCAGGCCAATCTGGAGCTAGGTGGTATAGAACTCGATCAACTTGACTTTGATAACGGCGCAGTAACTCGGCAAACGCAGCACGATCAGGGCGCAGTCCGACTTGACAGCGTAAAATTAGATCGTGGTTAGAGAGTTTGTCAACTTGCACCGATGCTTCTGAGTATCTTGCATCAACCGTTGACCAGGATACAGTAATCGATTGGCTCATAGATCGTACTGAATTTTGAATTATCCCTATCTATTAGACAAGCTAATGGGCGCAATGTTCCTTCGGCAGTGACGGATTTATGACTGGTACATGACTTGTATATTAAGTTTAGGGACATTTTATAGCTATAGAGGCAGTCTATTAACATCCCTAGCAATACTATAGCGGTGTTTTCACTTGTTGAAAATCACTGGTGAAAATTTAGAGGACTTACGCATATTTATGCAAGCCTAACTATCTGACTAGATACAATTGACAAAATCAACAATATATGTAAACAAAGAGATTGCACAAAAGACATTCAACGTCTCTTGTTCTCAAATACCAATTGCTAAAATTTTACTTCTGTTAATATAGGCAGATGTAGCGACAAAAAAGGTGATTTTTGGGATTTTTGACCATAATTGTGGTTGATGTTTCTGTGTTGTATTGTGGCTCATTAATACCAGCTTGAGTTGAATTTAGTAAGCGGACTTGAAGAAAGAAGTTTAGGGAAAATGTAATGATGACTGCTAAGAATAGTTTTTCAAACATAATTTTTCTCTCACCCACACCACTAAAGATGGATTTTATGCACAGTGAGTGTTCTGAGTGAATAAAATTTTTACTCAGAATTCTGTGCCGGGATGTGCTGATAGTGTTAGTTTGCCCAAAAGTATCAGCAGAGTTATGAGAGAACAGATAAGTAACTATAAATTATTGATAATTTTGGATGTACTCATGAAGCAATTAGTCAACTGGATATGTCAGGGATAAACAATAGGCGATCGCAATGGTAAGAAATGAATCTGTAGCGCGTATAGTCATGTTTCTCTGTTTTGGTACAGCCATCTTGTCTCTAGCTGTCCATTGGCGGATTACGACAACTCAAGGGCAGTTTGAGCAACCAGCTTCTGCCGCAGGTAGTCCACCTGGGAGTGCTGATCCTGTTTCTAGTGCGTCTACACCTCCTCCGCAACCTGTCCAGAGGAATTCTGTGCAGCATCTTGCGGATGCCGGCACTACTGACTTATCGCCCAAGATGCGATTGCTATTTCCCACACAAAGGAAGAATTTCCAGGGTGTATCTTCACAAAAATCATCTCAGACGGAAGTTGTGGTGAACTTAAGCGATCGCCGTACCTATGTTTATAAAGGAGGTGAAGTCATAGCCAGTTATCCAATTGCAATAGGTAAGGAGGGTTGGGAAACTCCGACAGGTTCGTTCCGAGTTACGGATATGCAAAAATATCCTATTTGGCAGCACCCCATCACCAATCAAATTTTTCCATCAGGTGTTGATAGTCCTTTGGGAGAGCGATGGATTGGTTTCTGGTCAGATGGACGCAATGCAATTGGCTTTCACGGCACGCCAGATACACACTTGTTGGGAGCTGCTATCTCTCATGGCTGCTTAAGAATGCGTAATGATGATGTCCGTTTATTATATGAACAGGTAAATATTGGCACGCTTGTATCAGTACGCGATTGATTAGGAATTTTCTCAAATTCCATGATTAATTCGGGTTTGTTG
>NZ_JAYGHH010000023.1:22405-30049 GCF_034931045.1 Nodularia sp. UHCC 0506
AGATTTCTTCAGCCAGCCCTAATTCAGAACAAAAGCCCTGGTTTATTAACTAAACCAGGGTTTTATAAAAGTTATCAGTGATAGCAAAGATTAAATTTGAGGTTTTTGCTCAAAGTTGGGGGCATAGAGCTGGAGTAAATTACTGACTTGCCGTAGGACTTCATTACCAGTGCTTTTGGCAAATACTGGTGTTCTGTTGTCGTTGGGTTGGTCGATATTACGTCCTATAGATTCAGTAATTTGCTGGGAAATTAATTCTTGCAGTTCCGCTTTCGCTCGTAGGCGTTGATAACTAGCACCTTCTTCTGTAGTTGCATACAAGGGCGGTAAGCGGTTCAGGGCATAAGCGGCTATATCCCCCACATCCAAAGAACTTTCGCTAGTAGCTTCAATTTCTGCGGCTCTGGCGATCGCCTCAGACAGTACCAATTCTTCCATGACGTTAATGAATTGTTTGCGAGGTACCGCCACTACCTCACCCGTCAATAATGACCCCATCAGTCGATCCAGCGCCATGTATTCTTCAATAGAGAGTTCCGATGCGTTATCACAGATCCTTCCAACTTCTGCTTCCATTACAGGTGTTAAATAACCATCCTGGAGAGCTTGTTCTACAATTTTTTCAATACTCATAAAGCTCATTATCTTTACGCTAGCCAAGCAAGGTAGGGACGGTATCAGTCAAATTCATTTTGCCTAATTATTGGCAAAAAGTATACAATAAATTATGAAAGGTGGATAAATATTATCAATTCATTGATGACTAATCGACTCCATCAAATCTCCAAGGTACGGGATCAATAGATTGCCCGTTGACATATAAACCCCAGTGCAAATGGGGGCCTGTGGAAGCGCCGGTTGATCCGACTGTGCCAACTAATTGACCTGCTTTGACGAAATCACCTTCTTTGACATTAATACCATGAAGGTGCAGTAAAATACTGGTGACTCCTTGCCCGTGGTCAATGCCTATGGTGTTACCATGAACCCGAAACCCTTGGGACACTGTACCGACCAACGCCACTGTTCCGGCAGCTGGGGCAATTACGGGTGAACCCTTAGCACCAGCGTAGTCAACACCGCGATGGTAGTAATTCTTGGCAAATATACCATTATAGTAGCGACGTACACCATAGATTGTTGTAATTCGCCCTCCATTGGGCTTGAGTAGTGGACCATTCCAATGCTTTTGCGGTGTTTGGATTTTTTTGAAAGCGGCGACACGTTGGAGTTCGTGTTCTGTGGCTTTTACCCCAGCTCTTCCAGGTGGCAAATTAATCCGTTGTGTGGGAAAATTACGATTACGCAAATTCACTGCCAAGTTTCGCTCTTTACCATTCCCGGAAACCTTCAGTGTTATGGTTCCAGGTTTATCCATAGGAGTTGTGGGAATTAAAGCTCGGTATTTGTTGGGAGCGATCGCAAATGCTGGATAAGAGTTTTCTCTTACAGTTACAGTGAAATTACTACCATTTGCGGAATTATCTACGTTGAATACCACTGATATAGTATCCCCCAACTGAGGATTATTGGGAGTCACCTGTGCTTGCAAAGCATCTACAGGCAAAGCCAAGATGACAACAAAGACAGATGCAAATATGCCGATGAACAGGTTTTTTATGTGGCGGTTGGGTTTCCAGCCTTTGAAACTAAAATAGGGCAGTTTCTGATCAGATTCTCTAATGTCATGCATGATCGATAATCATAAAAATACACGGCGGGAAACTCAGTTACGCGCTGTCTGGTCAGTAGGGCTTGCTTGTTGATTCTAATTAGTGCATTCCCTAAAGGGCTAGGTTACTGACAGAAATACAACACAATCTGTTATGTCAAATCTAGACTTTAATTTCTGACTTCAATGGGAGCATGGGAATGGTTATCCTTCGGTAAGCATATTCGCAGAGCGATCGCTAGGCAAACACGCTTTAGCCCAATGCGATCAATTAATAGATGCATTTTAGGACATACTCTTACTTCTGCTGAGAAATAGACTAGCTTATGGAAGTTGGTGTTTCCTAATTGTGGCAATTATTTTTGAATATACCATAGGATACTAAGTAATTTAAATAAATAGTCTTGGCACTAAACTATACCAAGTAAATAGTTGGTTTTTTTTCTAGTGTGGGAGAAGTATTAACTAGCTTGCCATCTTCCATCTGAACAATACGATCAGCAATGTCCAAAATGCGATTATCGTGAGTAACCATGAGGATTGTGCAACCTTGTTCTTTAGCCAGTTTTTGCATCAGATTGACCACATCTCGACCAGACTGACTATCAAGCGCCGCAGTTGGTTCATCTGCTAAAACTAAGGGTGGATGACTAACCAAAGCACGAGCGATCGCTACTCGTTGTTTTTGTCCTCCCGACAATTTGTCAGGATAATAATGAAGGTGATTTCCTAAGCCTACCTGTTCTAGCATCAGGGCGGAACGAACTTGCATCTCTCGTGGGCCAATATGCTTGTGCAGTTCCAACCCCATTCTCACATTCTGGAGTGCTGTTAAACTACCATGCAGATTGTGTGCTTGGAAAATATAACCGTTATGCTGTCGCGCCTGTACTAATTGTTCTGCACTAGCACCGCAAAGTTCCCTGTTCAAAACCTGTAAACTGCCAAACTGGGGAGAACGCAACCCTCCAACTAAGGTCAGTAGAGTAGTTTTTCCAGAACCAGAAGGCCCGGTTAAGATAATAATTTCACCAGATTGAATTTCTAGATTGATATTAAATAAAATTTGTCTCCGAAGTGAACCTTGGCCAAAGTAGTGGTCGAGATTTTGGATAGAAATGACTGGCAGCATAGCAGCTTTAAAGTAGAGATTTTATACTGGGATTGGACAATTGGTAATTCTCAATTTTCTAAAACATATCAGCCGGGTCAGCAGACCGCAGTTTACGGGTAGCGATCGCCCCAGAAATTGAACACATGAAAATAGTTAAAATTAACACGTGTAACCCCCGAATTGCGGTCATATACATCGGTAAATTTGTGGCAGTGCGAGTCATTTGGTAAAGACCCAAAGATACTACTACTCCGGGAATAAAGCCCAATGCTGCTAAAATCAAAGTTTGTTCAAACACTACACTTAGTAGGTAATAATTGCGATACCCCAAGGCTTTAAAGGTAGCGTATTCTCTGACATGGGCATTCACATCGGTGGAAAGAACTTGATAAACCAGAATAACTCCCACTGCAAACCCCATTGAGACACCCAGGCTAAAAATAAACCCAATAGGGGAGTTTGTTCTCCAGAAGTTATTCTCAAATTCAATAAATTCTGCGTGAGTCATGACGCTGACATCATCTCTGAGATAGGCTTGTAAAGCGATCGCTACCTGTTTGGGGTCATAATCTGGTTTTACCTTGATTAAACCTAAACTGATACTGCTGGCTGGTCGTCTGGAAAATAATCGTAAAAAGTTTTGATCGCTGGTCATCAAGCTACCATCAGAACCAAAAGAAGCCCCCACCGTGAATAAACCACTAATGGTAATTGTCCGCCCATCTATTTCTGTGGTCAGTTTTTTACCTTGGTCAATTTGAGCGATCGCCTTTTGGTAATCTCCCCTAGCATTGCGGTCAAACAAAACCGTATCCGGTAACTTGATTAACTGTAATTGCTGATTCACATCCGGTAAATCAAAAGCTGGTTTATCTGGATTAAAGCCAATGACTTGAACCGATGTCTGGCGGCGTGTTTGGGGATTTTTCCAAATAATATTGTTGACATACATTGCTTCTGCTGAATATACCCCAGGAATATCCATTGCTTGGTAAAGCCGCCGTCGTGAAAAGGTGGGCATATTTTGCATACTTCGGGCTTGGGGACTAGTTAAAACAATGTCTGCTTGCAAACTGCGATGCAATCTAGTGTTACTGTCATATAGAGCCGTCTGAAAGCCCATCTGCATAAACATCAACACATCGGCAAAAGCAATTCCCGACAATGCTACCAGCAAACGGCTTTTTTCGTGACTCAGTTGCAACCATCCCAGAGGTGTACGTCGCCGCAGTTGTTTGATTAGTCCCATCATAAAAGTGCTGATTGCTGAGTGAGGATGTGAAAAAACAACGTATTCCGAATTACGAATTACGAATTACGAATTAGACAATTTAATTACTGCCCTAACTTGCATATTGGTTAAATTTGCAGCTTTTTGATTAGAAGTTTCATCCAGGCGGATATAAACCTCTACTACCCTGTTGTCAATATTGCTGGCTGGGTCAGTGTTGATCACATTTTGCCGACGCACTTGTAAGCCTTTGCGGGCTACTGTTCCTTGCAATTCAATCGGGAGGAAATCACCAAATATTTGCACTTTCTGCCCTGGATGAACTTTACCGATATCGCTTTCATAAACCTCGGCAATTACATACATTTCACTAGTTTGACCAATATCAGCAATGCCATTATTTGAGACTAGTTCGCCTGGACGGGAGTGGATCTCGAATATTTGACCATCTTGAGGCGATCGCACATAAGCTTGTTGTAGATTTGCCTGTGTACGCTGCATAGCTGCTATGGCACGATTGACTTCCGCCGCAGCCGCTTCTATATTGACTTGCGGCACTTCCGCAATTCGATCCAGTGTTGCTATAGCTTCTTTAATTTGTTGCTGACTGGTTAACTCGATGCGAATTAACTGCGTTTGTGCCTCTTGCAGATTTTTTTGGGCTGTTTCCAGTGTTAAACGCTTGTTGTCTCTCTGGGAGGCAGATATTGCGCCCTCTTGATACAACTCTTGATAACGTTGGTTTTCGGCTTTGGCATTACCTACCTCGGCTTTTAATCTAGCTATAGTAGTTTTTTGGGCAGCAATATCACCTTGGCGTTCTGCCTCCAGGCGAGCAATTGTGGCTTCTTGTGCTAATATTTCTCCACGTTTAGCACCTGCTTTGATGCGGTTTAAGTTTGCCTGTTCTACTTTCACCTGTTCTTCAGCCTCTCTCAAGGCCGCTGACAAGCGATCGCGGCTATCTAAAATTGCTATTACCTGCCCGGCTTTGATCCTATCCCCTTCTTTAACTAAAAGTTCTTCTACCCGACTTCCTTCTGCCGAAGTGGTAGCAGAGAGTTTAATCACTTTTCCTTTTGGTTCAATACGTCCCAGGGCTGTTACCGTTTTGAGTTCAGGTAGTAGTACGGCTGGTGCTGACCCTTTCTGATTTACTGTATCCTGAAATTTTAATACCGTATAAACACTACTGCCAATCACAGTTAAAGATACAATGATAGCGATAAAAAAGGGCGGACGTAAAATCGATTGGGGAGATATTGATCGATCTAGCTTTGAGTTTTGCACGATAGCATACCTTTGAAGCAATTCCAAATACACTGATTCAAATCAGAAAAAAATCAAATTTTGGTAAATGTCCCGCCTAACTCTCTTTTATCACTCACCAGAGAAAAAAATATCATGCTATCCCTGAATTTTGGACATAATCATCGATATTGCCCAGACATATAAGAGACTTCCAAATAAAAAAATATCCCGTCGTTTTGAGAGCAGGGGGGCAGGGAGCGGGGAGCAGGGGGAGGAAAGGTCATTTTAGTTGCAGAAATTTGGATCAACTTTTTTGTGGAGTTCTCTAAGTAAGTGGGCGTAAATAAAGTTAACTGGTGGGAGTCGTCATTTGTCCTTTGTCATTGGTAAGGATTTTTGCCCTGTTTACTTTTCGTAATATAGTTTGGTTTTTCCTACCTACCTACTTGTATAAAATTGACAGAAGAGGCAGAGGGGAAGGGGGCTTGCTAACAGGGGTACTCTTCCCTGCCCTTTTAGGGCGTTTGATCTAGGGCGGAGTACATTCTCCCTTGCTCCCTGCTTCTTCCCTGCACCAGTTTCCACTAAAATGATCGGTAGTATACAAAACTAAACGGTTTAGTTCTATAATAGAATTATACTAAACCGACTAGTTTAGTCAAGTGGTTGCAAAACAAAAGAATAATTGGGTGGAGAATAATTAAGACCCAAAGCTCAATGTATTGGAAAATTTTGATAGGATAAGGACTATTTGAACATGGCGCGTCTAAAAGTGGGAGAAATTGATCGCTCAAATTCAGGAGAAAAAATAGAAAAAATTTTGCAAGGGGCGATGCAAGAATTTTTAGCTCATGGCTATGCTTCCACTAGCATGGATAGAGTCGCAGAAGCAGCTGGGGTTTCTAAAGCCACAGTATACAGCCACTTTCAAGATAAAAAAGGATTATTTAAAGCATTAATTGAGAAACTTGCCAAAAAGCGGTTTCATTCCATATTGGGGTCACAACCCCTAAAAGGAGAACCCTATGTTGTTCTGCGCCGATTAGCCGCAACAGCATTAGATCAGATGATCAACGATCAAGAATATCAATCATTTGAACGTTTGTTAATGGGAGAATCGGCACGTTTTCCTGAGTTAGCGCAAGTGTTTATTTACAGCATTGCTAAACCAGCTATTGAGACTATCACTAAATATTTAGCTTCTCACCCGGAATTAAAGATACCTGATCCAGAGGCTACAGCCAGAATTCTCATTGGCTCCTTAGTGCATTTCGTGATTACGCAAGAAATTATGCACGGTAAGGAAATTATACCAATGGAAGGCGATCGCTTGATAGATGCCTTAACTCATTTAATTGTTAATTGTGCTGATTGACCTACCAATGAATCTTCATTACAAACTCTTTCGGAAGAAAGAACTCATTATGTCTTGAATTTTTTAGATTGTTCTTAGTAGATGTATAAATTTTCATTAGGAAAACTATCATGGCTAAGGAACTAGAAAATCAAATTCATCAACCAGTCAGTCAAGACTGGCATTCACGAGAAGAACCAACACCAAAGGAAAGAAACTTAACAGCGAATCCAGGAGATGTAATTGAGGAATCAAAATCACTGGCAGAAAAGGCGAAACAAGTAGCGGTAGATGTACCCGATATCACAGGGGATCAGATTACAGTCCCGACTTACTTCGTTGTGGAATATCCTGATGGCACAAAAAAAGCCCTCCATCATGTCAGAGATGCCGAAGAAATTTCTGATGTCATTCGCCAAGCACGAGTAGACGAACAGGGAAATCGCCTTTGGTGGTAGTTGCTAGTCGTGTGAAACAAGGTTTCGCGTCATCTATCTCCAGATGGAGATATGAAGTTAACACCAGGATTGTTCTCCTGGAGGATTGTGTAATAACTCACGGATATTAGCCTCAATCACTCGGTAGCCGACATTACCGTTGAGTCTTTGCCGTCCTTCATTAAAAATCAGAGTGGGGCTAACTGTAACCGTATGCTCTTTGACCAATTCAAAATCCTGGGATAGTTGAGCGTATGCTTCACCGTTATCTATCTGAGCTTGGATAGCACCTATGGGGAGTTTTAATTCCTCTGCAATTTCAAATTGCACTTTGCGGTCAGAAACGTTTGCTAGTTGGATAAAAAACGCCTCTCTAAATGCCCTGACTGCTTTTTCAAACACTTGTTCCGTCTGCACAAGCGTTGCGGAGTCATCTTGCTCTATTAAACCCTTTGCTTCTACTAGTTGAATAGCACGGAGAAACAAATGACAAGATGTGGATGAAGGTGGTGTCACCTGAGTCCAAAGATCAGGATGGACAGTGATGTGATCGAACTTTTTAGCCACCTCTTGAATATGATCACC
>NZ_JAYGHH010000023.1:30263-67820 GCF_034931045.1 Nodularia sp. UHCC 0506
TATAAGCCCAAATGCAGAGAATATCAGAAAAGTATAAAATACGAATAGGTTCCATATTACTTAATTAGCTTAATCAATGCTGATTATATCCAAGCTCGTGAGATTCAGTGCTTTGTCTTTCCACAGCTAGGTTTTTTAAGTGGTTGATTACCTTGGCACTGCAATTAGTGTAGCAGTATGTTAGTACACTCATGAATTAAAAACCGTCGTAAAACTACGGAGATTTAAAGCCAATTTTTCAGGAAAACAGCTTTTTTGCTCATTAGTAAGGCAAAGGGTATTCACAAAACAAAAAAACCACATTTTTAAGCGTGGAATTTCATCGTTGTAAAGCGTGAAGATTATTCAACTTTCAGCATCACTTTTAGGGTTAAGTAGGGCTTGCTGAATAAATATTAAGAGACTTCCAAATAAAACAATATCCCGTCGTTTTGAGAGCAGGGAGCAGGGAGCAGGGAGCAGGGGGAGGAAAGGTCATTTTAGTTGCAGAAATTTGGATCAGCTTTTTTGTGGAGTTCTCTAAAACCCATATCAATCCAAGGTTTGAGGATGATAAACCTGAAAGTAGGTGCGAGGTTTTTGAAGGGTTTACCATCAAAAGTGTGAATTTTGGATTGAATAAATCAGAAAATTTGGGGATGACAGATAACTGATACTATTCCCTGTTCCCTATCCTCACAAATAAATTTTATGCCTAACGGCACTCTACGCGAACAGCAAGCCCTAAGTCGTGATTAAGAAACTGAGGGAAAAGATTTATCAATTTCATCGTAGCTAGAGCCTTGCTTTTGACTGTACCAAATCTAACCCTTCTTTGAGTGCATTCAAGCGATCGCCCATCCAGTAGTGTCCCGGAATTAAACCAGCAATACCCAACTTTTCTAAGCGATTTCTGACCTTTCCTGCTGCACCGACAATGATCACGTCCCGTCCGGCATCAATAACCTCTTGAATGGCACTTTCAATCGCCAAAGAAGAAGTTACGCCCAGGACAGGAACTTCACCTAAATCGACAATTAAAACATCGTAGTTAGCGATCGCCCGATGTTCTCTCTCAATAGCTTTAGCAACACCAAAAATCATCGGCCCACTCAGATGGAACAGCAAAACTCGCCCATTAGCTGCATCTAAAAGTTCTTTTTCTTCGTTAGTCAGGACAATTTGATCATCAGCATCGGTAATCGCCTTCACAGAATTAGATTGCAATTGGTCAAGACGCTCAATGGTCAGGATATTAGCAATAAATACCCCAACAGCTACAGCGATCATTAAATCGACAAATACCGTGAGAAGTACCACACTGTAGACAATTCCGGCTGCCTTCCAAGAGATTTTGTGAACCCGTTTGAGAAACCCCCAATCAATAATATTAATCCCTACTTTTAAGACAATCCCAGCTAACACAGCCAAGGGAATGCCAGAAGTTAAAGGAGCCGCCCACAAAACCACAATTAACAGAAATAAAGCCCGACTGATACCAGATAATGCAGTGCGTCCACCAGCTTGGATATTAACCACAGTCGCCGTTGTAGCCCCAGAACCAGCAATCCCACCACATAAACCGGTAATTACATTAGCAACACCTTGCCCGATTAATTCTTTGTTAGATTTGTGTTCAGTACGGGTGAGACTGTCAGATACGAGACAAGTTAACAAACAATCAATAGAACCCACCACTCCCAAAACCACAGAGTTAACAAACATTAACTGCAAATTTTGCGGGGTAAAAGTGGGCATTTGGAAGTTAGGCAAACCAGGAGTAATTTCGCCGATAGTGGCAATAGTGCGAATTTCCACACCACGAAAGAAAATCAGAGAAATTGCTGTACCAATAACTAACGCTACCAGTTGCGGGGGAACAACTTTTTTCAATCGAGCCGGGTAAAAGAACAGAATTACTAAAGTTATTACCCCTAAAAGAGTTTCCGTAGGACTGATATTAGCAATTAGAGTCGGGAGATTCTGGAGTACACCAAAAACACCACCTTTCGGCGTTTCTTGCCCTAAGAAGGGTGCGATTTGCAGAAAAATTAAAATTACCCCAATTCCGGTCATAAATCCAGAAATCACGTTATAGGGCAGCATGGTAATATACCGCCCCAATCGCAATACCCCAAACAGGATTTGAACTACTCCTGCCATGATCACCACAGTAAAGGCCATTGCCAGTCCCTGCTTTTCATCCTGAGCTTGGAGTCCAGCAATCACGGCGGTGACAATTACTGTCATGGGGCCTGTGGGTTCAGAAATCAAGCTGGGTGTACCACCAAACAAAGCGGCAAAGAATCCGACTAATATTGCCCCCCATAACCCAGCCGCAGCCCCCGCACCAGAAGCGATCCCAAAAGCTAATGCCATCGGTAAGGCTACCACCGCCGCCGTTAAACCGCCAAGAATATCTCCTTGGACGTTACGAAAATGGATTTCATTGGTTATTTGCACGAAAGATTTCCCTCGATTAGAAAATTGCAATTAATTCATCTCAACTGAGTCAAAGTCTCTTTTTCAAACTCCAGATACCTCTAAAAAAAAGAAAATTTATGTCTAAATTGTCTATTTAGAATGGAATCAGGGTAATTAATGGAAACCTAAAATCATGAAGAATCATTTTAATTAACAAACTTTTAACAGAACAGCAAAACAGGAATATTACTACTTCTCAGGAGTTGAATTGTCGTACTACTAATTACTAAATCACGGATGCGGCTATGTCCATGCGCCCCTATAAGTAAAAGGCTAATATTTTGTTCAATAATATATTCATTAATCACCTCTTCTGCTTCACCTTCTCTAATGGTAGAAATGAGATTAAAACCTGCTGTTTCTAAAATATATTTACCTTCATTGATTCTGTTTTCAGCCCTGGGATATGTTTCCTTTTTAGTTACTTTTAACAGATGTATTTCTAATTTTTGAAAGCAAGAAGAATTTACTAAAAATTGTAGTGTTTTCTTTCCTGTTAAGCTGCCGTCATAAGCCACTAAAACTTTTTCAACTGGTTTATATTCAAGTGGGGTAACTAAACATGGTTTTTTTGTAATACGAACAATTCGCTCTACATTTGCTCCTAAATGTCCAGATGCGAAATCTGCTGCTTCTCCCCGTTTACCTAAAACAATTAAATCTGAATTTTGTTCAAATTCATGAAAACAATCTACTATAAATCCAGTTTTATTAGTTAACCGAACATCTCTAATTCCCTGATTTTTCAGAATTTCTCCCGCATTTTGCAAAATTAAACGCGCTCGTTGATTATTTAGCTTGGCTTTTTTATATTCCAACTCTACCAATTCATGCAACAAATTTTCAGAAGCACCAAGCCCAATACTCCCGCTTAAGTTAGCAGTAGAAGCTACTTGTTTGCTCCGAATATCTGTAACCAATAAAACATTGATGTGAGCGTTAAATTGATGAGCAAACCAAGCGCCATATTTATAAACGTTTTCTGCAAAATCTGAACCATCGGTACAAAGTAAAATATTTTTCATTATGGTTTGATTGCCTGGAGTTGGATTAGAAGGTAAACATATAGCAAATAGCAAAAGTCTGCTGTGAATTGGTTTGGTAATTTTACCATTTCCTCAAAACCTTGATGGTTGCTCTGCTAATTTTTTTTGAGAGTATCAGCTTTTTGAGAAGTTGCTAATTTATTTAGCAAAGTAGCACTAGCTTCATTCAGTCCGATGATTTCTACATCTGCACCATTACGACGAAATTTCATGATTGCTCTATCAAGTACTTCAACTGCTCCTTGATCCCACAGGTGAGCATTAGTTAAGTCAATGGTGACACGCTCAATAAGTTCAGTAAAATCAAAAGATGCCAGAAATTCATCTCTTGATAAAAAGAAAATTTGTCCGACGACTTTATAGATGCGATGGGAACCATCTTCACTCAGCATTTTATCCACAAATACCAACTGGGCTATTTTGCTGGAGAAGAATACTGTACTCATAACAATACCTGTGATGACACCGAGGGCAAAATTACGGGTGAAAATCGTCACAAACATTGTTGTTAACATGACGGCGGTTTCAGTACGGGGGACACGGGGAATATTTTGGAAGGATGACCAGCGAAACGTCCCAATTGATACCATAATCATTACAGCTACTAATGAGGCCATCGGCATTTGCTTGACCCAATCCTGTAAAAATAAAATGGCAAATAACAGAAAAACTCCAGATGCAAGGGTTGACAGTCTCCCTCGTCCGCCAGACTGGACATTAATCACGGATTGTCCAATCATCCCACACCCAGCCATACCACCAAAGAAGGCGGTAACAATATTAGCAATGCCTTGTCCTTTGGCTTCTTGATTTTTATCGCTGGGTGTATCTGTGAGTTCATCTACCAAAGCAGCAGTTAAGAAGGAAGCCAATAGACCGACGATCGCTAAGGTGAGAGAATAGGGCAGAATAATTTGTAGTGTTTCCAGATTCCAGGGTACTTGGGGCAGGGCAAAGAGGGGTAAGGTTGTGGGTAGTTCGCCCATATCTCCCACTGTGGGAACCTCTAGTTTGAGTGCGATCGCTGCTATAGTCATCACAGCTAAAGCCACTAAGGGCGAGGGGACTACTTTAGTAAAGCGAGGTAGTATATAAATAATCCCTAAAGAAAGTATAGTCAGTATATACACGGTGGGCGGGACGTTGGTCAGTTGTGGTAACTGAGCTAAAAAAATTAACACCGCCAAGGCATTGATATAACCAATCATTACCGCCCTGGGTACAAATCTCATTTGGTGTCCGAGTTTTAGCACCCCAAATAAAAGCTGAAAGATTCCGGTTAATAAGGTAGCGGCGAATAGATATTGCAACCCATGATCTTTGACTAAATCAATCATCAGCAGCGCCATTGCGCCTGTAGCGGCAGAAATTGACCCCGGTCTGCCTCCCAAAAAGGCTGTCAAGATGGCAATAATAAATGAGGCGTACAACCCAACCTTGGGGTCTACTCCAGCAATAATGGAAAAAGCGATCGCTTCTGGAATCAAGGCTAATCCTACGACAGCCCCAGCCATAATATCTCGCTGAGTGTTAAAAAACCACTCTCGCTTCAAAATATTTCCGTTCAAGTTTCCTCCTAGCGCCATTATTCACATAAAATTATTAGTAATTTGGCGCACTCCAAATAGCCCACCTATCAACAAGATTTCGTCATCAGCATACTGATTTGCAGAGTCAGACAGTATGCAGCAAGCTGAGTAGGTGAATGGCTCAGACCAACTATGAAAATTCAAGTTTCTAGGTCTTATGCGTTGCGTGCAAATCGCGCCAAAACTGGATTAGAGTTCCCCTAGCTTCATGCACGACTAGCTTTCGATAGTTCTAATTATTCCAAGGCTCAGGCTGCTTTTTCAGATTTTAGGGTGGACAATCCCAACTATCTAATACTACTGAAGAGATCGTTACCTGCGACATTACCTGAACCTGCTTACTACTGAACAATTACAAGGGCGTTCTTTAATTTATGGTTAGCATATCATAGTGTCGTTACAATTTGCAATAAAACTCGCTGAATCACGGTTAGTATAAAGCCAGTAGGGGCGGGTTCAATACTTTTCGGTTAGGGAGTGTAAAGAGGTTCCAGGGAACGTCTCTAAAAGGGTTTTCGGCTGACGAATTTGCTTCTATATCACAGCATAGCAAAGCCGTAAATGCTCATAAACAGCAATAATAATGTTGCGAATTGGGTAACTCTTGTTTGGGATGAGGGAGCGATCGCTTCCCGTACTAATATAGAAATAGACGCTCCTACCCCTAAGCTCAAACCCAAAACTAAATAAGGCATATCTGCTGGCAAAATTGTTGCGATGATGATCATAACGCTCGCTATCATCAGCATCAATAACTCCACAAAGCCGTGTGGGTTATATTGACTAACTAAAAAAAAGCTATTTAATAAAGAATTCCACAATCTCATCATTAGTGCTGAGTCTTGAGTGCTGAGTTTTGAGTGCTGAGTGCTGAGTTATGAAATAGCTGTTCACAACTCAACCCTCAAAAAATGTTAGCTTCTAGCCCCTAACTTTTGACCTACACCATTTTTTTGTGCGGCATCATCTTCTGGTGGTTCCACACCAAAAACCCGCGCAAAAGCTTTTTGTACCTTGTAACCAGTATCAATTGACTCTAAAGGGTCTTTCCGCAGTCTGTGACGCAGACATAAAGTAATGACACGTTTGATATCATCAACAGTGACTTCAGTACGACCTTCAAATGCGGTTAATGCTTTGGCGGCACGGTTGCTAACAATATCACCACGCAAACCATCTACATCTAATTCTGAGCAAATTTCGGAAATTTTTACTCGTTGGTCATAGTCAAGTGTCACTTCTGGTAACAAATTCTGAGCATTGACAATTTTTTGTTGCAATGCTTCTTGTTCAGGTTGGTATTTTTCCAGAAATGTCGGAGGATTTTGATCAAATTCCGCCCTTTGTTCCACAATCTGTACCCGCAAAGCTGGTTCTTTAACAGTGTGAATTTCTGCGTGCATCCCAAAGCGGTCTAGCAGTTGGGGGCGAAGTTCACCTTCTTCGGGGTTCCCCGAACCTACCAGTACAAAACGGGCTGGGTGACGAATAGAAATACCTTCGCGTTCTACAGTATTCCAGCCACTGGCTGCGGAGTCCAGTAGCACGTCTACAAGGTGGTCGTCTAGCAAATTGACTTCATCTACATACAGAATGCCTCTGTTCGCCTTAGCCAGCAATCCCGGCTCAAAGGCTTTTACACCCTCAGACAAAGCTTTTTCAATGTCGATAGTGCCGCAAACTCGGTCTTCTGTAGCCCCCAATGGCAAGTCTACCATTTGAACTTTTTTGTGATCTATGGGAATTTCTGCCCCTTGTTCTACCATTTGGCGAACTTCATCACTCATCACGTCGGGGTCGTTGGGGTCACTGTTGAAGGGGTCATTGGCAACCACGGGGATTTCTGGCAATAAATCAGCCAGCGCCCGGATAGTCGTGGATTTGCCGGTACCGCGATCGCCCATAATCATTACACCACCGATTTTGGGGTCAATCACGTTCAACAGCAGCGCCAGCTTCATTTCTTCCTGGCCCACAATTGCCGTAAATGGGAATACCACGCGACGCGCACTTGCCGTGGATTGAGCAGTTGGAGTCACTAAATTACCTTAACAATATTTTTCTTATTACAATTCCTTATTGTGCCACAGTTAGGGGGTGGAAGCACGGGCAACAGGGGGTTAGTACCGCAGGGCGGAAGTCAAAAGTTAAAAAGCTTATAAAATAAGCTGCTGATTGATTTTAAATGGTGAACCATGTTTGAAGGAAACCCTCCCGCAGCAGGCAACTAGATCAAGCCTGTCGGCATCGGTCAGCATTACCTGTAGGGTTGTGCTATTTACGCCATACTGTATTCGTATTCGCGTGCCTGAATTTCGCGGAATTTTCTCCCAATTGTTCGACTTTTATTGCCTGTATAACTGGAATTTAGCAGATGTGTGTTCTAGGCAATTACGCTATTTTGAGTGCATATTGAATTAATTTAAACAGCCCTGTTCGATGAATCAAAACCTGATTGTTACTCCCACCCACGAGTTACCCACTCATGAAAAACACAACGTTACCCAACAACAGTTATCTGTGAAGCGAGTCATGATCCTCAGCCTAGAACTGCTGCTGGCTATACCTTTGGGTTTAGTCTTAGTTAAGTTACACATAGGCGGAATTGCTTGGATATTTGGCGGAATTGCTTCTGGTGCAATAGTTTTACAAGGATGTCGGATTTTTTACCAATATTATCCCAAACCTAATCGCAGGGCGAGAAAGGTGGGAATGGCACTTGTCGGGTTGACTGTCGGTGCATCAAATAGCAACAGCGATTTAACCAGTCTGGCTTCTGGGATTCCTATATTTATTTTTCTCACTTTATTTTTACTGCTGTGTGGTGGCTGTATTGGCTACTTGTACTCACGCTTGAGTCAAACCAATTTATTAACATCAATGCTGGCTACAGTGCCGGGTGGTGTGGGAGTTATGTCATCTATTGCCGCCGATTACAATAGAAATGTCACCCTTGTGGCCTTAGTTCAGGCAATGCGAGTCACTTCTGTAGTATTACTGATTCCGTTAATTGCTCGGACATCAGTTGATCATGTTCTCAGTTCCCAAACCTTACCTATCACAGTTAGATTACTGAGATTTGATCTACCTCAATTGGGATTACTTTGTGTATCACTAGTAATTACCACATTATTAATTTCTCTAGCTGGATTATGTAAAATGCCAGCTGCCGAGTTTTTTAGTGCATTAGTAGTTGGTTTAGGATTTAATTCTTTACTGCACTTGCTACCTGTTTTCGGTGATGTGAGTTTTAGTCCGCCAGAATTCATTAAATTATTAGGTCAACTATTGCTGGGAATTACCATTGGTGAGTATTGGGGGGACAAACCTAATATTGGTAAAAAGGCTATAGCTTACGCTTTTATGTCTGTAGCCATGACTCTGATAGCTGGTGCGATCGCTGCTATGCTGGCCATGCAATTAACCTCTTGGGACTGGTTGACTTGTCTATTAGTGACAGCACCAGGAGGTGCGCCAGAAATGATTCTAGTATCGCTGGCATTAAATCATAATGTAGAAATTGTCACAACGGGTCATTTAGTACGACTCATTGCTATTAATAGTTCCCTACCATTGTGGATATTTTTATTTCGCCATCTTGATAGACAACTATCAGACCCAGTTTAATAAACCAATGACCAATAACTAATGACTAAGGAGGCCAAAGATGGTTGCCCAAGTTCAAGAATTAGATGCCCAGCAATGGGTTAAAACTCGTTCTTCCCTTGATCCGAAGAAATCTACGTTCCTCATCTGGACAGGTAAAATTTACAGTTTTATCCCTGGTGAGAAAAGAAAACTGCTATTTAAAATGTCTGGAGTCAGCGTTAGTAGATGTATTCCGACAGCAGAGGATAGCTGGGACTTTACTTCCAGGGAATTGACTTATTACCTAGACCCAGATACAAGCGAGGTTTTACGGCACTGGGAGAACCCCTGGACAGGTGAAACAGTTCCTGTGATCCACGTTGCTAATAATCCGGTACAGGGAGAGTTTAAAGGCAAATTTCCCGCACAAGTAGAGGGAGATACCACAACTTTTGTGTTT
Organism: Nodularia sp. UHCC 0506; assembly: GCF_034931045.1. Taxonomy (NCBI): domain Bacteria; kingdom Bacillati; phylum Cyanobacteriota; class Cyanophyceae; order Nostocales; family Nodulariaceae; genus Nodularia; species Nodularia sp. UHCC 0506. The sequence goes on from NZ_JAYGHH010000023.1 coordinate 39,410, forward strand.
GATATTTTTCCCACATATCCTAATTTACTAGCAGAAGATCCCAAGTTTGCCCAATACAGCCCATATCCCATTTATCAAGCCACAGAACTATTCAAATTAGCTGTACCAACAGCAGATTTATTTAACTCAGAACTAGATTCAGTGTCTCAACTTAGACTTGGTTGGGATAGAATTGGTCAGTGGTTGCCTTGGATGAAAATGGGCGAGCGACCTGGTTATCTCATTTACAGTGCTTCGGGAAGTAAAGTAAACGGTTTTGCAGAATTACCCCAGTTGCTTCAAAAAGAAATTAATACCCGTGTTCCACTGTACAAGCAAGCCCCAAAATCCTTTTTAGATGGGGAAGACATGACCTCTTGGCTGTACTTTAAAAAACACTTTCAAGCTTACTTAGCTGGCGAAATTTTTCCCCTTCCTGAAGCAGAGGAGATGTAATTCGTAATTCGTAATATTTCCTGCGGAAACGCTACGCGAACGTAATTCGTAATTCGTAATTCGTAATTCGTAATTTAAAATGCAGTTAGAATTTCTGCATATTTTTACTTTTGGGGTCGAAACCTTTAGAAAACTGGGTGCTTTCATCATAGTAAGCCCCACTCAGATCAGCTCCATATAACTTGGTTAAATTGAGTTTCGCTCCTCGGAGATTGGCCTCGTTCAGTTTAACGCCAGATAAGTTAGCTCTAGTTAAGTTCGCTTTGGCTAAGTTAGCTTGACTTAAGTCTGCTCCCCACAGTTTTGCTTTAGCTAGGTTAGCTCGACTCAAATCTGCTCCCCACAGATTAATTCCAGGTAAGTAAGCGGCAATAAGCTTGACTCGACTTAAGTTTGCGGCGGGAAAATACCTTTGTCCGGTATTATAAAGTCGGATTAATTCTTTGGCATCCATGAGTTTCTTGTTTGAAATCTCTATTTCTAAGATAGTCTGCAATGGTTTTAACGCAGAGGGTACAGAGGTTTAATTTCTCAGAGAAATCACATCAAAATCGAAGGAACCAACGAGACGGTTATCAACATAAACCTGTATTTGATGTTTACCACCAGGATCTCCGGGAACCATTGTCCAGAAATTCTCAATTTTGCCATCATTTGTGAATACTGTCCGAGTTGTTACGGCTTCAACCCCATCAGATGATAACGACAAACTTTGACCATCGTCTGTAGCCCATGTTTCTGGAGGTTTTGGCAAGCGCAGAATTTCTCGCCATGTTACTTTACCTTTGTAATCTTTAAGTTGAATTCGCCACCCGTATTTACCACCCTTATACAGCACTACTCTGGTGGTAGGAGTAAATTTACCTTGACCTTTGGAATTAACTCTCAGCACTCCAAACTCAGCTTTACTGGCGGTAACTTGTTTTGTGTTGCGTGTCCCAGAGATTGACCCAGAAGACGCGACGCTATGATCTGCTAAAGAAGATAAGGCTTGAGAAGCTATGAATCCAGATATCAGCAAAGAAGAAGTTATGATAATCGTCGCAGTCCAATTTTTCATTAGCACAGCAAAATGTTGTGGTCGGTTACTGGTACATATTCCATAATTTCAACTTGCTTTCCGGGTTGAGAAAGAAGTCATTGGTCATTGGTCATTGGGAAGTTACCGTCTTCTCCCCTTTGCACCCTGCACCCTGCACCCTGCACCCCTGCCTCTTCTCCCCCTGCACCCTGCACCCTGCACCCTGCACCCCTGCCTCTTCTCCCCCTGCACCCTGCGCCCCTGCCTCTTCTCCCCCTGCACCCTGCACCCTGCACCCCTGCCTCTTCTCCCCCTGCACCCTGCACCCTGCGCCCCTGCCTCTTCTCCCTGCCTCTTCTCAACCTTCTACTAAATTCCAGAAGTAGCCGTCCGGTGCAACAAAGGAAAAACTTTTCTCTCTAAACTCATTTTCGATGATGTTAGTATATTTCAGTACTGAACTGGCTTGAATGCGATCGCAATATTCTTGGACATCACGCGCCCGATATGTATAAAGCGAAATTCCTAAGCAGCCTGGTTGTGATGCTTCAAAACGTGACTCTAAATTCATCGCTTCTGGAAATCTAATGATGTAAAGTCTACCGCTACGCGCTGCTGTCAAGTCAGTCTTGGAGGAACGAGGGTCATCAAAGGCAGTGACAATAAACTTTTCACCCGGTTTGAGGTCAAACATTTCTCGCCCGGCTGGTGAAGATTCATAACTGGTTTCCACATCATCACGTACACGCAATAAACCTAAAACTTCTTCATAAAATTTCAAGATTTGTTTGCTATCATCCTGTACAATCATCCCCGCATGGGTACATTGACTAGTTTTGAAAGCAGCATTTTGGTTAATTTGTCCGTAATCTGGCAGTGTATAGCCAAACCTTTGAAATAGAACTTGTCGAGTTAAGGGTTGCAATAATAGCATTTCTCTCACTCCCACAGCCTGGTCTGTAAAAGGTCGGCTTTTTCGCTCTTTGTTGTAAATTACTTCCCAGTGCGGATTGGTATATCTAATCGCCCAACGTCCGGCTTTTGCATCTTCTGCATGATTTAAAATGGTTAAAATATCAGCAGTTAAAGTTGTCGCCCAACGATTTCCTTTAACTTTCATTGACCCTAACCCTAATCCCTGATTAGTGGGTTTTTGCCAAACCATTAACCTAATTAAACCATGATCGGCATTTTGGTGGTAAAGGCGAATGGAACGTAAAGAAGAATTGACCCCATATAATGGATAGGCTGCATCTGCTGGTAATTCACCCACTTGTCCGATGCGATAGCCAAACTGCTCCCAATATTGAATTGCAAAAATTGGATCTGGAACGCCAATACATACTTCATATATACCTGCAATTGCAGTTTCTTTCCTATCAGTCATACAAATTTTGCATTTTAGGTTTTAAATTTAAATTTAGCAAAATATAGAAATCCTCTAGGATTTGAGGATTGAAGAAACTTTATAAGGGGTGACAGATGTTGAATTAGTTAAGTGATTTAAATCTTGCATAACATCTGCCGCAGTTTGATAGCGATCGCTAAAATGATAACGTACCATTTTATCTAAAATTTCTGCTAATTCGTCACTAATTTCGGCTGTTTCTCGCCACAGAATATTACCTGTATCTAAATCTGGCTTAAGTTCTTGTGGTGGTATACCAGTAATAGCTTGAATACAGATTATTCCCAAAGCATAAATATCACTAGACAAGCGGGGATGACCGGCAAATTGCTCTGGTGGTGCATAACCACGTGTCCCTATGGCGACAGTTGCTAACTCCGTTTGATCACTATTTTGGGGTTGCATCGACTTTACCGCACCAAAGTCAATTAATACTAGTCGATTATCTTCAGAGCTTCTAATAATATTAGTTGGTTTGATGTCTCGATGAATTATCCGACGCTCATGCATAAATACTAATACTTCTAGAATCCCTTTGAGCATATCAATCACAAATGCTTCATTCTGTACAATATGCACAGGTGGTAATTCCTCATTTAAGGTATGCCCAGGAATGTATTCTTGGATTAAATAAAATTCTTGATTATCTTCAAAATAAGCTAACAGTTCGGGAATTTGCTGATGTTTTCCCAATACTTCTAAAATTTCCGCTTCAGTGTTAAATAACCTTCTCGCTACTTGTAAAAATTTCGTATCCTGACGCGCTGGCATTAATTGTTTGACTACACAGATAGGATTACCCGGTCGCTGAGTATCATTTGCTATATAAGTGCGACCAAATCCCCCAGATCCTAAAATTTTGGATATCTGGTAACGTCCACCCAAAAGTAAATCGCCAGTTCTCTTTTCTGGGATTATGGGTGTGGATGTAGAGTGAATATGTACGTCACGAATTGCTGTGGCTTTAGTATCTTGTAAAAGAATATTTAACTGTTCAATTGCTTCTTGTTGTTGTTCAATTTGTAACAGTATCACCTTTGTTTGCTGCTGATTTTGGTAGGTGGTATAAATCATCGTACTCACACCACTAATAATGAAACCTATAGCTGGGGGAATCAAAGGTATCCAACCAGCTTGGGAAAATACGAATGTGCAAATTACCACTAAACCAGCTAAACTTGCACTTCCCACTATCAGCAACCAAAAAGGATACCGCAGTCGCCAACCGACAATAGCACCTATGGTTGACCAGCCACACAGCCAAAGAATTTCCATCCCTTCAGACCAATACCAAATTAGAGGTCTTCCATCCAGGACTGTACTGAGAATTTGACTAATTATTTGTGCATGAATTAAGACAGCAGGGGTTCTAGATGGTTGGTCAGAGGCTGCATTGTAAGGTGTATTTAAGCCGGGATTTATACTGGGAGCAGTTGTACCAATAATGACTAATTTATCCCTGACTAAATTGGGGTCGAGTTGATTGTTAAGAACTTGTGTCAGGGTTACTTTTTGAGCTATGTGATCAGTATGGCGATAATTTAATAGTATTTGATAACCTGCCGTATCCAGTTTTTTATAACTACCGGAATCTCTTTTAAGGGTGGAGAAAAAAGTTTCACCTATAGAGAAATTATATTGATCAGGAAAGTCAATGGAAAAACCCAATTTTTCTAGATAATCAACTGCCAGTCTAGCAGCAAAGGAGAAAGGAGTTGTACATTTGCCGTCTTCAGAGTGGGCAAATAATAAACTGCGGCGGATAATTTGGTCTTCTTGGTAATCAGGAATTAAATCTTTAAAACCTAAACTATCTTCAGAAAAATTAGGTGGTGGCGGAATTTCTTGCCTGTCTATGCTACTAAATAGGCAAGTGCTAATAATTTTTTCAGGATTTTTCAGATTGACTGCTAAATTTTTTTGGTTGGCACGGTTAAAATGGATACCAATAATCCTGGGTTGGTAGGATTCTAGTTTAGCCAACATCTGATTGATTGTGGCATCTGATAAAGGCCATGGTTCTCGTGCGAGATCCTCTTGAGTGATTTCTACTAATAATATGCGGGGATCGGGTGCTTCCACAGGACGCGATCGCAACATTTGATCATAAGCTTTTAATTCCCAAGATTGTAACCATTTCAGTTCCCGAACTCCCCATACCAAAGCTGTCACTCCCAGGCTGGTGACCAAAATAACTTGTAACCAGGGATTGCGGGGAGAGGTATCACGGTAAGTTTTGTCTTTAGCAAACGCAGCTCGAAGTTGTTCTAATATTCCACTAATCACGGCGTTGCGGCAGTAGCCTAAATTTGGTAAACGTTACCAACCCGGAAAAAATTCCCGAATTGGGGTAATTATTTTTTAACTCAAACTCTTTTAATTTAGCAAAATTTAGCAATTTACTGGTTGCTCTGAACAGTATCTTTGATTTGGTTGTCAAAATGAACTATTTCAGGTGACATTAAAGAAAGATTCTACTGTTAACCGAATGACTTATGCTCCAAGAAGACATCAACACTCTATAACAAGAGAATATGGGACCCCATCAGGGAAGAGCCACAGTACTATAAACTGCGTAAACATACCCTAAATTTTCTCTTCAACAGGGTTGCCCATAATGATAGGGGGTAATTTTCAATTTTATAGCTGTGTTTGCGATCGCTGCACCTGTTCAACAGAACTAGAAAAAGAAATAGGGTCAAGGGATTGACTAGAGGAATTTAACTGCGGTTGTTCCGGTAATGCTTCCATACTTCCATCACTGAAGTAAGAACCAACAATCTTGTCGTAGTTAGAAGCAACAGCTAAAAACGCCCCACCCAAAATATAAATTGGCAAAGGTAAATTAAATGCTTTTAACCAATCAAACAGTTCTGCCAAAGCGAACAACACTAAAAAACAAGCAAGCCAAACCTTCATTCTTTCATCCTCCGCGTGTAAGCCACCCTAATAATAGGTTCACCAAAAAATGGGATACAAGCCCCGTCTTTTTCAGACGGATGATCAGACTATTTCGATAACATCGACCCAATGAAACGTTAAAGAATCCTGTCTCTTTCAGAAAGAAACAGAATCTATTCTTTATAGCTGGGTGAGTATTGTTGCTCACCCTTGTATATAAATTAAGCTGGCTTATGAGCAATAAAACACTTACTGATAAAGTTAACTTGCATCTCTATCTTCTCAAAACCCGCTTTTTCTAGACGTTCTACTAAGTCATCATGAGTGTAATCCCGATAGTAGGGTTCATGAAAAACTTCTGGGAAAGATTCCATCGTTACAGCTAATTCTGGTGAATCACTCAGTTGAATAGAATCACAAATGACAAATACTCCCCCTGGTTTTGTGACTCGGAAACATTGTTCAATCACTGTTTGCCGGACTTTTGCTGGTAACTCATGGAAGAGAAACACAGAAGTTACAGCATGGAAATAGTCGTTTAAATAAGGTAACTCTTCCGCATTGGCTTGTAACAGTTGCGGTAACTCTCCGGGAATTTCCGATAGTTGTTGATTTGCCTTACGCAAATAAGCTGGTGACAAATCCATACCATACAGGGATGCTTGAGGTAAAGTTGCCCGAATCATCTTCAGTGTTCGCCCAGTACCACAAGCCACATCTAAAACCCGCATTTGTCGCGGTGTCACAGAATCAAAAACTTTCAACCCTTGTTTCAGAGGTGCAAGAATCCTCCGTCGCATGGGGTCAGCAGTCCCATTAAAGAGAATTTCTACCTGTAAATCATATATATTGGCTGAATCGTCGCTCAAGTAGCCATTACTTTGGTGATGGAAGTTCTGAACATAATAGCTGGGATAACCATCCGTATCTATTTCTGGTGAAAATTCTTGATATTTCTTTTTTTCAGACCTTTCCCAGATTTGAGGTAAGTCTAGGCATAGCAATGGATAGTAAAGGAAAAAATCTGACCAAGGGTTGTCAAACAATAAGCTTTCGGGATATATCCCTTTTTCCGCATCTTGCCAGTCTGTTTCTAGCAGCTGTTCTATTTTTTGTTGAAGTTTGAACAAAACCTCGCTAGGAATAGGTTTCTCTCTCTGCCCTAGATTGGGATAAATGAGAGTCATCAGGCTTGAACTTAAGGTTTTGTGAGCAAAACCAAAGTAATTTTTACCTTGTTGAAAGGTCTGATAAGTCAGCTTGCTTAAAGTGTCAGCCATAAGGATATGGGAATATTTATCACCTTTAGTAATTATATGTAAAAAATTATAACGAGAGAATCATCTAGCTTCAAAAAGTAGTTTTGGTAGGGCTTTTAACTAGAAAATCGTCATTGTCAGTTACTCAAATATAAATTTTTGTTACAAAAATACAATTTTGTAGCTTTAGATACAGAATTATTGTTAATATGAAAGTCAAGGGATAAATAGCCAATCATTTATAACGAAAACCATAAGGAGGACTTTGGTCATGTCTATTCAAGATAGAACTCGTGCGTTAGCAATGCGTCAATATCAACAAGTGAAGAATCGTCAACAATCCATGCTGATGCGTGCAGCACAGGAACTGGGTCTTCCTGAAGAATTATCCGACTACTGGAGTCCCATTCAAGGGAAGATTGACCCTACGACTCGCCTGATTTATGAAAGTAGCCACGCTTCTATGAGCTAACACAAAAGAGAGGTCAAAGACTAAAACTCTAGAGTCCTGGCTTTAAAATGGCAATAAACTTAATTTTTGATAGTGATAATTAAAAAAAAGCCACCCTACGAGGGTGGCTAAAAATTCACTACTAATCGCAATTAGCAATCGTAATAGAGGTAAAACTCATAGGGGTGAGGACGCATCTGGATCTGCTTAACTTCGTTAGCTAACTTGTAGTCAATCCAGTTTTGGATGAAGTCTTCGGTAAAAACGCCTGATTCTGTTAAGAAAGCATGATCGTTTTCTAGTGCTTCTAATGCCAATTCCAGAGAACCCGGAGTTGAAGGAACCTTCGCCAGTTCTTCTGGAGAAAGTTCATAAATATTTTTATCTAGGGGTTCACCAGGATGGATTTTGTTCTTGATGCCATCAATACCAGCACACAGCATGGCTGCGAATGCTAGATAAGGGTTAGAAGTCGCATCAGGACAACGGAACTCTAAGCGCTTGGCTTTGGGGTTATCGCCAGATAAAGGAATCCGCACAGAAGCAGAACGGTTCCCTTGAGAGTAGGCCAAATTCACTGGTGCTTCGTAACCAGGTACTAGGCGTTTGTAAGAGTTAGTTGTGGGGTTGGTAATAGCCAAAAGTGCTGGTGCGTGTTTCAGGATGCCACCAATGTAGTAAAGTCCCATTTCGCTCAAACCAGCATACTTATCACCAGCAAATAGCGGTTTGCCATCTCTCCAGATGGACTGGTGACAGTGCATACCTGAACCGTTATCGCCAAAAATCGGTTTTGGCATAAAAGTTACAGTTTTGCCGTATTTCTTGGCAACATTCTTGATGACATATTTGTAGGTCATCAGCCAGTCAGCAGCTTCGATCAATTTACCAAAGCGGAAACCTAGTTCGCACTGACCACCAGTAGCAACTTCGTGGTGTTGTTTTTCAATAGGTACGCCGCAATCTTTCATTGTCAGCAGCATTTCGGTACGCATATCTTGGAAACTATCCGTGGGCGATACCGGGAAGTAGCCTTCTTTGAAGCGTGGTTTATAACCCAAGTTGGGGCCTTCTTTCTTACCAGAATTCCAACTACCTTCTACAGAGTCTACATGGTAGTAGCCTTCATGGGCATTTTGGTCAAAGCGAACATCGTCAAAGATAAAGAATTCTGCTTCAGGGCCAAAGAATGCTGTATCACCAAGACCAGTAGAAACTAGGTAATCTATTGCTTTTTGGGCAATAACACGGGGGCAACGGCTGTACCATTCACCTGTGCGGGGTTCTTTAATACTACAAACTATACTTAACGTTGGCTCTTTCATGAAGGGGTCGATCCAAGCAGTGTTGGGATCAAGTACCATCATCATGTCTGATTCGTTGATGTTTTTCCAACCCCGAATGCTGGAACCGTCGAAAGGTACGCCATCAGAGAAGGAACTTTCATCGATTTGGTCTTGGTACAACGTCAGATGCTGCCAAGTTCCTGGTGTATCGATGAATTTCAGATCAATCATCTGAATGTTTTGATCTTGAATCAACTTCAAGACTTCTTGTGGGGTTGTCATTGTTACTCCTTCTCTACCTATTTCCTAAAAATCAAACCAGAATCTTCCAAAGCATCCTAACCCAGATGATTTGAACCAAGTTGTAGATGACACACCTGAAATATCATAAATCCTGGACATTAGAAGATTTTGTAGTTTTTGTTACAGCTTATCTGGATTACAGCTTATATTAACCTTTTGCCTCACATATGCACAAAACGTAAAGTTCATCTCTTCGGGTCAACTTTGGCATAGAATCCTTAGATAGCAGATAAATTGTTTTTGTGCCGCATCATATTTTAAATAAAATAAATGCCACAAAAATTTACTGGTGCATAAGTGCAACCAAATTAATATCAAACCATAGATAGCATTAATTGGGAGAAGAAAGAATGCGTGATGCAGTTACAAGCTTGATTAAGAATTATGACGTTGCTGGACGTTATTTTGACCGGAATGCGATTGACAGCCTCAAAGTTTATTTTGAAAGTGGTACAGCACGGGTAAAAGCGGCGGCGGCAATTAACTCGAATGCTGCTTCCCTCGTCAAGCAGGCTGGTTCTAAGTTATTTGAAGAACAACCAGAGTTGATCCGTCCTGGCGGAAATGCGTACACAACTCGTCGTTATGCGGCTTGTCTGCGGGATATGGACTACTACCTCCGTTATGCTACTTATGCTTTGGTGGCGGGTAACATGAATGTGTTAGATGAGCGTGTACTCCAAGGATTGCGAGAAACTTACAATTCATTAGGTGTCCCTATTAGTCCGACAGTTGCTGGTATCCAAATTCTTAAGGATATGGTCAAGGCACAAGTTACAGCCGCAGGTGTTGCTGATACTGCCTTTGTCGATGAACCTTTTGATTATATGACTCGTGAGTTGAGCGAGAAGGATATTTAGGAGTTTTACACAAGTATAAAATCAAGCAATATAAAGCGATCGCTTTTTCAGTTAAACCTGGAGGCGATCGCTTTTTTTTAAATCCAATATCTCAACCATAAAACTGCGGAAATCAGAGAAAATTAGGCGCAAAGACATTGTTTTGATGAAATTTCACTGATAACAAGGATGCTGAACACCCCAAATGAAAGCTAGTTGCATCCTTGAGGTGCTTTGATGATAATATGTTTTATACAGATAAGGTGATCAACCTGTATAAAAACCCGATGTTGCCCCGCATAGCAGCAGAGTCAACACTCTGAAGAATTAAAATTTTTTGGTATGCAGAATTACTATGAATATTTTATACATAAGTGATTAAGTATCTAATTATAGGAATTATCGTAACTGTTTTAGGAGAAGCTTTCATTAGCAAAACTTGGGCGCAGCCGCCCAATTGCATTGCCAATAGTTTACCCGCAGTTACCGAACCGGCCAATAGTGACAGGCAGGGCAATGTGATCGTCATTGGCAAAGTTGCAACCCGTCCATACGTAGTTGTGGTTCCCAACCAGTCAGACACAGCTTTAGATATTGCCAAGAAATATAATAATTATGCTTTTTTGGCACAACACAGATTTGGGCCTTTTATATATGCTGGAGGATTTGCCAAAAGGGAACAAGCGGAGTGCTTGTCTAATTTGCTTAGATATCACGGGCTAGATGCACGAGTTGTTTATTTCCGTTGAAAGATAAAGAAAAAACAAGTTACTCATTTGCTAAGAATCTATTTGGTGAAAACATGATGAAACCTTGGTGGATTGGTAACTTCATTTTGCTGCAAGTGGTGCTAGTTGGTGTGATTGATGCTACTGCCGCAGCAGATAGGCGGTTACAGGTAACAGTAAAACGTTGGTTAGAGGTGCGCCGGCCTATTGGACAAGTGCTGCATTCCCGTGGGAATAAATCTCAACCAGCTCGCAGCGGCCTAAAACTTCAAGCGGTAGGAGATGCAATCATCACTAAGCAAAACTCCAGTGCAGTTCTAGCCATAGATATAGGCACAGGCTTTATCCAAGTTGCAGAGAACACAAATATCAATATCCAGAAACTAGAGAGGGGAAGAAGAGGAGAACAGATCACACAACTGCAAGTCAAGTCCGGGCAAGTTCGTCTCCGGGTTCGTCCATTTACTAATCCTGCCTCACGTTTAGAGATTAAATCACCTGCTGGAGTGGCAGGGGTGCGGGGTACTGATTTTGGTGTGAATGTACGGCAGAATGGCTTAATGGGCGTAGCAACCTTGACAGGTGGTGTAGCCACAACTGCCCAAGGGCAGACAGTTCTAGTTAAGGCTGGGTTTCAAAATATCACGATTCCAGGTCAGCCCCCTTCAAAACCAGTGCCTCTACAGGACAATACTGATCTGAATATCCGCCAACTCTCGGCTAATGGCAATCAGATAAGGATTATCGGTAGTGTTGACCCGGTAAACCTGCTGATAATTGCCGAACAGGAGTGGAACACCGATGCGAGTGGCAGATTTGATATTACTGTTCCTTTACTCCCTAACGGCAGAGTAGAAGCTGTTGTGGTGACTCCTTTAGGTAAAAAACAATTGTATGAGTTAGCGGTTCCTTAATTTGAGAGTCATTAATGTTCTGAAATGATAATTCCATCCTGGAAAAAATTTCTGAGAGATATTCCCAATTTCCTCCGAAGTTCCATTGTAGAAAACCATTTACTTTTTCCTGGTATATTAACTGCGCTGTTGTCTCTAGGATTATTGCAAATAGGTGCTTGGGAAGCTTTAGAGCTATTAGGATTTAATTTATTGTTCAACGTGCGTCATTCTCTAGTCTCTACTAATTGGGATTCGCGCCTGGCTGTAATTGCCATTGATGATGCTACATTACGTGAGTATGGAGAATTTCCACTTTCACGCGATCGCTATACTCAATTATTAACAGCTCTAGAAGCCTCTCTCCCAGCCGCTATTGGCTTTGATATTCTGTTTATTGAACCCAGTCCTCACGATGCGACATTGGCCGAAGCAATGGAAATCAATGGTCAGGTTGTTTTAGCGATCGCACCCAGTTTGCAGAAACAAACCCTTCGCCCAGTGCCAGTTTTAGATCGTGTGACTGCCAAAGGACATATTGTCAGCAATGCGGATTTGGATGGGGTAACACGTCGATACTTCCTCTACATCGAGCAAGTTCCCAGTCTGGGTATAACTTTGCTACAGGCATACAATCACAGTTTACAGTATACCATCACCCCAGATACCACTAAATCTCACCAATCACTCATTGCTTTACCTTTACCATCTCTGCAATCAGAAGAAACAACAGTATGGATTAACTGGGTAGCACCAACACAAGGTAAGCAAGGAATCCCTACCTATTCTCTAATTGATGTTATTCATGGAAAAGTAGATACAGCCAAATTAAAAAACAAAATCTTGTTAGTGGGACTGACTGCCACAGGTTCACATGATCCATTAAAAACTCCCTTTGAGCAAACATCGCCTACATTTGGTGTTTACCTCCACGCAGCTGTAATTGATAATCTACTCAATCAGCGATTACTTAAAACTTTACCTCCAAACTTGAAACTCTGGCTATTATTTAGTGTGGTCATCAGTTCAACTTTGATGCTCACACCTTTGAAGTTTCCTCAAAGAATTTTTCTTTTGGGATGGTTGCTGATTCTGTGGTTTATTGTATCCCTAATAACTTTAATTATATTTAATTTCTGTTTGCCTACATCAGCACCCATTGGCACAATTATTTTGAGTGGCTTAAGTATTCAGTGGCAAGAACAAAAGCAAAAACAACAATTGATGAATTTATTTGCTCGTCATGTTTCTCAAGAAACAGCCACATTAATTTGGCAGCATCGCAACGAAATATTTCAAAATGGTCAATTAGATGCTAAAGAAATGGTGGCCACGGTTTTATTTGCCGATGTTCGTAAGTTTACTACTATTTCTGAGGAGATGAAACCACGAGAATTACTCAATTGGTTAAACTCTTATTTGGGTGCTATGGCTGAGTGCATTCAACAGCATCATGGAGTGGTTGACAAATACATCGGCGATGCTATTATGGCTGTTTTTGGCATTCCCTTTCCCCACACTCTCCCACAAGAGATAGAACAAGATGCAATTCAGGCTGTCGCTGCTGCAATTGCTATGCAAAAAAGATTAGTATTGTTAAACAAAGAATTAGCACAACTGGGAAAACCTACTATTAGTATTGGTATTGGTATTCATACTGGTCTAGTTGTTGCTGGCAGCATTGGAGGATTTAAAAGATTGAATTATTCTGTATTGGGAGATGCCGTAAATATTGCGGCTCGTTTGGAACAACTCAACAAAAATACACAAGAAGGGAATCCTTATAATATTTTAGTCAGCGAAACAACATTTCAGCTAATTAAGCAGCATTATTCGACTAAAAAAGTACAACAAATGAAGCTGCGTGGACGGCAACAATTAACAATGATTTATGCTATTACCGGGGTGCAAAAATCTTGATCTATTTTGTCAAGATTTTGGATAAAATATTTTCATAGGACTAATACTTAAGATTTAATATTACCAGGAGAGTCTATTTAATTGGTGAAGCAGCGACTCGATACACTATTAGTAGAGTTAAATTTATGTACTTCTCGCGCCTTAGCACAGCGATTAATTCAGGCGGGGGAAGTGACTGTAAATCAGCAGGTGGTGGATAAGGCTGGGACAGAAGTTGATATTGCAGCTCAAATTAAGATTAAAGAGCGATCGCGCTTTGTGTCTCGCGGAGGTGAGAAACTAATCAAGGCTTTGGATGCGTTCCCTATCTCTACAGCTGGACGCATTTGTTTAGATGGGGGTATTTCTACAGGGGGTTTTACTGATTGCTTGCTACAAGCAGGAGCAAAACAAGTTTATGGTATTGATGTCGGTTATGGACAAGTTGACTGGGGTTTAAGAAATGATCCACGGGTGATTTTAAGAGAACGTACTAATTTACGTAATCTCACACCCGAAGATTTGTATAGTGAAGGTGACGAAATACCTGATTTGGCGGTGGTGGATGTATCGTTTATTTCCTTAACTAAGATTTTGCCGGCTGTGTGGCGATTAACTAAATCTCCCAGGGATGCGGTCTTGCTAGTTAAGCCACAGTTTGAAGTGGGAAAATCCCGTGTCGGCAAAAAAGGCGTTGTCCGCGATCCTCATGACCAAGCTGATGCTATTTTTCAAGTGTTGCAAGTGGCTTGTACATTAGGATGGAAATACAAAGGTTTAACTTGGTCGCCAATTACTGGCCCGGCTGGAAATATTGAGTATCTTCTATGGCTAGAAATGGAAGGTGATACACCACCGCCTGATTTAGATGTAATTAAGCAAATGACGCAATCAGCAATAGCTAATTTAGCTTAAATCAGTGAACAATGAACAGTTATCACGCCGATTTAGTCAGTAATTTTGAACTAATTATGTCTTTTAACTGATAACTTTCAAGTAATTCATTGTACATAATTAAGGGCTGAAGCCCTTACTACGAGCTAAATTACCATATTCTGACATTACTTCACATAGTTAGCTTTATTCTCGCCAATTTACTTAACTGTTAAACATCGTAGATGAGACATTCTATGGCTTCTGGATGTTTCTCACAGTAACTTTCTAAAGCAGTTTTGCGGTGTTTTGCTTGCTGTTGGTGTGCTTTTTCAGCTTGTAATTCTTCGACGATATCCCAAGCTACAGCACAACCAGACGAATTTTCTCCATCTACTTCGCAAATTTGACGAGCTTCCGCAATAGATTCTAGGATAGCTTCATCAAGAGTTGTAGTCCCGGAGTTAACAGCAGATTGGACGGCTTCTAGGGTTTTGGTCATGATGTTTTCACCTTTGTTGATTTCTAAGTGCTGAGTAATAAGAAGAGTGTGGAATACTTAGCCTCTAGCATTTATAGGAAGTTGATGAGGACTATTACTTCCAGTTTAGTTAAACTTCTCGAAAGAATCTGGTAGTGAACATCGTCAAATGAAGAGAAAATATAAAATTTTTGGCGGTGGTTTTTGCCTTAATTTTTATTTCCATCATTTTCTTAATTTTGCACCGAAAATTGGAAATTTAACCCTGTTGTCATCAAAATCTGATTTCCCATTAGCACTCAGCACTCAGCATTTTTTACTGATATTTTGCGCTTAATTCCTGTTGCAAACGATACAGAATTGTTTTGTGATCAACCTGAGATAAAATTTCTTGAATGACTGTACTAGCTCCTAATTGTCCCCAAGTACAACCTTTTTCTAAATATACTTGGGCAGCTTTCCCGACAGTGTATGCACCATAACCTGCAATTCCAGATTGAGCGATCGCAGTTCCAGCATAAGCCGTAATATTCAGGGGATTTTCACCACTGGCAATAACAGCCGTACTTTTACCTAAACCCAGCACGACACTACTACCTATTTCTCCTAACAGCAAACCACCAGAACTAAAGAAAATCGTCTTTAAAATTTTGCTGGCTTCATAGCTAGTCATAGGTAAGCCATATAACCGGGCTAGAGAACGAATCAAAGCTAAATCGGCAATCGTACCACAGATGACATCTAAAACAGGCACAGGATTTAATCCTACTGCCAAAGCTTTATATTTAGTAAATTTCCAAATAATATCTTCAGCTTCTTTGTCGCGGAAATCCATAGTTTTTTGCGCGATCGCTTCTTCTGCATCCCGTGCTTGAATTAGCGCATTTAAAGCCAGCAGCGATCGCCCTTCTCGATTGAGAATAGTTAAAATAGTCTGTTGTAATTCCTCTATCTGTGGCTGTGGAGTCTCCCATTCATAACTGACACGACCATCAGGCCACTCTACCCGCACTTCCATAGGTGCTGGTTCCGCCGCCACCATGACAATTTCATCTGGTAATAAAGGCTGGGTTTGGGGATGTCCTGCGCCTAGTTGTTGCAAATTATCATAAATTGCGGAACGGTCTGTTTCTGGATATAAATCGATTTTGTTAAATACTAAAATCAGTGGTTTTTGCGCTTGTCGTAATTCTAACAATGCCCGATACTCAGTCCGGGTGATATCACCTGAAACCACAAACAAAATCAAATCCGCCTGACGCGTCACTTCTCGCGCCATTTTTGCCCGTGTCTCGCCCTCAATTTCATCTAAGCCAGGAGTATCAATTAACTCTACTAATACCTTATCTCCTGGTTGCCAACGCACGGAACGCGGCCATTGTGTGACACCATTCAGGGGGCCAGTTTGGAGAATCTTTTCTCCCAGCAAAGCATTTAATACTGCTGATTTTCCCCGACTCACCAAACCAAAAGCCGCAATTCTAATCACATTGGAGTCGAGTTTGTTGAGTGTGGAGTTCAACGCGTCTAATTCGGGTTTCAGCAAGCCTACCAATTCTGGGTTTGAGGAAAATTGTCCAGATTTGCGGAGATATCCATACCAAGATAGCGCTTGTCTGAGACTAGCACGGGCGCGGTTTAAGTGAGTTTCTTGGAGATTACGCACGAAGTTAGATGGATTCAAGGTTGAACAAACAACAGACTACATACCCATTTTGCTCTAAATTCCAGGCTTTTTGCTTTTTTACCTGTCCGTCAAACCAGTTCTGAGAGTGAGGAGGATATCTAATTTCATGGTACTGGTTTATTTGAGGCGATCGCGAGGAGACGGTCAATTTAGCTGATCTCCCTCATTACCAACCTTGCATTTCTACCAGTTCCATACACAACTCATTAATTTTTTCCAAATCAGGTCGAACAGGTAAACTTGATTTGTCGTAAACAATTTCCATTTGGCTAACCAAATCCTCTGCCATCTTCATCACTTGTTGATATGAGTAATCACCTTTTAAAATAGCTTTCAAGTCCTCCACATCTCCAGCAATTCTTCTATCTACAACTATTTCCCCTCGCTGTAATATTTCTAATCCACTGCGTAATAATCTAATGCAGTGCATTCCATGCTTCAGATCAAAACCCGATTTTCTTTCCATTTCTGCCCTAGCAGGATTTCTGTTTTCCTGCCAAGCTATATAAGCTTTCCATTCTCTTAAAGCTATTTGATAATTTTGACTTTTTTGTAATAAGCGAATAAAATCTTTGCGGCTATTGGTTAATTTTTGAGTATATGCCAAAGTTTCATCAGGTAAAGTGTATTGTTTCAAGACACCTTTAAAATCAATATCTGCCGTCAGCAACTTATATAATTCCTCAGATTCTTCCAAAAACTCAATTCGTCCTCTAATTAAGTGATAAAGATACTCTAGAAAAGCGTTTAACTCATCTTTAATCAGTGGTTCTTCCTCTTCTATGCCAAAATCAGATGGGAGGGGCTTCTTTTTTGGTGGATTTAACAACCATTTACGATGTGTTTCCATCTTCTTGATTTGAGCAAAAGCATAACCAGAATAAGTATGTTTAACTTTTTTGGTTAAAAAGATTTTTTTGTGCTTAATTAAGTATTGACCAACTGATGTCAGCACAGGATAATTTTGCAACCACAGCAATTCTAAAATATTAGGATTCGCCCCCGCTAATAACTGAATTATCTTTTTTAATTCATAAATAACTGTGTCTTCATTACCATCAATAAAGGGAAATATGCCAGGTTCATTCCAACCAGTATCTTTTTGTTCTATATGGTCAAATCCTATATAATATTTCTTGGGGGCAATAAATACTCCTCGAAAATCAAAATCTGAATCAGGACGATTTAACCCATAACCGTGGCTACCAGATAAGCCAATCAATATTGTTCTTTGTTCAACTTCTATTCTTTTCATATTTATTGGTTAATCAAAAAAAATTATCAGTTTGTAGTAAACACTTTAGTGTTTTATCTATAAAAATATAAGGACTAAAGTCCTCACTACGAACAAGCCCTTCTAGTTAAAATCATCACTCATCTAAATTTCTCTCTGGTTTAAGTCTGGGATGCGTTTCTCAGGTGGTTGGGTTGGAGGATATTTTTGTGCTAAAAATTCCACAAAATCTAATACTTGCTGTTGCTGTTCTGGTGCTAGGGTTTGCAACTTGGCAATTAATTCTGAGGTGGTATCTACAACTTGAGAAGTCATCTTAGCCTCTCCTGATCAGTGTTTGATTTTATGGTACTTGTTTATTCAGGCGATCGCATAGCATAATTAATATATTTTAGTTGACTTAAAACCAGTTAATAAAGTAATATAGTAGATTGTCTGTCTCATTCCTGCTCGGATCAGGTGGACATATAACAAAAGCTCGCAACAGCGATTATTCAAAACCAGATAAATCGCATTTAAAGCCAGCTACCTGTACGGCAACCTCAAGGACGATTTCATGACCTACGCAATTATTGAAACTGGCGGTAAGCAACTCAAAGTGGAGCCAGGTCGCTTTTACGATATTGAACTGCTCCATATCGAAGCGGATGAAAAAGTTACAATAGATTCAGTATTACTAGTACAACACAACGGCGAAGTCACCATTGGACAGCCGTTAGTAGCAGGGGCGACTGTAGAAGGGACAGTGGTACGGAACTTTAGAGGCCGTAAAGTCCTGGTATATAAAATGAAGCCTAAAAAGAAAACCCGCAAAAAACGGGGACATCGCCAGGAAATCACTAGACTGATGATTGATTCCATCAACTTTAATGGTGAAGTCTTTGGCCCCGAAAACGGTATAGCTGTTGAACTTCCTGTTATCGAGGAATCTCCTGTAGAAGTTGTTGCTGAATAATTAAGTAGAGAAAACAAAAGAGGTAATTATGGCTCACAAGAAAGGAACAGGTAGTACTCGTAACGGTCGCGACTCTAATGCTCAACGCCTGGGTGTAAAGCGCTATGGTGGTCAAACTGTACTGGCGGGAAATATTCTCGTGCGTCAGCGTGGTACCAAAGTTCACCCTGGTAACAACGTCGGTATTGGCAGTGATGACACTCTGTTTGCTTTGATTGAAGGTGTTGTAACCTTTGAAAGAAAAGGCAAGTCTCGCAAAAAAGTTAGTGTGTATCCAGTTGCTGCACCAGTTGAAGCTGCTGCTGTTTAGATTTGCTTGGGTGGGTACTCCCCACCCTTTTATAGCAAAGTGCTGAGTGGGGAAAGTGCTGAGTGCTGAGTGCTGAGTGCTGAGTGTTGAGTGCTGAAATTAGTACCAGTCAGCGTTATAACAACTGCTGAGAAAAACCTATATGTAATACTTTGCCTAAGCCTAAACCTGCTAATGAAAATAACAACGTAATTAAAAAAGCTTGTCCTTGTTTCAATCCCGCAGTTTGACAGTCTATTCTGGCTAAGATACCAGCAGAAATAATCAGCAAGGTATCCAGAAATATTCTGAACCAAGCAAGCATTAAAAAAAATAATAATGCGCCAAAAGTTGTAACAGCAAAAGACCTGATATTTGATTGCAGTAATAGACTAGAATATTTTGATATTGCCGACCAAGGAATGGTCAAGCTACCCACTAAAAGCAAAACAGCAAGTACAAAAGTTATCCACACAGACAAAGGGGCTTGTGTCTCGGATAATGCCCAGCCTAATGTACCGTAGCTAAACAGCACTAGAACTAAGGAAATCCAAGGAAGTGTTTTCACAATTGACATGGGTCGGTGTCACCATTAGCGGCTCAAGCTTTGATTTAACAAGTATTGGGGCAACTAAAGCCCCCATTTTACTTTAATTCTTATATTCCCTAAAATATATTTTTGTATAGTGAATACCTGTCAGCTTACAGCTGATATTACAAAGGCTGACTAAAAAAAGCTGGATTTAGTTGGATGGATTTTGACTGCAATGACTTAGACTATAGGTTTATCATCCTTTTTTTTGTAGATGAAATCAATAGGCTGTTATGCTCTTGCCAAGAAAACTAAACCACTTGCACCAGAATAATGCCATAAACTAGTTAAATATTTGCGTAAACATTTGTAAACTATTAACAGCCGAGTTGCCACACGTCACATCTTGTTAAGGACTTATCATGAAACAACTTGTAATTGCGGAGCGCGTATGCCTGATTGGTCATATCGTGTCGATGGTATTTGGATTAGTAGGCATACTACTAGTTGTACCTAATGCCGAAGTAATCTTTCATTTATCTGAATTTGGACAAACCGCCATGCAGTGGAGTATGGCAGGCGGTGGTGTGGTCTATATGATTTTGGGAACGGCAGCTGTATTTTTATATGGTTTACGGACGTTGGGTTTGGGTAGAATATTGGCATTTATGCTACCCGCAATATTTATTTCTTTGGGCAGTGAACTACTAGGAACCAGTACAGGATTTCCTTTCGGTCACTACAGCTATCTCAGTGGCTTGGGTTATAAAATTGCTGGTTTAGTACCGTTCACAATTCCCTTGTCATGGTTTTATGTGGGATGTGCTTCTTACCTGCTGGCGCGTGCTGGTTTAGAAGTGGATACAAAACCGAGCTTGTGGCGACATATCTGTGCTATTGGTTTGGGTTCTTTGCTGTTGACTTCTTGGGATTTTGTGCTAGACCCAGCAATGAGCCAAACTGCTCTACCCTTTTGGTATTGGCAACAACCAGGGCCTTTCTTTGGAATGCCTTATCAAAACTTTGCTGGCTGGTTAGGTACTGGTGCAGTATTTATGACTGTGGCTGCTGTGCTATGGAATAACAACCCGATTAAATTTGAGCGATCGCAACTCAATGTACCCTTAGTAGTATATTTAGCTAACTTTGGCTTTGCGACAGTCATGAGCCTAGCTGCTGGATTCACCATTCCTGTAGGATTAGGCTTTGTACTAGGTGTAGCTCCTTCTCTAGCACTTTGGTTAAAAGGATCAGCCGTATCTGCCCAAACTGATACAAAATCAACAACCAACGAAGTTTCAGTGGCCAATATCAAAGTTGCCTTGAAATAAAATTAGGGGACAGGAAGAAAACTAATACCGTAACCGCAAAAGCGGTGAGGACACGACAAAATTTCAAAACCAAGTCACAGCAGGCATTTTATTTTTGACTTTTGACTTTCGACTTTTGACTTTTGCCAGATGTCCCCTAACCAATTCTTTGTGTAATCACCATTCCCATTGCAAAATATTTTTACTGTGGAAAACGCTTTAACAGTAGAAAGCGTCATAACTTTTCTATTGCTACTTATTCAAATACCCGCAACAGCAATTCTCCTTTCACGTCTGGTAAAGGGGCCAAGAAGACATCCGCCCATTCAACCCCAACAGCCTACACCTGAACTTCTGGGAACTGTCAGCGTTGTTGTTCCCACGCTAAATGAGGCGCTTCGCATTAGTCCTCTGTTATCTGGCTTGAGTCGGCAAAGTTACGAAGTTCGGGAAATTATTGTAGTAGATAGTAATTCCCAGGATGGTACGCCGGATTTAGTCAAAACCGCACAGCAGCAAGACCCCCGTTTCCGCTTAATGACCGATGACCCCTTACCTGCTAATTGGGTGGGTCGTCCTTGGGCGTTGCACAACGGCTTTTTGCATAGTTCCGAAGCAAGTCAGTGGTTTCTAGGGATGGATGCTGATACTCAACCAGATCCCGGTCTAGTTGCTAGTTTGGTAAAGACCGCAGAAGCCCAAAAATATGATTTAGTTTCCCTTTCACCACAGTTTATCCTTGAGTATCCTGGTGAATGCTTGCTGCAACCAGCGTTATTAATGACTCTACTGTATAGATTCGACCCGGCGGGAATAACTACCGAACAGCCAGAACGAGTCATGGCAAATGGGCAATGCTTTTTGTGTCGCCGTTCTGTTTTAGCCGCAGTAGGTGGTTATAGCAGTGCGAAGAATTCTTTTTGTGATGATGTCACATTAGCGCGACACATTGCGGCTCAAGGTTTTAAAGTAGGCTTTTTAGATGGCGCAAAGGTGCTGAAGGTGCGAATGTATGAAGGCGCGATAGAGACTTGGAAGGAATGGGGGCGCAGTCTGGATTTAAAAGACGCATCTCCACCTGCTCAAGTGTGGGGGGATTTATGGTTACTTTCAGCAGTTCAGGGTTTACCTTTGTTGCTTGTTCTGAGTTGCTTATTGATTTCTTTGAATCCCCTATTGTTGTGGCTGAATGTATTTTTGTTAGTGATTCGTTTTGCTATGCTATTGGCGATCGCACCTTCCTACGACCGCAAAAATGCTCAAGGTGGCTGGTTATTTTGGCTTTCTCCGTTAGCTGATCCCCTAGCTGTCCTGCGAATCTTGATATCAGCGTTGCACACCCCAAAGGAGTGGCGAGGCAGAAAGTATAGCTAAAAGTGCTGAGTCATGAGTTTTGAACTCATAACTCATTTCTTAATTACGAATTACGAATTACGTTAGCGAAGCTCCTCTGAAAGAGGCATTACGAATTACGAATCGTCTTCAGTTTCTACGCAATCGCCTCTTTCTAGTTCCCAGAGAATTTGATTTCCTTCACGTCTTACCCGTGAAACAATCCAGTTCCGCCAGCGCCACTCGTCTCCGCGACTAGTTACAGCGCTGGCGTGGACATCCATCAAGTCTGCTAGTTCAGAACTACTGATTAAATAGCCTTTTTCAGAAATTTCGTCAGCTATACGCAGAGTTTCCAGCAAGTTTCTGAGTTGTTTGACCCTGGTTGTAGACAGTTTTTCTTCATTTACGGCCGCATATTGTGCGGTGGATGGTTCCATAGCGTTTATATCTGAGATAAAAGTACTGTCATCTTCTGTACTTTTGTTAAGTATTGTAGAGATGCATTCATAATCGACTACTTTTTCTACATTTGCTTCACCTAGAGAATGTAAAGATTTGTAGGAATCAGTAGCGGATAATTCTTGTAGAGAAGGGATTTGACCGCTAGCATAAGAGCGAGCAATCACATCACAACGCTCGTTACCTATGTTACCAGAATGTCCCCTGACGTGTTGCCAATTTACTTGGCGAGTATTGAGTTCATCGAGAAGTTCTAAAAGGTCTTGGTTTTGGACAGGCTTACCATCTGCCTTTTTCCAACCTCTTTTTTTCCATCCTGGCAACCACTTCGTCACGCAGTTAATCAGGTATTCACTATCGGTATAGAGGGTTATGGGTTCAACTTGTCCAGATGCGTGGAAAAATTTTAAAGCTGCGATCGCTGCTTGCATTTCCATCTTATTATTAGTCGTATAGCTGGCAGCATCACCCATTTCGTGGATTTTGCCATCACTGAAATAAGCAACCACACCCCAACCCCCAGGGCCAGGGTTCCCAGTACAAGCGCCATCGGTGTAGATACTTTGAATTTTGCGTTGATTAGACATAGTCAAGATATCGGACTGCATTAGTAAGCAGGGACAATTTAGTAATTAGATAGTTAATTTACCTGAACTATAGACATCATTGTTATATTTTGATACACTCATATCCAAAAATATTTGAGAAAATATATCTATAACATTGTAAATTAATTGGTATCACTTGATTTTTAGGGTAGTGCATGGCGAAGATTATTTCACTGGCAGATTACCAAGAATTGTGGAGAGAACGCAACCAAAACACCAAACAACCAGACCCATCAGACGCATCTGATATTATTAATGTATGTCCTCAAGAATTTGGCAGTGGATATGAACGCTGGATTGAACTGCGGGACATTAGTTTATTAATTATAGATACCAAATTTGGGCATAATTTAATTATTGAAAAAGCACCACAAGAACGTTATAGTCACGGTCTAGAATTTGGCTTTCATCTATTAGGTTATTGGAATAATACTCATGCCGGACAAAACTTTTTTCATACTGGCGGTGTCTACCAAACAGATAAAGCAGAATTTTTGCAACATCAACGACTTTTAAAAGTTGATATACATCCAGAATCCCCTGAATTACTCAATAGTTTTATGGACGGTGGATTAAATCCCATATCGCCGCAAATTATCCAAAAGCTCATCGAACCCAATCAACAGTCATATCTTCAAATTGACCAGACTACTCCAGAAATGCGAATTGCTCTGGAGCAAATTATTAATTGTCCCTTTACAAGTTTAACTAAAAAAATTTATTTAGAAAGTAAATGTTTAGAATTAATTGCTTTAAAACTAGAACAATTAGCCAAAAGTGAAAATATTTCTACAAAAACTACCACTTTAAAACGAGATGATATTGACAGAATTTATAATGCCAAAGAAATTTTAACTCAAAGTTTAGACAATCCACCGTCATTACTAGAACTAGCCAGAAAAGTAGGATTAAACGACTATAAACTCAAGTTAGGCTTTCGCCAAGTATTAGGTACAACTGCATTTGGCTACTTACACCAACAACGCATGGAAAAAGCACGCCAATTACTTTTAGAAGGTCAAATGAACGTCAAACAAGTAGCGCGTGCTGTTGGTTATGCAAATCAAAGCCGTTTTGCAGCTGCTTTCCGTAAACAATTTAACACTAATCCTAAATCTTATAATTTATTACTGAGAGGATGTTTTAAAACTAACTAACAGACAGCACTTTGTAAGTAAAGCAAATACACATATTAATACTAAAACTCTTGTGGGGTGGCATCCTGCCCGCCTTAGTGTACGTACTGTATATAGCCATACTATCTAATTGGTAAACACAAAAAGGCTCAGATTCCCAACTAACAGCACATTCCCGCAAGTCTTTGCCATCACACCTCAAAAAAATCCGTTTGAGGCTCAAAAAAATCCGTTTGAGATTCAATAATGTCTTTAAAATCACATTATATTAAACTAAGCTTTTTGATAAAGATTCTTAGCTATAGCCAAAAGAGCCTTTGGCTTTTATCGAGATTATGAAAAGACAACCGCAATTATTGATCGGTATATGCTTAACAGGGGTAATACTTGCTGCACAACCAGCTAGGGGGAATGAGAAAAACTTTGAACCAAGTAGAACATCGAGAAATTTTAAACAATTACTATCTCAAGCATCAACACCACAATCTTTAATTCTTGTTAACGGTGTGCGGATTGATATTATAGAGCAAGGTATAGAAATAATTTTAGAAACTCAGCAAGGTGAAGAATTGCAAGTAGTAAACAGCAGTTCTGGGAATAGCTTAATTATTGATATTGCCAATGCTCAACTGCGTTTGCCATCGGGGAAGACATTTGATCAAACACAACCTTTGACTGGTATTGCTGAAGTGATAGTTGTTAATCAAAACGATAACACTATCAGGGTAACTATCACAGGTGAAATGGAAATACCCAATTATACGTTATTTGATAGTGATGAAGGTTTAATTTTCAGTGTAACACCTGTATCACCTTCCGCATCTCAACCAGAAACACCACAACAACCACCAGAGAATCAATCTACTACAGACACTGACGCACCCATTGAATTAGTAGTTACAGGTCAACAAGATAGCTATCGAGTCAGGGAAGCATCAACCGCCACAAAGTTAGATGTACCACTACGGGATGTTCCAGCATCTGTACAAGTAATACCCAAAGAAATTATACAAGACAGACAAGTAGTTAGGCTCAACGAACTAGCGGATAATGTTAGCGGTGTACGTCCTCAAGCTACTTTAGGTGGACTGGCATCACAAGGTTATTTTTTGCGTGGTTTTGCTACAGGGTTTGAAGCTCTGCGTGATGGTTTTAAAGATTTTGGTTTTACCAGTCCACGTGATGTGGCTAATGTTGAAAGAGTGGAATTTCTCAAAGGTCCCGCTTCCGTTTTATATGGAAGTGCTACCAGTCCCGGTGGTGTAATTAATACAATTACTAAAAAACCTCTATCAGAACCCTTCTATCAAATTGGTGGTACATTTGGGAGTTATGATTTTTATCGTGGCACAATTGATTTCACGGGTCCACTTACAGAAGATCGGACAGCACTTTATCGGCTGAATGTAGCTTATGAAAACGCTAACAGTTTCCGGGATTTTGTAGACAATGAAAGTACATTTATTAATCCCGTTGTTAGTCTCAAAGTAGGAGAAAATACTGATCTAACCTTTGCTTATGAATACCAGAAATACAACTACGCCTTTGATCGGGGTTTTCCTTCTAATAACGCAATAATTTTTGATCTTCCCATTAATCGCTCGTTAGATGAACCAAATCTTCAGGATTCTGAATATAAATCCAATAACTTTACCTACGTTTTAGAAAGCCGATTTGGTTACAAAAATAACTGGAAATTCCGCCAAGCCTTTAACACCTTGACTGTGACCGGTGCTTCCCAAGGTGTACAAGCTGATAGAGTTAATGCTGATGGGGAAACAGTACGCCGCAGATTCCGTCGTTCTGAAAGTGATCAAACAAACATTGCTTTTCAAAACGAAATTAGTGGTAAATTTGATACAGGCTCAATTAGCCATAATGTATTAGTTGGATTGGAGTTGACTAGTAATCAATTCCAAAGCAATTTTTTCCGGGGTGATATTGCACCATTAAATATTTTTAACCCAGTATATGGCGCACAACCCGAACGTATACGCAATACTTATATTGGGGAATATGGCGGGGAAAATGTCGCACTTTACTTACAAAATTTAATCGAAATTACACCCAATGTAAAATTTTTAGCTGGTGGTCGTTTTGACTGGGTAAATTCTTACGATTTGTACGAAGATGCACCAGAGTTCAACACTAGAAACTCAGATTCAGAATTTTCTCCCCGTTTAGGTATAGTTTATCAACCTACAGACACCACCTCAATTTATGCCAGTTGGACAAATGCTTTCAACCCGCAATATTTTGGCAGAAGCCGCAATAACGAACCATTTAAACCCGAAACATCAGAACAATTTGAAATAGGAATTAAACAAGATTTTTTGGGTAGTCGTCTCTCAGCTACTTTAGCCTTCTTTGAAATTACCAAGCAGAATGTATTAACTGCTGATCCAGTAGATTCTGATTTTAGTGTCCAAACTGGTGAACAAAAAAGCCGAGGAGTTGAACTAGATGTAGTTGGAGAAATTTCGCCAGGTTGGAAAATCATTGCTACTTATGCTTATACAGATGCTTATGTCAGCAAAGATAATGACTCTGACTTATTAAATGATCGGTTAGCTGGTGTACCTTATCATAGTGCTAGTTTATGGACTACTTATGAATTGCAACAAGGAAATTTCCAAGGTTTAGGATTAGGATTAGGATTGGTGTATGCTGGTGAACGTGCAGGCTCTTTACCAAATCAAATCCAAATTCCTGCTTTTTTGAGAACAGATGCTAGTATTTTCTATAAGCGGAATAATTGGCGTGCTGCTGTAAATTTTAAAAATTTGTTTGATACCAATTATTACGAATCTCAAGGATCATTTATTGTTACAGCCTCACCTTTTACTGTTTTAGGAACTATTTCTTTTGACTTTTAAGGTGATTAATTAATAATTCTCTTGAAAGTTCATCTAGAGAATATTGCCCAAATGAAAATTACCTTATCTCTAGAGATAAGGTAATAATTATAATTTAGAGTAGTATAACAAACTAATGATGATTATTAGTGAATTTACAATAAGTAAGCAATGTTTAAATTATTTTAAATTATCTATATTGATAGTTGTTTCTTTTTTCCTGTTCAGTGCTTGTTATAGCCATTCCCATTCTAATTTAACGACCCCGAAATTATCAAGTTCAGAATGTCGGTTAATTAAACATGAATTAGGCGAAACTTGTATTCCTCTTAATCCACAGCGCATTATTGTTACAGAACAAGTATCACTAGAAGCTTTAATTGCATTAGGTTTGAAACCAATAGCTACAGTAGATACGGCTTTTGTAGCTAGTAAAGCTAATTTTCTTAAAAGTCAGATGGATGGTATAGCTTATATAGGAAGAGAGAATCAGTTTAATTTAGAAACAACACTTAAACTCCATCCAGATTTAATTATTGGTACATATGGTATTGATTCACTAAATTATGATTTATTTTCGCAAATAGCACCTACAGTTAAATTAAAAAATGTCCATAGTCAATGGAAGGAAATTTTAATGAGTCTTGGTGAAATAGTAAATAGAACTGCAACAGCCAAGACATTATTAATCGAATATCAAGAACGCCTAGAAAAATTACGCACCGCGTTGGGGGAGGAAATCAATCAACTAGAGGTGTCTGTGAGTCGGTTTCACGGTGGTAATAAAGTTCCTGCATTTCGTTCTCAATATTCTTTTCCTGGCAGTATTTTGGCAGAGTTAGGAATTTCTATGCCAATTCATCAACGGAGATTAATTAAGACTCCTGATGATACTTTGGTTACACTCAGCTTAGAACGGATAGACTTACTTGATGCTGATGTTTTGTTTGTAGCGGTAGACCCTGGCGCTAAAGAAATATTTAAGCAATATCAAAATAGTCGTATTTGGCAAACTCTGAATGTTGTGCAGAATCAACAAGTTTATAGTGTGGATTCTAGTTACTGGATTTTTGGCAGTATTCTTTCAGCTAATGCCATAGTTGACGATTTATTTAAGTATTTGCTAGGGGAAGTGTGACGTAAGAAATAGGAAGGCAGAAGAAGTATATTCAGATAAGAATGACAGAATCATTCCCTAAACCGGGTGCAATATCTAAAGGGTTGGGTTGTTATT
>NZ_JAYGHH010000023.1:68151-72007 GCF_034931045.1 Nodularia sp. UHCC 0506
TTATTGTTTTCTAAAACAGATGGGTTTATGTTGTTAGAATTTTCTGGTTCAGAAATAATATCTGAAAATATTTTTCCTGTTTCCAGCAAAGTATCTACTGAAAAAGTATCAATGCTTTCTGATGGGTAAATATCTATAATAAATTCTTGGTTGGTTGAGTTTGAGAAACTAGTCGAGAGTTGCAAAAAAGATGGATTATCAATTACTTCCTCGCCATTCACCGGTAACTGTTTTGCTACGGCTGCGTTAATTTCAGCTTGAACACTAGCGATCGCCGGATCTGATATATTGTTACTATCTGGTTGATTTAAATTCAGTCCTTGTACTAAATCACTGGTTTCATAAAAGGTTCTTAAATCGAAATCATATAAGCCCTGAAACTGCCCTTTAACTATAACCATCAGCTGTCCTGCCTCCAATACCTGATTTTGAGACGCTTTTTGGTTAAAAACTTCAATACCGCTATTAGTTAAAGCACCCACAACGGTGGTATCTGTTTGTTCGTCATAGCGCACAAATAGGGCTGAACCGCGAATTGCTGCGGCTGCATTTGGTGTTTGTATGCGTGTTTGTCCTCTTCCTGGTGGAATCAGTAGCAACATTGTGCCATTTGATAGGGTAAAGTTGCGAGTTTTGGGCAAAAATCTAAATACAGCCTGTTCCCCAACTCTTGCCAAAGAGCCATCATTGAAGCGCAAATCTGCTAGAGAAGCTCTACCAGTAGATAACCCATCCCCAGGATTCATGGGGTCTGATTTTCGAGCCGGACGCTGTTTTTGTCTTCTCGGAATCAGTTGCACTATGTTGCGGAGATTTTGAATCTCTGCACGAGTTAGAGGAGTCATCGCATTTGCCCAAGTAGGTAGTAACATGATGCTCCATACACTGCACACTAAAATTGAGTATGTTCTACGTAATTTCATATTCAAAATCGGGTCAATTTAATTTTTATTAAGCTAGTTCAAGATATTATTTGAGACATTTATACTAGTCAATATTTTAACATATAACTAAAGTGAAAGTTTTCACAATTAATACATTTCTTCTTACTGGCTATCCTCCAAGAAGGCTGACACCAACACAATGAGTATGAGGATTTTTTTTGTTGAATATACTTAAATAAATTCACTGCCAATTGCTAATGGAGTTTGGTGTTAATATTTTTTCATACATAATTCACGCAATTTCAAAAATTAAGATGCTACCCAAGAACTGGAAAAATTTATTGTTTAGCATTTGCTTAGTTTCCAGTAGTGCCAATTGTTGTAGTATTGCAATGGCTCCGGCTTTGGCTGTAAATTTAGATACAAAGTCTTGTCAAGAGCAGCTTGCGTCCAATATAAAATCTTTATTAAACTCACAGTTAACAATTGAAGCTTGCCAAAGGGGTGCTATTGAGCTAATTAATGCTAAGTTGCCGCAATTTGAGTCAGCATCCATAGAACGGAGTTCATCAAATCTTACACCGCCAGAATCAGTAATATCTCAGTCTAATCCTGAAGATAATTCTCCGGTTATGGAAAATAATAGTAATAGTCAAGAACTGAATGATTCCCTACAGCTAGAAACACAACCTACAGATTTTTTACCCTCTTTTCCAGTAGATGAACTTTTGGATAAACCCCAGAGGAATGAAGCGGAAAGGCTAGAAGGGTTAAAACGACGGTTGCGGGAGGGAAGACAGCCAATTCCTGATGATTCAGAGAGCCTTCAGGAACTGGGTTTACGGGTGCGCGAAAGGCCTCTACCCAAAAAACCTGTGCCTGAGTTTAAACCTATAGGTAATTTACAGGCTAGTTTCGGCTATTACCATACCAGTAATGTTTTTTCTTCTGATGTTGATCCCATAGAAGACGGGTTGATTTTTTCGGGACTGAGACTAGCCTCTGTATATTTCCCCTTGGGATCTAAGACTTTTGTGAATGGATCAATTGATGGTAGCCTGGTTCGCTATGTAGACCAATCAATTTATGATTACAACCGAGTAAAATTCGACTTGAATGTTTACCAACAGTTATCACCACGAATGTATGGCATAGTTGGCTGGAGTAATCAACAGTTATTTTATGCTAATAGCGATCGCTTTCAAGCAGGCGATCGCTTTTTAGGTGAAAATTCCCTGTCGCTATCTTTGGGAAGACGAGATTCCCTAACTCCACAATTAACGCTCAATAGCTTTTATGAGTTTAAAATAAATTTTGCGGAGCCAAATACCCGTAGTCGCATCATCAATTCTGCAAGGGTTTCTTTAAACTACGACCTACAACAGCCTTTACGAGTGGGTCTAAATTACTATTTGAACTTATCGGATTTTACGCAACGAGAACGCCATGACCACTATCATCAGATGTTTGGCAATTTGAGTTACCAACTATCTGACTCTAGCAACATTAATTTACAAACTGGCTTGACATTAGGTGGTTCTACTGGCAGAAACATTAATTTTGATGGCTGGTTTTTCAGTATTAACTACAATTGGCGCTTAGGTGAGTTTTGAGACATGGCTGACATCCTGAGACAAAAGCTTACTCATAACTAATCCAGTCACTCCAACTACCTGCATAAAGTTTACCTGTGTGAATATTTGCTATTTCCAAAGACAGTAAATTTACACAAGCAGTCACACCAGAACCACAGTAAACTATAATTTCCTCAGTTTTTGCTAGTTTTTCCCAGCGTTGGCCTTGCTCTAATGGAGAAAGTAAATAACCTGAAGAGTCTGTAATTTCCTGCCAAGGATAATTGACCGCACCGGGAATATGACCGGCAATTTTGTCTATTGGCTCTCGTTCTCCTCGATAGCGATCGCTTTCCCTAGAATCTACTAAAGCTACTTCTGGCAAATCTTTACGACCTTTTACCGCCTCAATATCTACTAGCATTTCTGGTATGACTTTGGGGATAAAATGACCTTTTTTGGGTAGCGAAATCACATCTGTAACGGCATAACCAGCTGTTTGCCAGGCTGTAAATCCTCCATTTAATACAACTACTTGCTCATGTCCTAGATAACGTAATAACCACCAAAGACGAGATGCAAAAGCCAAACGCGAATCATCATAAGCAACAACTAAAGTTTTGGGAGAATTTATGCCAATTGCTGATAATTTGTGAGCTAGATCATTGACATTAGGCAAAGGATGTCTACCACCATGCTTACCTATAGAATTAGAAAGATCCTGATTCAAATCTAGATAATAAGAATTTTCAATGTGACCCGCTAAGTATTGCTGTTTTCCTAGTTGCGGATTAGCCAGAGAAAAGCGACAATCCACAATGACGATGTGCTGATCGTGAAGATGTTCAAACAGCCAAGCTGGGGAAACAAAAAATTGAGTGTAAGCCATAGATTACAAGCTAGTTATACAGAAAATTTGTATTTGTTACCGAATTGGGATAAGTTTTTATCATGCCAATCACTCAACGTGAATTTGTATTTTAAATTACATAGAGCATGGCATTTTTTTATGTATCGCATTTTCATCTGTGCTTTGTATTTTATTAAAATAGGCAATAGACTAGGAATATAATACTTTTATAGAGTTAAATTGAGTACAATATTTTCTGATGCTTATATATAAAGCAATCCCCGTAAAAACTCTGATGTAAATATTAAACTTGTTTTTGCAGTCAAACACTGCTATTTTTTTGGAAAAAGTGGGGTAATTTTATGAGTTCATGGAGTCCCAACTGTAAAAACCTGAATCATTACGAACAATTTGGAGGGTCTGGCAAGCACAACAAAGTACATAAGAGCGATGCCAATGATGTATGAGAATTACAAAACTTAACAATTGATACCTGAGACTGATCTCAAGGTAATTTACTCATGGAACAAATACAAGTAACTTCTGAT
>NZ_JAYGHH010000024.1:0-38846 GCF_034931045.1 Nodularia sp. UHCC 0506
TATAATATTTCTATCTTGGCTTATTCACCCTTAGCGCAGGGATTGTTAACTGGGAAATTTCCCCCTGGTCATAAATTTGACCCAGCCGATAACCGTGCTAAAAATCAACTGTTTCAAGGCGAAAACTTGGAACGCGCCCAACAAGCTTTAGAAAAACTGCGTCCCATAGCAGTGCGTCATAATTGTAGCTTGGCACAGTTAGCATTAGCTTGGTTAATTGCCCAACCCCAAACCAGTGCTATAGCCGGGGCGCGTTATCCCGAACAAGCACAAGACAACGCCAAAGCTGTTGATATTCAACTTTCTCAAAGCGAACTGGCAGAAATTGATAAAATTGGGCGCATTGTTACCGACCATCACGATGAAAACCCTGTGATGTGGAATTGGTAGTTCGTAGTCAGGGCTTTAGCCCTTTTCTGTAAAATAGCGACGCTGAATGAAAACTGGGAAAGTATGATGTGGAGAGGACTAAAGTCCTCACTACAAACCTTTAAGAGAACTCCACAAAAAAGTTGATCCAAACCTTCTGCAACTAAAATGACCTTTCCTCCCCCTGTTTTTAAAACGACGGGATATTTTTTATTTGGAAGTCTCTAAGTGGGGAACCTAATTTAGTATGATGTTTAATCTACCAGCATTTACCCGATAAAAGTTAACTATGACCCAGAACTACCGCATTACCCTACTCCCCGGCGATGGCATTGGCCCCGAAATTATGGCCGTAGCGGTAGACGTGCTGAAAGTTGTCGGTAAGCAATTTGATCTGCAATTTGAATTTGCAGAAGCCTTGATTGGCGGTGCAGCAATTGACGCTACAGGCGAACCCCTACCAACCGTTACCTTAGATACTTGTCGCCATAGTGATGCGATTTTACTGGCTGCTATTGGTGGTTATAAGTGGGACTCCCTACCATCTAACTCACGCCCAGAAGCAGGTTTATTAGGACTGCGTGCAGGATTAGGCTTATTTGCTAATCTCCGCCCAGCCCAAATTTTGCCCCAGTTAATTGACGCTTCCACTTTAAAACGGGAAGTTGTGGAAGGTGTAGATATTATGGTGGTGCGGGAACTCACTGGTGGAATTTATTTTGGTCAACCCAAGGGGATTTTTATTACTGACACCGGAGAAAAACGCGGTGTAAATACAATGGTTTACACTGAATCAGAAATTGACCGAATTGGGCGCGTCGCCTTTGAAGCAGCCCGCAAACGTGCTGGAAGACTCTGTTCTGTCGATAAAGCCAATGTATTAGAAGTATCACAATTGTGGCGCGATCGCATGACTAAACTGGCTTCAGAATATCCCGATGTGGAATTATCTCACCTCTACGTCGATAACGCCGCCATGCAACTAGTACGCGCTCCCAAGCAGTTTGATACTATTGTCACAGGGAATTTATTTGGCGATATTCTTTCTGATGCCGCCGCCATGCTCACAGGTAGTATTGGAATGTTACCCTCTGCTAGTTTGGGTGCTTCTGGCCCTGGTGTCTTTGAACCAGTCCACGGTTCGGCCCCCGATATCGCCGGACAAGATAAAGCTAATCCTCTAGCTCAAGTTTTAAGTGCAGCCATGATGTTACGCTACGGTTTAAACCAACCCCAAGCCGCAGACAAAATAGAACAAGCTGTATTGCAAGTTTTAGCCCAAGGCGATCGCACAGGTGATATTATGTCCCCTGGGATGAATCTCTTAGGTTGCCGTGCTATAGGGGCATCACTAATTAAAGCTATGGAAAAATCATAAATTTCCACCTTAATTTGTCCCAATTTTGGCAATTTGGCAACTTTTTCTGAAGGTATCAGATAAACTAAAGACAAATCTAGCACTTTATATAACAGTCGATAGTGTACGCATTACGACAAGAACAAGCAAAATTTACTGCCCCCAAAAACCAACCTCCTTTGATTGATCCAGCCTTAATCAGAGCAGCAGGGCAGATTTATTACATCCACTGTGAAGTACATCCTGAAATAGCTGGACAACCTTCAGGAGTAGCAATTAATCAAGTTACTCATCGCGGTAAAGTGATTTTCACTCAGCAACCAGTGCTATTACCACAAGAATGTTTTGTCCCCTTAAGTCAAATTGAATCACATATGTATTAGTCATGGCTTGACTTTTGACAAAACATATACACTCTAAAAGTTTCCTGACATTTCTGCACTGAAAAACAGAAACTCAGGTTAGAGTAGTGTATGCAAAATGACAAAGGACTATATGCACATTTTGATGGTCGTCCCGGCGAGTATCATTGTTTTTGTGCTGGGTGCATCTATCGGCAGCTTTATTAATGTTGTAGTTTATCGATTACCGGCTAGGTTATCAGTTTTGTGGCCGCCTTCTCGCTGTCCTCGTTGCTTCAACCAGCTTAAAGCTCATGATAATGTTCCGGTGCTGGGATGGGTATGGTTAAGAGGGCGATGCCGTTATTGTAAAACCAAAATTTCGATCCGTTATCCTGTGGTAGAGGGGATAACGGGAATAATTTTTTTGATTATATTTTGGGAATTTCAAGTTTCAATTACTACAATTAGTTACTGGGCGTTTTGTAGCTGGCTATTGGCCTTATCTCTAATTGATTTGGATACAATGACCTTACCTAATGTCCTGACTAAATCGGGTTTAGTTGTAGGGATTTGCTTCCAAATGGCTATGGGGTTTTTTTTACAAGGGGGTTGGATTGGCTTAATCAATCACCTGATGACCAGCATAGTGGGAGCAGTATTAGGATTATGGCTGTTTGATGCGATCGCTTTGATAGGTTCTATGGCCTTGGGTAAAACTGCAATGGGTGCAGGTGACGCGAAATTAGCCGCCATGATGGGAGCATGGTTAGGTTGGAAGTATTTGTTGTTAGCGAGCTTTATTGCCTGTGTAGCGGGTGTAATCATAGGTGGTAGTGCAATGTTGCTATCACAGCAAAGAGTTGGACAGAAAATACCTTTTGGTCCTTTTCTAGCTTTAGGAGCAGTAATCACCGTATTTAGTGGAGAATTGATTCTATCCACCTACCTGGACTTATTCTTAGTCATTAGTCATGGGGAAGTTACCTTCTTCTCCCCCCTCGCCCTGCACTCTGCACACCACGCCTTCGCCTCTATTTGTAACCGTCATTACCCCATACCCCTTTTACCTTTTGGTAATATCAGCTTGTAATTGGTATCACGATCCTTATAAAGAATAACCATTGGCTACTTTATTCTCAGCACTCAGCACTTTCTTGACTCAGCACTTTCTTGACTCAGCACTCAGCATAGCAAGAGGCTTGTGTTAGCATCAGCATTTTCGTTAAGCTGGCAACCACAGATAAAAAATCAGGTCTGAATTGCTGATCAGCTTAGTTTGAGATGTAGTCAAGATTCAAAAGCTAAAATGGGGTGTTATTTGCATTTGTACAAGAGCAAATCTGGAGACTTTAAAAGCGGAGGTCAAGAGTCACCATTAAGTTGCTCTAGACTTAGAACTTTTTTACCTGGACATCCCATAGTGGCTTGATATGTTTTCAAACCTCATACCCACTTAAAAAAAAGATAAAATGGCAAACAACGAAGAATCACGTGGTTTAAAGTCTCTATTAGATTGGTTTGCAAATCGAAGAAAATCAGGACCTACCAATTTAGAACGCCAAGAACGGGAAATTGCTGATGGACTATGGCACAAGTGTCCCAAATGTGGCGTATTGACCTATACAAAAGACCTGAAAGCTAACCAAATGGTCTGCGTTGAATGCGGACATCATAATCGAGTCGATAGCGATGAGCGTATTCGCCAGTTGATAGATATTAATACTTGGCAACCCATAGATGAACATTTGCGACCCACTGATCCCTTGCAATTTCGCGATCGCAAACCCTATAGCGATCGCCTGCGGGAAATGGAAGATAAACTGGGCTTAGTAGACGCAGTTAAAACCGGTTTGGGTCAAATCAACGGTTTACCCATAGCCCTGGGTGTAATGGATTTCCGCTTTATGGGCGGTAGTATGGGTTCAGTGGTTGGTGAAAAACTTACCCGCTTGATTGAACAAGCAACTCAACGACGCTATCCTGTAGTCATCATTTGTACCTCTGGTGGCGCGAGAATGCAAGAAGGAATGCTTTCCTTAATGCAGATGGCTAAAATCTCCGCAGCCTTAGAACGCCATCGTCAAGCCAAACTACTGTACATCCCCATTTTGGCAAATCCCACCACAGGCGGCGTTACCGCTAGTTTTGCCATGTTGGGAGATATTATTATTGCAGAACCCAAAGCAACCATTGGTTTTGCAGGTCGGCGAGTGATTGAGCAAACCCTGCGCGAAAAACTACCAGAAGATTTCCAAACCGCAGAAGATTTGTTAAAGCATGGTTTTGTAGATGATATTGTATCCCGCACGCAATTAAAGAACACCCTTACCCAGCTAATTGCATTGCACCAACCCCTACCAACTACACACCCGATGGTGATGTGGGAAACCATGAGTTTGACTTCTACAGTCGCTGAATAGAAGCAGGGGAGCAGGGGGGCGGAAGTCAAAAGTCAAAAGTCAAAAGTCAAAAAACTTTGTATATAGGCTTTTCATTGACTGTAAATGAGGAAAATACTTCACCCCTGCTTCCGCCCTACGGTTCCCGTTACTCCCGCAAAAATATCATGGGTACAAGTGCAACTAAGCGCAACAAACCAGAAAGGGCAAATAATCCTAAGAAACCGCCACAATTGGTAAACTGCGCGAGCAAACTGCCGAGAGTTGTGCCTAAAGCACCACCAGCCCCAGCCATAGCAGCTGCGATCGCAAAGTAGATAGACTGATTTTTAATTGGTACAATCTCTAACTGCATATTGTTCGTACACAAGTCAATAGCTGCCCAAGTCCCTCCAGTTAAAATATGTAACAGGGGTAGCCATAGCCAAAGTCCCAGGTGATTAGTACTAATCTCAAACCACAACAGTGGGGTAACTGCAACCAGAATTCCTACAAATATCAAAATCGGACGATTACCAATTTTATCTGCCAATTTTCCCCACAGGATCAACATCAACAAATTCGCCCCAGCTTGGAGACTGCTGTAAAGTGATACCCAACTGATATCTAGATTCAGTGTATCTAGCATATACAGAGTGAAAAAAGGGGCGCTGAGATTAACCGCAAACATCCAAAAGCTGAAATATAGTAAAAAGATCAAAAAATTAGTATTTTTCCAGATGCTGCTGAATAGCTGGTTTTGGGCAGGAATGCTGTTGGATGAGCAAATTAATTCACTACTAAATTCATCTTGTACAGGGTAATTGCAAACCGTATTTTGTAATTGTGGATTCACATCTACTTTAAAATACTGACATCCTAATCCTATAATGCCAAATATAATACCTATTAATAATACAACTCCATAACCTTGTAAAGTCCCGCCTTGCCAATGGGAGATAGCTAAACCCGCTAACGGTAAACACAGTAAATTTGTTAAACTAGCAGCACTATTACGTATACCAAAATACCTACCTCTTAATTTTTGGGGAACTATCATGGCTAACCAACTCAGCCAAGATGCGCTTCCTAGTCCCCCTAAAAGATGGCTGAAAAGGACAATTGAAAGCGTCAATACTACTAGCTGATGGGAAGTTACACCTCCCCACTGCCAACCTGCAATACCTAACACTAAAATGAGCCACAGTAACCGCCCCAGTCCGTGAGTCTGTATGGAATATTGAAAGCGACTGGTAGTCCGTTCTGAGATGTAAGCGCCCAAGGGTTGAATTAGATTTACCACCATTGGAATTGAGGATAGCATTCCAAATACTACTGGACTGGCATCTAATTCTACTAAGAAATTACTCAGTAAAATTCCGCCGGTAGTGAGGGAAAAAATTGTTGCGAAAACTGCATCCAGAGTTGAGGCCTTTAAACTGGTGCGAATCTCATTTTTGGCAATTCGAGGAACCGAAGAGAGTTCTGTTGGCGGGGAGGTAATCTGGGGAATTTCCAGCGTTACTGTTGCAGTTGTTTTAAAATTAACAGAAGTCACGTCGCTGCGCTCCGAATTTAAAATTCAAAATTCAAAATTCAAAATTAAATACCCCACAGAGAAATCCGGGGGCTTGTATCCTTTTTTCCTTGGCAATAATTCATTATTTTACATTGTATTTCTCAATAAAAATACAGATTACTGAAATATAAATTTACAGAATTAGACGATATAAGTTTAGATGAAAGAGCTGGTATTTGTTTGTGAGCAAAAAAAGCTGGATAAAATTTTTCACTCTGGTAATCGCGATCGCGATCGCTGTGATCAGTTACCATAGTTTTCAAGCATCAAAGTCTCCAACCAGCGCCGTGACTATTAAACTCAGTGGTTGGGCTGGTAATCCGGTAGAACAAAACTTATTAAGACAGTTATTACAAGATTTTGAAGCACAGCATCCAGATATCAAGGTGAGATATGAGGTAATCTCTGATCAATACATGGATGTGATCACTACTCGCTTGATTGGGGAAGCTGCGCCGGATGTGTTTTATCTGGAATCCTTGGAAGCTCCTTTCTTTATGGGTCAGAATATCCTAGAACCGTTGAATTCTTACATTACCCCCGAATTTGACCTAGAAGACTTTGAGGACAGCTTGCTGGATAATTTCAAAAACGAAAATTATATCTATGGTCTGCCGAAAGATTATTCCACTTTGGCACTGTTTTATAACAAAAAAGCCTTTACATCCGCAGGTTTAAACCGTCCTCCTAGAACTTGGGATGAATTACGCAGCTACTCCCAGCAGTTGACAGGGAAAGTCAACAGATATGGCTTTGGAGTGAGTCCAGAGTTGAGTTATCAAGCTTACAAAATTGCTGCTTTTGGAGGAAAGGTGGTTGATGAAAATGGTTATGCGGCTTTTGCAACTCCTGAAGGTTTGCAGGGATTACAGTTGGTGATAGACCAGTATCAAAAAGATGAGACTTCTGCCCAGGCTACTGATGTTGGGACTAATTCAGGCACGGAAATGTTTGGTCAAGGTCGGGTGGGGATGGTGATTGAGGGTAATTGGGCTATTCCTTATTTGGAGACGACTTTTCCACAACTGGAGTTTGCGACGGCAGAAGTACCTACTATTAATGATAAAAAAGGTACGATGGTTTTTACTGTGGCTTATGTGATGAATAAGCAGTCACAGCATAAGGCCGCAGCTTGGGAGTTGATTTCTTTTCTGACGGGTAAGGAAGGAATGGCAAAATGGACGGGTACGGGGTTTGCTTTGCCTACAAGAAGATCGGTAGCGGCTAAGTTAGGTTATGATCGGGATGCTTTGCGATCGCCTCTTGTGGCTGGTGTGGATTATGCGACAATGTGGCAGTTGGGTAATTATCCCGGTGCGATCGCTAATAATTTTGATAATCAGTTTCTTAGTGCTTTGCTTGGGCAACAATCTTTAAAGTCGGCTATGGTACGGGCGCAAAATGCTGCTAATCAGCAAATTCGTGCTAGGGAATAAGTTTTTTTCACCTCACGCACCAGACGCAGAGGCACAGAGAGTTAGAGTTTTTCAGTTATCGTTGGGTAGCTGTGAAAACCTATAATAACAAGGTTTTTGGGTATTGGTTTTGTTTCCTTAAACTGGAATTCTGTTCTTATTTTTTGACTGAATGAAGTACATCATAGCCCCCTCCTCGCTTGCGGTGAGGGGGTTGGGGGTGGGGTTCTTGTATCTCACTTAACTGATAACCCCTATACCAAGGTTTTGAGTTGTTGCAACATTTGACTTGTTCCCTCATCAATGGCTTTTTGCACCAGATGGGGAATAATTTCTGTGATGGGTAAGTTGGGAAAGGTGGGACTAACAGCAGATTCTAAGTATCTGTCACTTTGAAGGATGTAAATTTTTAACGCCGAGTTACTGTATATCCATACTTCGGGAACGCCCAGGGCTGTGTAAGCATCAAGGGTAGTTTTTGAGGTAACATCAGATTCAATTGACAAGTCAGGGGGAGGATAGATATTTAAGTCCATTTGGGTACATCCTTTGACTTGGTGAGCATTTTGGATATAAAAGCAGGTATCTGGTTCAATTCCCGCAATATCTGGACGTTTAAAGGTTGTAGAGCCGAAATCCTCCCAGTTGCGTCCTTGAATTTCTAAGATTGTGGTGATGATGTAAGCAATAATCCGGTGGGGACGCTCATGTAATGCTAGGGGGGACATGATTTCTAAAGTTCCTCGGTAATAAGCAATGCGGGTGTGACGTTTTTCACCTAAGTCCGCGAGAAGTCCCTCAAAGTCGTCCCAGGAGAGGTTATGAATGGCGATGTGGCTACCGGGAGCTAATTCTATGGCTTGAATGGGTATAGTTACTGTCATTCTCTTCTCTGTGTTAGCTGCATTGCTGTTTCTACTTTAAACGCTGTGCGAGAAGTAATAAGTTTCAATCCCTGATAGGGATTATTTGTAATTGCAATAAGTAATTTGGCTTCGCTTACGCTTGCGGGACAAAGGTTTCAATCCCTGATAGGGATTATTTGTAATTGCAATGGTAGTAATCTCTCACAGATTTCCTCGATTCTTCGTGTTTCAATCCCTGATAGGGATTATTTGTAATTGCAATGAGCATCGCTATATTCCAAGAACTACTGGAGTCTGTTTCAATCCCTGATAGGGATTATTTGTAATTGCAATGCAGATTGGATATATTGCCACTGCCCTTGCATGGTTTCAATCCCTGATAGGGATTATTTGTAATTGCAATAGTCATTTATACCAGAAATATTTTTTCTAATACTGATGTTTCAATCCCTGATAGGGATTATTTGTAATTGCAATGTGTTGCGATAGGAAGGTTTCAAGAATTACTTTCTGTTTCAATCCCTGATAGGGATTATTTGTAATTGCAATGTAATCCTGCCAGATTTGCGGTAGAGGGCTATCGTGTTTGTTTCAATCCCTGATAGGGATTATTTGTAATTGCAATTCTATGGGAGCAAATCATCAAAGATGAAGCGAAGCGTTTCAATCCCTGATAGGGATTATTTGTAATTGCAATATGGATAATTTTCTTGCGCCATCAGGATGAATAAGTTTCAATCCCTGATAGGGATTATTTGTAATTGCAATAATATCGATTGAAGGATTTTGAACTACTGCATATAGTTTCAATCCCTGATAGGGATTATTTGTAATTGCAATTAGTAAGTATAGCAAAGGCGATCGCCTAGTCCTGGTTTCAATCCCTGATAGGGATTATTTGTAATTGCAATACCAGATACTTCCATAGCAGATGCAATTTCCGCATTAGTTTCAATCCCTGATAGGGATTATTTGTAATTGCAATTTTGACGGCTTCTAGATCCGAGCAAATATATTTGTTTCAATCCCTGATAGGGATTATTTGTAATTGCAATCTGATTACTTGATTCAACGTGCTGAGATTGCTGAGTTTCAATCCCTGATAGGGATTATTTGTAATTGCAATTCGGGTTTGTTGGTGACGGCGCTGTGCTGGTTGAGTGGGTTTCAATCCCTGATAGGGATTATTTGTAATTGCAATCTGCCCAGCCCGACCTGCTTGGCGATGATGTCACGGTTTCAATCCCTGATAGGGATTATTTGTAATTGCAATAAGAGGTGGAGAAAACCACACGTACCGAAGAAATCAGTTTCAATCCCTGATAGGGATTATTTGTAATTGCAATAGTTTTTCTGTTAATTTTGGCGATCGCACCATGAAGTTTCAATCCCTGATAGGGATTATTTGTAATTGCAATCTAACACTAGATAACGTCAAAGCATACGCAATTGAAGTTTCAATCCCTGATAGGGATTATTTGTAATTGCAATTTACCATCTACTGTTCCTGTAGCTTTCCAGGCTTGTTTCAATCCCTGATAGGGATTATTTGTAATTGCAATAAATTATGATCATACAGGGTTCGACCCGTGTACATCTGTTTCAATCCCTGATAGGGATTATTTGTAATTGCAATCCAACCAGCAGAACCAGAAAGAGGAACCAACCCCCGTTTCAATCCCTGATAGGGATTATTTGTAATTGCAATACAAAAATAAAAATGATATTAAATTTGATATTGTGCTGTTTCAATCCCTGATAGGGATTATTTGTAATTGCAATTTTCTCGAATTAACTGGCGAAGATGCCGAGATATTGTTTCAATCCCTGATAGGGATTATTTGTAATTGCAATTGACCTGATTTTTCAGAGTAATGGTCAAGCAATCGGGTTTCAATCCCTGATAGGGATTATTTGTAATTGCAATGATGATTGCCACCTTTGAGGAACTACTGGAATCTGTTTCAATCCCTGATAGGGATTATTTGTAATTGCAATCTATTTTGTGCTATTTCTACAGCGCTAACAGAAGGTTTCAATCCCTGATAGGGATTATTTGTAATTGCAATGCTAAAGGCTATTACTTAGATTACTCTAGCTATAGGTTTCAATCCC
The DNA here is from genome assembly GCF_034931045.1 of Nodularia sp. UHCC 0506. Taxonomy (NCBI): domain Bacteria; kingdom Bacillati; phylum Cyanobacteriota; class Cyanophyceae; order Nostocales; family Nodulariaceae; genus Nodularia; species Nodularia sp. UHCC 0506. The sequence goes on from NZ_JAYGHH010000024.1 coordinate 10,424, forward strand.
TGATAGGGATTATTTGTAATTGCAATTATTATTTAGAATCTTTTGCTGCTGCTGGTTTAAGTTTCAATCCCTGATAGGGATTATTTGTAATTGCAATAAGTAAATATAGAGAAATTAAAATCTCTCCCCCTGGTTTCAATCCCTGATAGGGATTATTTGTAATTGCAATCAATAGGGAGTTGGTCGCTTGGAAGTGTTACGGGAAGTTTCAATCCCTGATAGGGATTATTTGTAATTGCAATATGGTTGCAAATGGAGAGTTTGGGTTGGTTCGTCCAGTTTCAATCCCTGATAGGGATTATTTGTAATTGCAATGGTTTCCCCCTTACTAGTCCCGAAAGTCAAGGTTATGTTTCAATCCCTGATAGGGATTATTTGTAATTGCAATGTCTTAGCAGTCATCGAATAAAATTCAAAATCACGTGTTTCAATCCCTGATAGGGATTATTTGTAATTGCAATTTTTGGGCAGTATTCAGCGAATCTAAAAAGAATGGAGTTTCAATCCCTGATAGGGATTATTTGTAATTGCAATAGTAGGCGCGAAGGTGGTTTTTGAAGCCACAGCAGTTTCAATCCCTGATAGGGATTATTTGTAATTGCAATCTTAAAGATTGGTTCAACTTGTTGCCACAAAGCAATAGTTTCAATCCCTGATAGGGATTATTTGTAATTGCAATACACCCTAGCTAACGAATCAATCCTTAATGCCCACGTTTCAATCCCTGATAGGGATTATTTGTAATTGCAATAGTTGTTGCGCTACGAACCAACCCCGCTTTTCTTTGTTTCAATCCCTGATAGGGATTATTTGTAATTGCAATTAATTTGCAAAGGCTTGTCTTCTCGCTATGATTTGGTTTCAATCCCTGATAGGGATTATTTGTAATTGCAATTATCCTCTAAATCAGGGTCGTACAATTTACAAGTGTTTCAATCCCTGATAGGGATTATTTGTAATTGCAATGATATTGCAAATGCCGGAATCAGTGATTTGGCAACGTTTCAATCCCTGATAGGGATTATTTGTAATTGCAATAAAAAGTAAAATTAATTATAGCTTGATAGTGTTTGTTTCAATCCCTGATAGGGATTATTTGTAATTGCAATTAGAGATAGAGTACAGCCACTAATATTTCGAGTCTGTTTCAATCCCTGATAGGGATTATTTGTAATTGCAATATGGTTTTGTTAAGGGTGTTTCTCTGATAGAGGGGTTTCAATCCCTGATAGGGATTATTTGTAATTGCAATGAAAAACGAGTATGAGTTGCGGGGGATTTAAATGGTTTCAATCCCTGATAGGGATTATTTGTAATTGCAATCTTTTTATCTTCGGTATTGGGGGAGGGGGTAGTTTCTTCAGTTTCAATCCCTGATAGGGATTATTTGTAATTGCAATCAATTCTTTCGCCCTAGTAATGGGTTCAAGTGCAGTTTCAATCCCTGATAGGGATTATTTGTAATTGCAATAGCATCCTCTGTTTATTCTTTGGATACAGATAAACGTTTCAATCCCTGATAGGGATTATTTGTAATTGCAATGTTTGTGGGACGACTAATCCCGATTTAAAAATTCGTTTCAATCCCTGATAGGGATTATTTGTAATTGCAATAAAAGCTAATTCAACTTTTTTTGGGACTTCCTGTAGGTTTCAATCCCTGATAGGGATTATTTGTAATTGCAATAAATACTTCCTCAACCCCCCGCATCCCATTAGCGTTTCAATCCCTGATAGGGATTATTTGTAATTGCAATGTAATCAGCGCAATTTAACACCTCCTCCATTCGCAAGTTTCAATCCCTGATAGGGATTATTTGTAATTGCAATCTGAGTACTGAGTACACATTACACCAATAAGTTAAGGTTTCAATCCCTGATAGGGATTATTTGTAATTGCAATAATTTAGTCAATGTTTTTCGTGGGGGCAAGCCCGGTTTCAATCCCTGATAGGGATTATTTGTAATTGCAATCCCTTGCCCGTTTAGGTTGGGATTGGGAAAGCCTGTTTCAATCCCTGATAGGGATTATTTGTAATTGCAATAGAAAGAGTTTGAATATTGGGATGCATACCTTAAGTTTCAATCCCTGATAGGGATTATTTGTAATTGCAATAAATGCTAGTAATCGTGTCCCAATGTTTACCTATAGTTTCAATCCCTGATAGGGATTATTTGTAATTGCAATCTGTCACAATAACAGTTATCGCAAGTGTAGCCGTCTACTAAGTCTTTTCTGTTTCAATCCCTGATAGGGATTATTTGTAATTGCAATTTTAGGAATATATAGTACCCACGTAATCAGAGTAGAGTTTCAATCCCTGATAGGGATTATTTGTAATTGCAATCTATTGGTAGTAACCTATTGTCCGGGTTTAAGAAAGTTTCAATCCCTGATAGGGATTATTTGTAATTGCAATAACTCAAAACCCGGCCGGTTTTCTTTAGATTCTTTAGTTTCAATCCCTGATAGGGATTATTTGTAATTGCAATGATATTCCCGCCGGTGTAATTCAAGAGTTAATGGGTTTCAATCCCTGATAGGGATTATTTGTAATTGCAATCTTTGATTGGGATTCGCTCTAAATCCCTAATCGGAGTTTCAATCCCTGATAGGGATTATTTGTAATTGCAATGTGACCCCTCCGGAAATAAGTGGTACGCTCAATGCGATTTCGTTTCAATCCCTGATAGGGATTATTTGTAATTGCAATAACACGGATTCAAGGCTGAGGGTGTCGAGCCATTGTTTCAATCCCTGATAGGGATTATTTGTAATTGCAATTCGTGTAACTTATCCTAAGTGGCGTTCTATTCGTAGTTTCAATCCCTGATAGGGATTATTTGTAATTGCAATTTAAGCCTACTAATGCTTCAATTAAGCTAAATCAGTTTCAATCCCTGATAGGGATTATTTGTAATTGCAATCTAACCTAGAAATTATCAAAGCCCTTAAATCCCAAGTTTCAATCCCTGATAGGGATTATTTGTAATTGCAATGGGACTTAATAATTAACTCCAGAGATATCAATAGCGTTTCAATCCCTGATAGGGATTATTTGTAATTGCAATAGGGGCAAGGAAGTCATTAAGGCACTTTTCAATTGTTTCAATCCCTGATAGGGATTATTTGTAATTGCAATGATTATCCTCCGCCCCGAATAACGGAAGCTTTGTTTCAATCCCTGATAGGGATTATTTGTAATTGCAATTTTTGGGTTCTATCGCAACCCGTTTCAAGAAAGTTTCAATCCCTGATAGGGATTATTTGTAATTGCAATTGATTGCATTCAAGGGCAAACCTCAATAATTTGCGGGTTTCAATCCCTGATAGGGATTATTTGTAATTGCAATTCGATTGACCAATCTAACCATTGGCTCTTATTTCGTTTCAATCCCTGATAGGGATTATTTGTAATTGCAATTTTCCAAAATGTATCACGCGAAACATTAAATTCACGTTTCAATCCCTGATAGGGATTATTTGTAATTGCAATATTCTTCCCGTTCGTGCGGGGGGAGGAAGGTTTTTGTTTCAATCCCTGATAGGGATTATTTGTAATTGCAATAAATGACAGGGGTAAGGTGACTGAATTAGCTATAGTTTCAATCCCTGATAGGGATTATTTGTAATTGCAATGCCCAATTTCTACAATTTTTTCGCAATGGTTGGGCCGTTTCAATCCCTGATAGGGATTATTTGTAATTGCAATTAAAACAAACGTCCTGCCCCGCCTATCACTAAAAGTTTCAATCCCTGATAGGGATTATTTGTAATTGCAATAGTTTGACGCTCGAAAGCAGATGTTTATCTTGCGCGTTTCAATCCCTGATAGGGATTATTTGTAATTGCAATTATAAAGTTTATCTAGTTATAGTGGATGGCATAAGGTTTCAATCCCTGATAGGGATTATTTGTAATTGCAATAAAGAAAGGGTGATTAACAGTTCCCGACTTTTAAGTTTCAATCCCTGATAGGGATTATTTGTAATTGCAATGTTTTGATTTAGCCCGTGAGAATAAACGACCAAAGTTTCAATCCCTGATAGGGATTATTTGTAATTGCAATACTCCAGTTATTACTGCTTATGAAGCGGCTACAGGTTTCAATCCCTGATAGGGATTATTTGTAATTGCAATTTAAATCGAGTAACTCAAACTCTAGAAAATCTTGGGGTTTCAATCCCTGATAGGGATTATTTGTAATTGCAATGCCGCTTTATCAGCTTTAGTGGATGCGCTTGCCGCGTTTCAATCCCTGATAGGGATTATTTGTAATTGCAATAGTGCAAAAAATATTCTGGTTGTCAACTGAAGCGGTTTCAATCCCTGATAGGGATTATTTGTAATTGCAATCTCCGGGGACTACGAGCTTACGCCAATTGTCGTCAGTTTCAATCCCTGATAGGGATTATTTGTAATTGCAATTCCCCCGCCACCCTCTGCGATTAATTCTTGGATGAAATTGTTTCAATCCCTGATAGGGATTATTTGTAATTGCAATGTATTTGAAAAGCTACAGGCGTGGGGACTATCCCCGTTTCAATCCCTGATAGGGATTATTTGTAATTGCAATGGCTTACGATTTGCACTTAGACAAACTAAAATCTGTTTCAATCCCTGATAGGGATTATTTGTAATTGCAATCAAATAAATGCCGGAATAAATGGTTTATCTTCTCGTTTCAATCCCTGATAGGGATTATTTGTAATTGCAATGCGGTAAGCTATAATTCCCTTTAAGAAAGGGTTAGTTTCAATCCCTGATAGGGATTATTTGTAATTGCAATTCTAATAATTACTAATGTCATTTGCTTTTCTTCCTTGTTTCAATCCCTGATAGGGATTATTTGTAATTGCAATGACTTTAAGCGAAAAGTTTGGTTATCAGATGTGGAGTTTCAATCCCTGATAGGGATTATTTGTAATTGCAATTGTTTTTTTCTTTGGCGATCGCACTAATTAAGGCAGTTTCAATCCCTGATAGGGATTATTTGTAATTGCAATGATTACCATTAATATCTCTCTTTCTACTTTCTACCTGTTTCAATCCCTGATAGGGATTATTTGTAATTGCAATGGGAGTTTTAGCTTCCCCAAAGCTGTGCTGATAGGTTTCAATCCCTGATAGGGATTATTTGTAATTGCAATGACAATATATTCTTCATTGTTGCCAACGGTTTTGTGTTTCAATCCCTGATAGGGATTATTTGTAATTGCAATTATTACTACCACGAACTAGATGAAATGGTAGTAGGTTTCAATCCCTGATAGGGATTATTTGTAATTGCAATCTAACCAGGAAATACGGGGAGAAAGGCACTAAAAAAGGTTTCAATCCCTGATAGGGATTATTTGTAATTGCAATCTTTTAGTATTCCAGACCGCTTTGAACTGCTTTATGTTTCAATCCCTGATAGGGATTATTTGTAATTGCAATCTGTCAAACAAGGTTTATACAGTCGTGTATGTCTAACGTTTCAATCCCTGATAGGGATTATTTGTAATTGCAATGTAAGGTTTAGCCGAAGGGTTTAATTCCAGAGTTTCAATCCCTGATAGGGATTATTTGTAATTGCAATTTTTGGAACTGGTGCAAGCCCCACTTTGAGACAGGTTTCAATCCCTGATAGGGATTATTTGTAATTGCAATTCCCCCGCAGAAGGAGATTTATATATTGTCCCGTTTCAATCCCTGATAGGGATTATTTGTAATTGCAATCGAAATATCTCGACGTAGTTTTTTAGACCATGTTTAGGGTTTCAATCCCTGATAGGGATTATTTGTAATTGCAATCTGGAGCAACGGCAATAGCAACCCACCCGTTAAAGTTTCAATCCCTGATAGGGATTATTTGTAATTGCAATTAGATAGCATATAGCAGCTAAATATAAGTAAAAAGTTTCAATCCCTGATAGGGATTATTTGTAATTGCAATTTGAACAATGACAAGAATAGCAATGTATTTGAGGTTTCAATCCCTGATAGGGATTATTTGTAATTGCAATATCTTCCTTATCCCTTAATATTTCTTGAAAAAATGTTTCAATCCCTGATAGGGATTATTTGTAATTGCAATTCAAGTAAGGGCAGTCTCTCCAAATTCAGGGAAGGTTTCAATCCCTGATAGGGATTATTTGTAATTGCAATGTTTGGGATATTCGGAGATCGATAAACAAGCCCTAAAGTTTCAATCCCTGATAGGGATTATTTGTAATTGCAATGAGGGTGTAGTAATCCTCTCCGGTTGCTTGGCTTCTGGTTTCAATCCCTGATAGGGATTATTTGTAATTGCAATCCAATCCCCCAATCAATAAAGCCGTATTCCCAGTCGTTTCAATCCCTGATAGGGATTATTTGTAATTGCAATGAGGTGGTGCAAAACGGCTACTGGGCAGATGGCAGTTTCAATCCCTGATAGGGATTATTTGTAATTGCAATATAACCTAAACCTCGGTGTAATTGTATATTAATTATAGTGTTTCAATCCCTGATAGGGATTATTTGTAATTGCAATTATATAGGTGCGGTAATTTGAATAGACAACATAGAGTTTCAATCCCTGATAGGGATTATTTGTAATTGCAATAAAATTATTCAATCACCTTCCCCGGCTCTGCCGGGTTTCAATCCCTGATAGGGATTATTTGTAATTGCAATAATTGGCGAACTCCCGGACGGTACGGGGATTCAAGAAGAGGTTTCAATCCCTGATAGGGATTATTTGTAATTGCAATCTCCGATCGTGGGTAGGGAGATGTAGTTGTGCTTGTTTCAATCCCTGATAGGGATTATTTGTAATTGCAATGACCAGTTCCCCAGGGCGTGTTCGATCATACCTGGTTTCAATCCCTGATAGGGATTATTTGTAATTGCAATTTAAATAATGATTTTTACTTAGCAATAGCAACTATTAGTTTCAATCCCTGATAGGGATTATTTGTAATTGCAATGTGGCGCAACAACTTACGTGTTGGAGTTGGGTTGGTTTCAATCCCTGATAGGGATTATTTGTAATTGCAATAATCAGGTTCAATCTCTCCTTGATTTACATTCCCAGTTTCAATCCCTGATAGGGATTATTTGTAATTGCAATTACCTTAAGAGGGCTACTGGCTGCTCACACAGTGTTTCAATCCCTGATAGGGATTATTTGTAATTGCAATAAGATTCATGATATTCATATTGCCCTTGTTCAGTTGTTTCAATCCCTGATAGGGATTATTTGTAATTGCAATTTGATGAATTCACCAGAAGAAACGAGGCTTTACTTGTTTCAATCCCTGATAGGGATTATTTGTAATTGCAATATCTTTTTCTTGAATGCTGCTTGCTTCCCACAAGGTTTCAATCCCTGATAGGGATTATTTGTAATTGCAATACAATACCGAATAAACTTGGAAAGCTCAAAATGAGTTTCAATCCCTGATAGGGATTATTTGTAATTGCAATACTGTTAGGAATTATCAAGCGAATTCCAACAGGTCGTTTCAATCCCTGATAGGGATTATTTGTAATTGCAATTTAGCCCATCTCCAATACCCAGCACTCAAAAGCCGTTTCAATCCCTGATAGGGATTATTTGTAATTGCAATTCTTGGGCGGGATTCTATAGCTGGATAGAAAACTGTTTCAATCCCTGATAGGGATTATTTGTAATTGCAATAAGTTTCTACTGGCCTTATCTACCAAGCCGCTTTAGTTTCAATCCCTGATAGGGATTATTTGTAATTGCAATTCCTGCCACTGCTTTTACTTGTGATGAGGATAATGTTTCAATCCCTGATAGGGATTATTTGTAATTGCAATCTAGAAGTCGAAAACCAACAACTTCAACAACGAATCGTTTCAATCCCTGATAGGGATTATTTGTAATTGCAATATATCAAAGTAGGGTTGATAATGTCTTCATAAGTAGTTTCAATCCCTGATAGGGATTATTTGTAATTGCAATAAGAAATCTTCCAGGTCGCTCAAGACTTGAATCTTGTTTCAATCCCTGATAGGGATTATTTGTAATTGCAATAATATCAAAACCACCATTGACAAATCCCAGATCAAGTTTCAATCCCTGATAGGGATTATTTGTAATTGCAATTCTGTAGTATCAAGCACATAAAAAATATAAGCTAGTTTCAATCCCTGATAGGGATTATTTGTAATTGCAATACAACGATTTTTTCAGCGTTGGGTTTAACTTCTTCCAGTTTCAATCCCTGATAGGGATTATTTGTAATTGCAATTATCGGTGTCCCTGCACTGAGTGAAGAAGATTGGGTTTCAATCCCTGATAGGGATTATTTGTAATTGCAATGAAACTCAAAGTCCTTTAAAAATCAAGGTTGATGTTTCAATCCCTGATAGGGATTATTTGTAATTGCAATGATTTGATTGATATTTCCAAAATGTATCACGGGAGTTTCAATCCCTGATAGGGATTATTTGTAATTGCAATTATGCTCTACCCTGCGAAAAGCTTTCAGGGGTTCGTTTCAATCCCTGATAGGGATTATTTGTAATTGCAATTTATTAGAAATCTTCCCAGAATTTAAAGCTTCCCCTGTTTCAATCCCTGATAGGGATTATTTGTAATTGCAATGTCGCTTGGATTGGTAATTCGGTCGTATAATAAGCGTTTCAATCCCTGATAGGGATTATTTGTAATTGCAATTTTGGGGGTCATTGATGCTGTAGAGGCGGATATTGAGTTTCAATCCCTGATAGGGATTATTTGTAATTGCAATGTTTCTATTTGCGCTCTGTTTAAATCGTCAGGTGTTTCAATCCCTGATAGGGATTATTTGTAATTGCAATTGTTGCCGATGGGTCGCTCTTACCCGCACTGGATGGTTTCAATCCCTGATAGGGATTATTTGTAATTGCAATTCACGTTTTCCGTCTGGTAATTTACGTGAGTAAGGTTTCAATCCCTGATAGGGATTATTTGTAATTGCAATGATATAGCCGCTTGTTTCTCCTCCGCCGTGCCATACGTTTCAATCCCTGATAGGGATTATTTGTAATTGCAATTCACCCTAAGCACAGCAGGTTTACAATGGTTAGAAGTTTCAATCCCTGATAGGGATTATTTGTAATTGCAATCTTTTTCACTAGATGATAGTAAAGATGTGTTAGTCAGTTTCAATCCCTGATAGGGATTATTTGTAATTGCAATTTATCAGACAAAGCCAACAAACCGTGTTGATTAGATTGGTTTCAATCCCTGATAGGGATTATTTGTAATTGCAATAGTATTGAAAACAAAAAGCACCTTGAAAGACTAGGTTTCAATCCCTGATAGGGATTATTTGTAATTGCAATTATAGATCCGACGATATCGATTACACAGTAACTCATGTTTCAATCCCTGATAGGGATTATTTGTAATTGCAATTAGCCACTACTTTAAGGTCAGTATCAGTCAAAAAGGTTTCAATCCCTGATAGGGATTATTTGTAATTGCAATCTGGTAGTCGATTTTAGCTTTCCGGTGCAAGTTTTAGGTTTCAATCCCTGATAGGGATTATTTGTAATTGCAATAAGGGGTGGTGATCCTTGATGAAAGCGCTTTTTATGTTTCAATCCCTGATAGGGATTATTTGTAATTGCAATTTCTGTGAAAATTGCGGGGGCAGTCTGGTGGGGTTGTTTCAATCCCTGATAGGGATTATTTGTAATTGCAATAGAAGGTAAGCAGATTAGCACTGTGCAAGTGCTAGTTTCAATCCCTGATAGGGATTATTTGTAATTGCAATACTTAATCACCGACGTGGTGCGAGTGCATGATCAGTTTCAATCCCTGATAGGGATTATTTGTAATTGCAATCTTTAAGAGTGCGATCATATCCCAAGTCTCTATAGTTTCAATCCCTGATAGGGATTATTTGTAATTGCAATCCTGTAGGAACTGCGTAATCTATGCCGTTGTGGGTTTCAATCCCTGATAGGGATTATTTGTAATTGCAATTCCAAAAGACAGGGTTTATTTGGTGGATTTTGTATCAGTTTCAATCCCTGATAGGGATTATTTGTAATTGCAATTTATTTCCCTAAATATTTCCTTGTCGTCTTAGCTAGTTTCAATCCCTGATAGGGATTATTTGTAATTGCAATCAGATTTACTCCTGGAAACATCTTTGCTAATTGATGTTTCAATCCCTGATAGGGATTATTTGTAATTGCAATGTATTCGGAAGGGGTAAGTAAATCCTTAAGCTCTTTATGTTTCAATCCCTGATAGGGATTATTTGTAATTGCAATTTACCTCCATCTTTAGGGATAGGGAGGGAGATAAGTTTCAATCCCTGATAGGGATTATTTGTAATTGCAATTTGTGAGGGCATAGTTCCTTGCAGACTTTCTCCGTTTCAATCCCTGATAGGGATTATTTGTAATTGCAATATTTGGGTAGACAGGTAGTTGAGGCGGGGGTTGATGTTTCAATCCCTGATAGGGATTATTTGTAATTGCAATTTGATTCAGTATAGTGCTTTGGGGATTTTTTAATAAGTTTCAATCCCTGATAGGGATTATTTGTAATTGCAATCTTATCATTTAATATTTATTTTTTATTCTCCGTAGAATTATTGTTTCAATCCCTGATAGGGATTATTTGTAATTGCAATACGTTTTTGCACTAGAAAGAGAAGTCAAGTCTAAGTTTCAATCCCTGATAGGGATTATTTGTAATTGCAATTTTAAAGTGATTTTGGAGGAAATTATAGTGAGTAGTTTCAATCCCTGATAGGGATTATTTGTAATTGCAATCGCCCACATCTGGAAGCATTGATATATTTGGTTTTCAAGGTGCTGTTCCGTCAACCTAAAATGAATATAGCTTTTCAGCGATTGGGTTGTCAAGATAGATATTTTAAAAATAGCTCAAAAGCATTGATAGCAAGGGTTTGGGGGTTTGCATCAACCTCGATTTAGGTGTGAGATGGTTCAAAACCAGATGAGGTAAGGATTTCAGGCGTAAAATTTTCAATGTTCAAAAAAACACCTACTGGTTAACGCTGAATGAACCAAAAATCCCTACTTCCAACCATAGCAAAAACAGCACTTAGATATATTTCTGTGCTTCTGACTCAAGCTACCATCGAAAATTATCCACGAGCGAACTGACAAATCAGCCCTTGCGCGATCGCCACCACCAGATTGAGACTAAACTACAGGGAGGTTCAATGGTGCGGCCAATTCGGAGACGGCGAATCAACCCCAGAGAGAATATTACCGAAACTTTGGCTGGGTATATCTTTATGATGCCCACAATATTGGTTTTGGGATGTTTTGTCATTCTACCCATAGTCTATGCCGTTTTTCTCTCCCTGCACAAAGTCCAACTTCTCGGCGGTATTGACTACGACTTCATCGGCTTTCGCAATTTTACCCGCTTAGTTGAAGATGAACGAGTGGGAATTGCTTTGAGAAATACAGCCGAATATGTCGCCATTGTTGTCCCAACTCAAACCATTTTAGCTTTATTACTGGCAGTAACCCTTAATTCTGGCATTCGGGGGAAAAACTCCTGGCGGATATTATTCTTTTTACCCACAGTCACATCCTCAGCCGTACTGACGCTGATATTTATGTGGATTTATAACACCGATGGACTATTAAATCATGTTCTGGCTTTTCTGGGTTTGCCTACCTATAACTGGTTGGGTGATCCAGCCGTAGCACTCCGAGGCATTATGATTATGAATATTTGGTCAACCGCACCATTTTATATGGTGATTTACTTGGCAGCTTTGCAAGACATCCCCCAAAAACTCTACGAAGCGGCGGAACTAGATGGGGCAAATTGGTGGCAACAGTTTATTTATATTACCATTCCTCTGCTCAAACCTGTGACTTTTTTTGTGGTGGCTATAGGAATTATTGGGACTTTTCAACTTTTCGATCAGTCTTACATTTTCTCTGGTGGTACAGGTGGGCCGAACAACGCCACTTTGACTATGGTACTACTAATTTACCAGGCTGTATTTCGTAATTTACAGATGGGATATGCGGCTGCGATCGCCTTTTTGCTGGCCTTAATAATTATTGCTGTCACCTTGATTCAGCAGCGAATCTTTGGAGGCGAGAAAACATGACCAATACTTCCCGCGTCCCTTGGCTAAAAGTCCTGTTATACTTTGTCTTGACCTTATATGCAATTATCACCTTAATTCCTTTCCTGTGGGCGCTTTCCGCATCATTTAAACCCTTACCAGAAATTATCAGTGGGGAATTAAATTTTTTCCCCCAAAATTTTACTCTTAATAATTACAGACAGATATTTGTGCAAGAACCGTTATTTTGGCGATGGTTTTTTAACAGTGTCTTCATAGCCGTTAGTGTTACCCTCTTAAATTTGCTATTCAATTCAATGGGTGGGTATGCTTTAGCTAGGTTGAATTTTGTTGGTAAACGCTTCTGGTTCTTCTTAATTTTGGCATTACTAGCAGTACCTACACAAATCACCCTCATTCCCACATTCTTGATTTTGAAAGCCATTGGCTGGCTAAATTCCTACCAAGGCATGATTGTTCCTGCTATGGTTAATGCCACCTTCATTTTTATGATGCGGCAATTTTTTGTAAATTTTCCTAAAGAATTAGAAGAAGCGGGTCAATTAGATGGTTTAAATACTTTGGGAATTTTTCGGCATATTGTCTTACCTCTAGCCAAACCCGCCCTCGCAGCACAAGCGGTTTTTGTCTTCATGAGTAGTTGGAATAATTTTTTACTCCCCATCGTCATTTTATTTGATCCAGAGATGTTTACCCTACCCTTGGGCTTAAACAGCTTCAAAGGTCAATATATCAGCTATTGGAACTATATTATGGCTGCTTCGATGATGTTTACCTTACCAGCTTTAGGGATTTATGCCTTTTTTAACCGCTACTTTATTCAAGGTGCAACATTCACTGGAGGCAAAGGCTAAATAGTTAAATGCAAATATTACATAATATTAAGTCTATATTGACGTATTAGCCGTTGATCCCCACCTGAACCGTAACCATATTTTGGGCAACAAATTGCACTCTGAACATGATATTGGTATTACAGTGACTCAATCTCTATCTGTCAGTTAATCACTATGATGGGTTTTGCAAACCTACTGAGCGCAGAGATAGCAGCAGACTACAGTATTTCTGTGGAAAGATGGCTTTCTCGGTGTAACCAACAGCAAAATTGCCAAAAAACGCCAAAAGGCCAATTTGGTAAAGATGCAAAGGCAATTATTTCCCACATATTGTCGGAAACATACCCAAAGGTCACTAGTACCGCTACGCGGAAGTCGAAAATCAAAAGTCAAAAATCAAAAGTCAAAAGGCTTTGATTTGGGAATTTTGAAACTATTGGAAATAGTATGTCTATTTCCGTCGGCCTGTACTAAAAACTCAAAGAGTGAGACCTAAGTCAAGCTAATGGCAAAAAACCAGAGATGTCATTAGCAACATGGAGATTGAGCATCGCTTTATTAGCTGTGTTGAGCGTCAAAAATTTTAAGGGGAATCATGTTTAGAAGACTAATTGGCGTTGTTGTTGCTACCATCTTGCTGACATTTCAGTTGGTTGTCGGTAGCGCGACAGCATTAGAACTGGACGAAGCAATTAGAACAGTGCCATTAAATGACCAGGGTGATACTGTTGTACTCAGCCTTAAACAAGTAAAAGAAGGTAAACGCTTATTTCAATATGCTTGCGCCCAGTGTCATGCTGGCGGTGTTACCAAAACTAACCAAAACGTGGGACTAGAACCAGAATCTTTGGCACTAGCCACACCAAACCGGAATAATATTGAAGGATTGGTGGACTACATGAAAAATCCTACTACCTATGACGGTGAAATTGAAATTTCTGAGTTACACCCCAGCATCAAGAGTGCAGATATTTTCACAGAAATGAGAATTTTCAACGACGAAGACTTAGAGGCTGTAGCTGGTCATATTCTTCTTCAGCCAAAAATAGTTGGTAACAAGTGGGGAGGCGGTAAAATATATTACTAAACTCTAGACAAATAACTAACCTGCTTTTATTACTCTGAAAAAATCAAATATTCGTAGGTTGGGTAGAGGTTTTGGGAAACCCAACGAAACCAGCGATTGTTGGTCTTGGGTTTCCTTTAACTGACTGGAAACTAGTACCCTGGTGGAGTCAAAAGCCTTTATTTGTGGAGAAAAAAGGTTTGCTGTGGGGTTTATGCTAGGGATAACACATAAATTGTCCCTATTTGACGATTTTTAAAGCATCCTCTCAAAATTTAATATTTTACCCATAAATTCTTGAGTGTAATACGGACTAGTAATTTATCCTTAATTGCACAAGTAAAACTGATGATTTAGCCATAATCATTAAAAAAAAATTTTATCTATGACAGATTGTCATATTTTGGTGTTGATTGTATTTAAAATGGTAGAGGTGAAATAGAAACTATAGTTAGGAGAAAGCCATGAAATTGTTTGCTGCCAGCTGGCGACGTTTGACTCTATCGGTGTTAACAGTTCTTTTAGTTGTTAGCAGCTTTGTCGTTTTTACACCCAGCGCTTCAGCTGATACATACAAGATAAAACTGGGTAGTGACAAAGGACTGCTGGCTTTTGAACCCAAAAAATTGACAGTTAAACCAGGTGACACAATTGAGTGGGTGAACAACAAAGTTCCTCCCCATAACGTTGTATTCGACAAGGCGCTAAACCCCGCTAAGAGTGCTGATTTGGCAAAAAGTTTGTCTCACAAGCAACTGCTGATGAGTCCTGGTCAAAAACAAACAACCACAATTCCCGCAGACGCACCTGCTGGTGAATACACCTTCTATTGCGAACCTCACCGTGGTGCTGGTATGATCGGTAAATTAACTGTCGAAGGTTAAAGTTTGCTTTTGTGAGTTTTTCTGTGAATTAGCGAAAACTAGCAAGTTATACCCATAAAATGGGATGAATAGCGGTAATGAGTGTTATTCCCGGCGAGAACGTTGAAAGTTTTTGGCGATATACAAATAAACTTGTTACCGCTAATTTTAATTAACATTACCAAAATCTTCACTCCGTGGAAGCTCCCGGCTGTAAACGTGGGTTTTCTGACATTGATTCTATTTGAGAAACTCTTTTCTCTAATTCCTGAACTTGTTGCTTCAATTCCACCACTAATGTCGCTAAACGCTTCAGCTTTTGTTCTTGTGGTGATACGTTACGTTCAGCATCAGTTGACTGTGGTTGGGTAAGTGATGTTCTGGATGATGGAGATTTACCCATCTGACTTAGCTGGAATTCTACTCTGCTTAAACGCGATTCAATGCGATTGAAATCAGCTTGTAAATTATTAAATCTAGACTCTATTTGCTGTGATGCAACAGGTGGCGATAATAAGCCCAACCAAACGATAATTACCACCACTACAGCTAGAACTAATCTGCGAAACATTTTATTGACTCCTGCGATGGAGGTAGGAGATGGGAAACGATTTTTTACTTTTGATATTTATTTCCCCTGTCCCCTGTCTCTCTACCCCCTTGTTGCTTTATTGATCCGGCTGTAAGTTATAAAATAGCTGCTGCCAATTGATATAATGAGCAATCTTTTCTCCTGCTTTCACTTCTAAGGTGATATTATGAGCATTGGATTGTTGTAGCGATCGCACACACATTTCAGCTACATCATCACGGCTAATTTTGCCCCTAATATTATCGCCTTGTTCAAAGATTAATTCCTTACCACCGGTTTCCTCAGTTAAAGCACAAGGTCTAATAATTGTATAAGGAATTCCACTGGCTCTTAAACTATCTTCACCTTTTAACTTCCAAGTTAAAATTCCTCCCAACTGGTCATTTAATCTTACTGCTGGCGGTTCTTCATCTAAATTAATCCCTGGTCTTCCCGGACGAGTTACCCCGGCTGAACTAACAAGGACAAACTGCGGAAAAGTTTCCCCACCATAAGCCTTAATGGATTCTATTTGTAGAGCAAAATTACCGGGTGAAAACTTAGGATTTAAAGCCCCATCATATTCAAATTTACTCAACATCAGTTGAAATGATGCAACTTTTCCAGCATCAATTGGCGGACAATCTTGTAAAACCTTAGCGCGAAATACAGGAACTAAATCTTTAAAAGGAACGCGAACAGTTATCCAAGTATTATCTACAGTATCAAAGGAATAACTGTAACCCACTCCATCCCATTTTGGATCTGTCCGTAAAAATAGTTTATACCGTTGACCGTCACCTTTGACCCGCAGTTCTACACCTTCGTAAGCGGATAAGTTAAAAGGAGGTTCAAAATTCTTCGTTCTCACCGAAGCAAAGCCACCGGAGTTAGCCGTGGAAACATTACCAGCAAACACAGCCGTATTTTCTAATAATTGCAGATTACTGGCACTGACACCACCCATAACTACATCATCCACCGCACCCCAAACATTTCTTAATTCCGCCGAGGGATTAGTAAAATCAAATATCAGTTTTTCATTAGCTGGAGGGAGATATTTAGCCGCAGCTTCCACCAAATTTTTCACACCTTGATATTCCACATTTTCGGGAGTATCACCGACAATTTCCGGCATATAAAATTTTACACCTTGATTGTATTTAGCTCTATCCGGTGTGTCGCCTTCCACTGGTTGGACACGGACTGAAGTGCAACAAACGACAGCTTGGATATTAGCCATCACCAGAGAATTTAAAGTTTCTGGTTTAGTGATATCCCCAGCTACTAAGTCAATATCATTACCAAGAATTGACCGGGCTTTATCAATATCTCGCACAAGGGCGCGAACTTTCTCACCTCGTTCCACAAGTCGCCTTACAACTCGTTTACCTACGCCACCCGTCGCACCCGCCACCAGTATTACACCCACATTTCTGCCTCCATTGGGTAGATTTTGATTATCATTCGGACGACCTTGAATTAACTGCTGTACCCAGTTAAGCAAAGGAAATACCTCGAAATAGGTCAAGGTATCGATAAACCTACCTAAGTCCCACTGAGAACGATTTTTGTCAGCCACAATCGCGTCCTCATAATTTTTTTTCTGTTACATATATGATAACGAAACCAATTAAGAGGCAGGGGGGCAGGGAGCAGGGAGCAGGGGTGAGATGGAAATTACACTTATACTATCCTCTTTTTTTCCGACTCTGTGTACTCTGCGCCTCTGTGGTATGCGCTACGCGAACGTTATTTCCTAAAACCTACCCAATTGCAAAACCGAATATTCCATCCTTTTGCTCAATCGCGTTAGGATACTCAAGAAATGTTCCTAATCAAACTATTATGAGCAAAATTGAACAAGCTCAAGCTGAGTATGAAACTTTTCCTCAAACTGTTGAGAGTGTAATTATTAGCACGGTTAATCAAGCAGGTATACCCAATACTGGTTATACTCCTTTTGTGATGGATGATGCGAAAAATATTTATATCTACGTTAGTGGTTTAGCAATTCACACTCAAAATATCCATGTTAATCCTCGTGTGAGTGTCTTATTTATTGAGGATGAATCTAAAAGTGAGCAAATTTTTGCCCGTCGGCGGTTGAGTTTTGATTGTACAGCCACTTTGATAGAACGAGAAACTGAGACTTGGAATCAAATTGTTGCTCAATTTAAAGCCCGTTTTGGCGAACTGATTGAAGTTTTTCGGGGTTTACCAGACTTTCGGATTTTTCGGTTAACTCCTAGCGCTGGTCGTTTTGTGATTGGTTTTGGGACAGCTTATGAGATTAGTGGTGAACAACTCGATAAACTGGTTCATATTACAGGCAAATAAATAATTTATGCTTCAGTTTCAACCTCCCGGCTTTGGGCATAAAGTTATTCATACATCTCTAGGGGCGATGGTGTACTATACCCAAACCACTGCCCCTTGGTTAAATGCTGATACAGAAAATTTACCACCTTTACTGTTTCTCCATAACTTCGGCGGTGGGGCTTCTGCGTTTGAATGGTCTAAGGTTTACCCAGCTTTTGCAGCTACGCACCGAATTTTAGCACCAGATTTAATTGGTTGGGGTGAATCGGCTCATCCAGTGCGAGACTATCAAATTAGGGATTATTTGCATACTATTCAGGAGTTTATCACTCAAACTTGCCGCCAACCAGTGACGGTGGTGGCTTCTTCTTTGACAGCTGCTTTGGCTATCCGTATGGCTATTAACCATCCTGATTTATTTCACAGTTTGTATTTAGTCTGTCCCTCTGGGTTTGATGATTTTGGCCAGGGGGCTGGACGCAGAATACCATTGCCAATTATTAATTCGCCCCTAGTGGATAATTTAATTTATGCTCTAGGCGCTGAAAATGAAATTGCTGTGAGAAATTTCTTGCAAAGCTTTCTGTTTGTTCAAGCCGGACGGGTTTCTCAAGAAATTGTGGATGCTTATTTAGTTTCTGCACAACAGCCCAATGCTAAGTTTTCCGCTTTGGCCTTTTTGCGGGGAGACTTGTATTTTGATTTGAGTTTGTACATTCAGCAACTGCAAATTCCCACGGTGATGTTTTGGGGCGAAAAGGCACAATTTACCAGCATCAAGTTAGGACGACGTTTAGCCAATCTGAATATCGGCGCAATTCGTGATTTTTATGCGATCGCAGATACAGGAATATTACCCCATCTCGAAACCCCGGAAGTTGTCATTGGTCTATTGCAACCCTATTTGACAGCTTGTTTGTAACAAAAAATCGCAATATATTACATTTTATTTCTAAAATGTTGAAAATTACCTATCTTGATAATTGCTACAAAAATAGTCTAAAATTGAGGGAGATGAATTAAGTTTTAAGCATTGTAACGGCAATTGTTGAACTAGGTAGCGCTGAAGCGCAACTACGAACTGGTAAGACCAATCTCTTAAGATTGTTGACATTTCGTGTTTGCTGACTATAAAGCTTTATATTTAATAAAGATAATATATTGTTAACATTAGTAAAAAACCTGAAAAGATTGGGGGAAAATAAGTGCTATGAGTCGTGTAGGCGTTTTATTACTCAATCTCGGTGGCCCCGATAAGCTAGAGGATGTTGGGCCTTTTTTGTATAACCTATTTTCCGACCCAGAAATTATTCGCCTACCGTTTCGCTGGCTGCAAAAGCCTCTAGCTTGGTTTATTGCCTCACGGCGAACTACAACATCTCAAGCGAATTATAAGCAAATTGGCGGCGGTTCTCCACTACGGCGAATCACCGAGGAACAAGGACAAGCCCTGAAACAACATTTGGGTAATTTGGGTCAAGAAGTGGATATCTATGTGGGAATGCGTTATTGGCATCCTTACACAGAAGAAGCGATCGCACAAATTGCTGCTGATAATATCGAACACCTGGTAATTTTACCACTGTACCCACAGTTTTCCATTAGTACTAGTGGTTCTAGCTTTCGGCTGTTAGAAAAAATTTGGCGAGAACAGCCAGAACTTCAGCCTCTTGACTATACTGTGATTCCTTCCTGGTATAAAGAACCAAGCTATCTGCAAGCTATGGCGGAACTCATAGCCCAAGAACTCGACCAATGTCCCAACCCTGATGAAGCTCATATATTTTTCAGCGCTCACGGCGTTCCTAAAAGCTACGTTGAAGAAGCCGGGGACCCCTATGAGCAAGAAATTGAAGAATGTACTGCATTAATTATGCAGACTCTCAATCGACCCAATCTTTACACCCTAGCTTATCAAAGTCGTGTTGGCCCTGTAGAATGGCTACAGCCTTATACTGAAGATGCACTCAAACAACTGGGTGCAGAAGGGGTGAAAGATTTAGTTGTTGTACCTATCAGTTTTGTCTCCGAACACATTGAGACTCTACAAGAAATTGATATTGAATATCGGGAAATAGCCGAAGAGTCAGGAATTCACAACTTCCGTCGCGCCTCTGCGCCTAATACTCACCCAGTATTTATTAAAGCACTGGCAGACTTGGTAATTGATGCCCTAAATAACCCCAGTTTCAAACTTTCCCAAGCTGCACAAATGAAAAAAAGGGTGAAAATGTACCCCCAAGAAAACTGGGAATGGGGTATGACTACTAGCGCTGAAGTCTGGAACGGTCGGATTGCAATGCTGGGCTTTATTGCTTTAGTGATTGAGATAGTTACTGGTCATGGTTTTCTGCACATGATTGGTCTTTTGCAGTAAATTTAAAATCCAATAGCAATTATCAAATTGGTGGGGACGCGAGACTTTGCGCCCCTATTTTATTAAACAGCAAAGTGCTGAGTGCTGAGTGCTGAGTGCTGAGTTTTGAGTAGAAACGAAATAGGGGCGGGTATGGCTACGCCACGCAAGCTATGACAGATATGCTCAATTACCAATAATAATTTTAATCAACCCGCTCCTACATCAAGGCTTTCAGTAATCAACAATATCCTGATTTCCTTGGCGGTTGCTACATAACATATTTCATCTAAATTAGGTATACAAGGGCGAGTATATTTGTCCTCCCCACAGGATTTCTTTAAATATCCCATTAGTGAGACGTAATCTATTTTTAACCTTTGTAACGTGAAATTCAAGAGGTTTTCAGATTACTTATTACCCAAATCCATTTATGATGAAGAAATTGATTTGCTTATCGACTTTAAGTTTAGCGATCGCCACAATGGGTCTGCCTGCCATAGCTCAAGGGCAACAAATCCAGTATGATGAAAGCGCCCCTCGCATTAGCAGCACAACTGGTTTACCTAATCGGCATTATATCAGCTTGTATACTGGGGAACAGCCTTTATCTAGCATTACAATTCGTCCCTCAGAATTTATGGATCTTGGTGAAAATATTCAAGTCACCGATGAAGCAGGTGAAACGATTGCAGCAGAGGTTTCTAAAGAAGAAGACAGAGTTAAAATCAGTTTTGCTCAACCAGTCGCTTCTGGAACTACCTTAGAAATTGCCATGATGGATTTAGGATTTACGCCTCCCATGCCTGCTGGTAAAGTTTTCCACTATCAAGTTTCTGGTGATCACGTAGGCTTGATGCGAGAGATTCCCTATGGTCTAGCACGAGTTCAGGTATTTTAATTTTAGTCCAAAGGGGAGATCAGGAAGAAAAATTTTGGTATAAGCCCAACGTCTTCTCCCCTGCTCCCTGCTCCCTGCCCCCTGCTCCCTGCTCCCTGCTCCCTGCTCCCTGCTCCCTGCCCCCTGCTCCCTGCTCCCCTGCCTCTTCTCCCCTGCCTCTTCTCCCTGCCTAAATACCTAGTCGTTGGTAAACTTGATCTAAATGACGCAGATGTTGCTGTGGGTCAAAACAGGCGGCAATTTCTGTTGGAGACAACTTTTGAGTTACACGTGGGTTTTGAGTAATTAAGGCGTGGAAGTCTCCTTCTGGCTTATTCCAAGCAGTATGAGCGCTTTCTTGAACAATGGCATAAGCTTCTTCTCGGTTCATTCCCTTGTCTATTAAAGCCAGGAGAACTTTTTGGCTAAACACTACACCGCCGTAGCAGTTCAGGTTCCGCGCCATGTTTTCCGGGTACACCAGCAAGTTTTTCACCAATGCGGTAATTTCTACCAGCATAAAATGAGTCAAAATACAAGCATCTGGCAAAATTACTCGTTCTACAGAACTATGAGAAATGTCCCGTTCATGCCATAAAGCCACGTTTTCCAGGGCTGCACCGGCATGACTTCTGACCAACCTAGCCATTCCCGTCAACCGTTCTGAACGGATGGGATTGCGCTTGTGGGGCATGGCTGATGAGCCTTTTTGACCTTTGGCGAAAAATTCTTCTACTTCTAAAACGTCTGTTCTTTGGAGATTCCGAATTTCTACAGCAAAGCGTTCAATGGATGCGGCGACTAAGGCTAATTGTTGCACGTAGTCGGCATGGCGATCGCGCGAAATTACTTGAGTCGAGGCCGTATCAGGTTTGAGTCCCAGTTTTTCACAAGCGATCGCTTCAACTCGTGGTTCAATATTGGCATAGGTTCCCACAGCCCCGGAAATTTTCCCCACAGCGATGGTTTCCCGGAGAACTTTCAGCCTTTCTTGATGGCGCAACACCTCAGCTAACCATCCAGCTAACTTAAATCCAAAAGTCATCGGTTCAGCGTGAATACCGTGCGAACGGCCAGTCATGACTGTATAACGATGTTCTCGCGCCTTGAGGCGAATTACCTGAATCAACTCTTCCAGGTATTGGGATATGAGATCCAGACTAGCAACTAATTGCAGTCCTAAAGCAGTATCTAGTACATCCGAGCTAGTTAAACCCAGATGAATATAACGCCCAGCATCACCCACATATTCATTGACATTGGTTAAAAAGGCAATGACATCATGACGGACTTCAGCTTCAATTTCCAATACACGCTTCGGGTCAAAATTCGCCTTAGCTTTAATTTCTTCAACTGCCTGAGCAGGGATATAACCCAGTTCAGCTTGGGCTTCACAAACTGCAATTTCCACCTGAAGCCAGGTTTTTAATTTGTAAGTTTCAGTCCACAGGTTGCCCATTTCGGGCAGAGTATAACGCTCAATCAACGTTCGCGGCAGAATACAACTGTCATATTCTACAGTTTAATTAACCCATCCATAACTATCAGTTAGGCATAAATTCAATAGTGGCGATTTCGGCGGCGGCGTTTTAAGCGCTTGGGATGCCTAAAGTAGTGGAGAATACGATTAATTAAGCGAGCGGATTGCTTTTTTCTCACAGCATTTCGCGTACTATTATGGATTACCCCTCCCTCCACAGGAGTTTGAGCAGTGCGTGGGATAGCGTTTTTAGTTGGGGTGATGTCTGTACCGTATCTTCTAGCATAAACCTGGGTAAACTCTGCACCAAAAAACAGAATTTGGGCAGCATAGTAAACCCAAGCGATGATTACCACCAGTGAACCAGCCGCACCATAAGCTGAACCCAAAGTACTCCTACCGATATACTGTCCTAACAAAAACTTACCAATCACAAATAAGAAAGACGTAAGCAATGCACCAATTAAAACATCACTCCAAGTAATTCTGACATCTGGTAAAACTTTAAAAATTAGGGCAAAAATAACTGTAGTAATGGCGAAAGAAAGCATAAAATTGAGCATCTGCCAGATGGAAGCAATACCTGGTAAGACATGGCTAAAATAAGTTATCAGTGCTGATAATCCGGCACTAATGACTAAGGAAACGAGAAGTAAAAAGCCAATGCCTAAAATCATGGTGAATGATAAGAAGCGTTGGCGAATTATGGTTATGATGCCACGTCCAGGTTTGGCTTTGACATCCCAAATGGTGTTAAGGGAGTCTTGTAACTCCGCAAATACACCAGTAGCACCTATGAGTAAAATTACAACACTCAGAATAGAGGCAATGGTTCCAGCTTGGGGTCTGCTGGCATTTTTAATGGCTATTTCTAGGAATTGTGCGCCATCTCTGCCGACTAAACCCTCAATTTGACGAACAATTTCACCTCTGGCGGCTTCTTCTCCAAATGCTGCGCCTGCGATCGCAATTACAATAATTAGTAAAGGTGCAATAGAAAATATTGTGTAATAAGCTAATGCTGCGGCTAACCGTGAGGCTTTATCTTCACTCCATTGTTTAAAAGTTTCTGGGAATAGCGTCCAAATCGCCTGTAACTTCATGAAATCAGTCTCCTTATACTAGGAAGTTGCTTCCTTCCTGCTATATTTGATACTGGTTTATGAGTTGGCTACATCTTCCTAAAGGTGTTTTTGCCCTATTCGTGAGACAGAATTTATATCTCTGGGAAAGAATGTAGAATGGAAAGCCGCTACGGGTCATCTTACTTAAAAATAGCTGTAACTATGAAAACAAAAACAAAGGCTATCTATGCTTAATCAGTTCACCGAATTATTGGTAATTTTTGACCGCCACTAACAAACAATAAAAAATATTTCATTTACCCTCAAAACTATTCAAAATATCTTCAGATAAGGGACTATCAAAATCATCTGGGACAATGAAATCTCCAGCACATAAGCCATAAGGCCTCATTGGTTGAGTAATAGGGGAAACTGGTTTAATTTCTGCAATAGGTTTACCAGCTTGGGTGATAATAATGCTTTGTCCTGCTGCTACTTGGTGAAGATAGCTGGTTAGATTTTCCTGAATTTCATCAATGGTTACAGTTAGCATGAGATGATTTTAAAGTTTTAAGTTACTGCGAATTCAGTATACTGCCTGATATCTGCTGGTTGGAAGGCGAGAACAATATGATGTTTAGGAATACCAGCGTTAACCAGTTCGTTGGCTATTCCGTATTCTGTACCGTCTCTTTGAATCCAGATTTTGTCGTTGATAATGTCAAGATGAACTAAGCAACCATGTACCCGTTGATTATTTTCCCAGCCTAGCGTTAGTAGTAGGTAATGGTTGAGAGTTTGGTCAATAATTAGTTGTCTTTCTAGTTCCCCGTAAGCGTAGGGGAGTTGGGCGTATTCGGTTAATATTTTTTGAATGATTTGGCGATAATTATCTAAGGTATCCATTGTAGCACCACTTCTTTTTTTGAGTCAAAGACAAGTAAACAAAGACGTTGATTTTCTAATATACTAAAAAATAAGTAATTCTAACAAAAGTTATGAGTACCCAAACTAATTCGCCTCCTGGTGTTGATTATGCACCCCTGGAATTGCAAGGGGAATTAATCGCTATGCAGCAATTAATGATTGAGGAATTATTACCTATTGCTCAAAGTAAAATTCCTGAAAGTCAACAGGAATTACATTTACAGCTTTTAGAAAAAAATCAAAATAATCAATTAAATGAATCAGATAGGTTGTTATTGAAGTCGCTGCGAGTGAGTGCTGATTATTTAATGTTGAAAAAAGCCTATGCTTATGCACTTTTACAGTGGAAAGGCTATTCTCTGCCAGATTTTGAGCAATTAGTAGATTAATATCAGTGTCATCCATCCCTAAATCTATTCGTCAACAAGTCATTAATGAGGCTGGATATAGATGTGAATATTGCCGCACATCTAGCCGTTTAATAGGTATGCCTTTAGTTATGGATCATATTTTGCCTAGTTCATTAGGTGGAAGTGATGAGCGAGAAAATTTATCTGCTTCCTGTTATCGCTGTAATGAATTTAAAGGGGCAAAAACAAAGGCTAATGATCCTGTAACTAATGAATCTGTATCTTTGTTTAATCCTCGTCAACAAAGATGGTTAGAGCATTTTCAGTGGGCAAATGGTGGTACTCATATTATTGGTATAACTGCTTGTGGAAGAGCAACGGTTCTCGTTTTAAGGTTAAATAATGAAGATATTGTACAAGCTAGGGCAATTTGGATTAGTTTAAATTGGCATCCTCCTAATGATTAATGACGCTGAGATTTTTGGGTTTTATTTAGAAGCCCTGGCGATTAGAAATCGCGGCTATACAAACGAAGTCCACCTGCGTGGACTAAGAAACAAGATTTTGAACCCGCGCAGGCGGGTTTTGTCTGTGTAGCCGCGATTTCCATTTGCCGGGTGTTTAAATATTTTTTATCTCGCGCAAAGCGCAAAGGAAGAACCAGAAAGATGGTTCATTAAATGAGGTATATTTATTATGTTTAGACCTGATATGAAAATCATATTTTAGGGAATACTAATTATAAAGATTACTTCTCAGGTTTTTATCAATGGAACACCCCGAACTGCGGCTTCTGTCGCGTCCCGCAGGAAGTTCAAAAGCGTTGATTTTTATAGATGGTTATTTAAGTGAAAATAAAGTTAGGGACAATACTTTAATATCTGCCTTAAGTATTGTTGGTTGGCGACATTCGGTATATCAATTATGGTGGGATTCTGGTCTTAAAGCAAGTTCGCTTATGGGGTTAGGTATTGGTCATTGGCATAAAACTAAGGCTCGTGCTGAAAGAGTTGGAAGAGACTATTTATCTGATATTATTGATAATCAAGTTCCTGAAAAAAATATCTGTATCATTGCTCATTCTTTAGGTGCGCGTGTTATTTACTATTGCATGGATGCTTGGTCAGAAAATCGACATTTTTTACAAGATGTGATTCTTCTTGCTGGTGCTGTTCGTAGGGATAGTAGTAAAGATTGGGGATATGTAGCTTCCAAAGTTAGAGGAAGTTTGATAAACGTGTATAACGATGATGACCCAGATTTAAAAAAGCTTTTTAAATTAGCTGAATTTGGCAATAATGCTTGTGGACGTAAACCAATCAAAGAGTACCACTTAAAAATCATAAATTTAGATGCTACATCTTATTTAGGTAAAGTTCATAGTCTGACGCAATCCCTGAAATATTTACCTGAGTTAATTAAAAATGGTTTATGGGATATCTGAGAAACTGCTAAAGTTACAAGCATTGTAACATCAGAGTATATTGCTTTTTGACACTTAATTTACACCCTTTACTTACTCTGTTACACTAAATACATCAATAAAATCATCTTAATTTACAGAATAAAAAACTATGAATTTTCCAACTAATCAATCAAGTAGGGAGAAAAATTTAGATGAATTAAAAAATGTAATATATAATAAAGATAAAAAATTGTCATTCCTAATGAATACAGAGATACAGGAGTAATTGAATTAACAAATAAACAACACGAAAAATTAGGAACTTTTTGGAAAAAATTGATTTCATTATATGAAGAAGATAAGTTTATAATTTTGTTTAGAGGACAAAATAAACAAACATTAGAAGAAGTATTATCTGGTTCTTTTCAAAATGAAGCAGGTAAATTACTTTGTAAAATATTTTATTTTGGTGAGAAAGCAAAACATTTCTTTAAATACGACAATAATGCAGAAGATAGTTATTTAAGAACGGTTGATGATACCTCAGATGCTACATTCCACTTTATATTTGACGAAATTAATAAAATTTTAACTGATCAAAATTATGGAGGAGGTAAGCGGGAAATAAAAGCTAAAGCTGAGTTTAAATTAAGTAATACAGAATTTACAAATTTTTTTAGTAATGATAACAAAGAAAAATTTATAAATATAATCAATAATATTAAAAATAATCAAGAAACTGAGCGTGAAAGAATTAGAGATTACTATTTATTTATTTTGCATAATTTCGGAAGACATTTCAAAGAAAAATCAATTTTTGTATCAACTACTGAAGACAAAGCTGAAGCAGATGAATACGCACAAGGAAGAAAACCATGTGAGCCAAATAAAAAATCTGTAGTATTTTTATATATTGTTCCTAGACCTTTATATAAACATTGCATAAATGCTGAGATATCACAAGAATTTCATCAACATTATCAAAAGCAAGGATTGCCTATTTATTCTAGAGAAATACATAAACAGAAAGAAGTAGCGATAAAAGGTACCTTATTTCCTCAATATATCCTCGGCCTATATGATTTAGAATCAGAAAATTTTATTATCAATCCATACATCTTCAAAAAAAATAGTTTACAAAATTTCAACATATTACAAGGTTTATATATTAATCAAAATAAATTCCGAGAGAGAATTAAGGAAACGAATTTAAAAGTATATGTTATAAAAACAAATGATATGTACAGAAACGAGTCTATATGAGAATGTTATTACTTTTTTAGCCGCTTCTTTCTTACTTCGCGCTCTTTGTGCCTTCGTGGTTCGTTCAATAAATCAATAACAAAAAAAGGATCAGACCAAAAGACTACCCCTCAAAAATCAACTAATCATCAAATTACCAAAATCTAAACTGAAGCAAAATCAGTAAACTGTCTCATATAAGGTGGCTTAAAACCTAAAATAATATCCGTTTTTGGTACTCCCAAATCTACCAACTCACTAGCTACTCCTTCCTCAGTAAAATCTCTCTGAATCCAAATTTTTCCATCTCTAATATCTATATGAATAATTGTCCCATAAGCTCTTTCGTTATTTTCCCATCCTACATGAACGACTAAATAACTATTTCTTTCACAATCAAAAATCAACTCTTTCTCTGTTCCTTTGGAAGCATGATATTCTGTATGTCTTGCTAATACAGTTTTTACCAATTCAGGATAATTCATTCTTTCCATAAAACAATCTCCTGTTTAATAGCTTCAAATATCAGTAATTTTAATTGATGTTCAGCAATGATTTCTTGAATAAATGGGATGAGAAAAAACTCTTTGTATATTTCATTACCAATTGCCAGATATAAAATGCGGTCGGGTTCTTTTTTTCTTAAAACAGAACGGTAATTAAGTGTTTGTCCTAAAGCTGTATGAAATTCACTAACATCAGATGGACCTAAAAAAGATTTTATTTCAACCGCTATTTTTTGTCCTTCTTTTTCCGCTCCTAACAGTCTTTCTGCTGCTAAATCAATCCGAAAGTCAAGACTATCTACTGTAAATGATAAAGGATCATCAGTAATTAACCAACCATCTTTCTCTAAAGCTAACCTGACGGCATTGTGAAAAAAATCTTTTGCTGACATACAAACTCACAATAACACCCTCTCCTCTATTCTATTAGATCCTCTCTCTGCGCCTCTGTGTCTCTGCGGTTCGTTAAAAAAAAGGGAT